>NZ_JBSHAQ010000020.1:0-156566 GCF_053611585.1 Streptomyces sp. NPDC054794 | reverse complement strand
CACCCCCCCTCCCTACACCCCCCCCCAACCCTTCGCCCCCCCCCCCCGGGGGGGGCTCTCCCCGCCCCCCCGGCGCCCGCCCCCCCGGCGCCCGGGCCCCGACCGGTCTTTTCGGGAGAGGCGCACAGCGCAATTCCGCTGCAGGAATGCTGCAGGAATGCTGCAGGAATACAGAGCAGAATCGAAGGCAGGGGGGAAATCACCAATGCGACAGGGCACCCGCAAGGGCCTCATGACCGTCGCCGCCGCCACCGGCGTGATCGCCGCGGCAGGCGGCTACGCGCACGCCGACTCGGGCGCGAGCGGCTCCGCCGCGCACTCGCCCGGCGTGCTGTCCGGCAACACCGTGCAGGCGCCGGTGCACGTGCCGGTCAACGTCTGCGGCAACACCGTGAACGTGGTCGGCGCTCTCAACCCGTCCATGGGCAACAAGTGCGCCAATGACAGTGGCGGCAGCTCCTCGGGCGGCTACGGCGACTCCGGCGGGCACGGCGGCTCGCACGCGGGCGGGCACACCGGCGGGTCGCCGGGCGTGGGGTCGGGCAACACCGTCCAGGTACCGGTCGACGTGCCGGTCAACGTGTGCGGCAACAGCGTCAACGTGGTGGGCGTCGGCAACGCGGCCGTCGGGAACCACTGCGCGAACGGGAGCGGATCCGGGGGCGGTGACCACAGCCTGCCGCCGGGCGGGGGGCACGGGACGCCTCCGGGGGGCGGTCACGGAACGCCGCCGCCGGGAACGCCGGGCAACCCCGGGACACCGGGCCACCCCGGTCAGCCGGGCAACCCCGGGACGCCCGGACACCCGGGTATGCCGGCCACCCCGCCCGCCGCGGGCGGTCACCAGCCCGGGACCGGCGGTTCCGCGCACGTCGTCCAGCAGGGCACTGGCTCCGGGCAGCCGGGCCTCGCGCAGCTCGCCCACACCGGCAGCGACCTGCCGCTCGGCATGGTCCTGCCGGTCGGCGCGGGAGCGCTGCTCGCGGGCGCCGTGCTGTACCGCAAGGCGCGGGCCGCGGCATAACGCACCCGCACGCAGGACGGAGCGGGTCCCGACACCGCGGGGCCCGCTCCGATCATGTGCTCCGCCTCACCAGGTGGCGCGTACCTGGCGGATGATCCGCCGGCGCAACCGCACCCTGCGGCTGCCGTCGCGCATGAGGCTCAGTCGGTCCAACTCCCAGTGTCCGTACTCGGCATGGTCCGTCAGCAGACGCGTCGCCTCCTTGCGGGACACCCCGCGTGGTACGTACACGTCGACAAATTCGTATTCCGGCATCGCATCTATTGTGCGGGTTGGGGCCCGGTACGGATAGCGTCTGCACTATGTCTGATGCTGCGCAGCCCACCGCTGCCGAGGTACGCGCCGCCGCCGAAGCGGTCAAGACCGCGCTCGACCGTCACCTGGCGGCGGTCGAACGCAGGTCGGGGGAGGACGACCCGGCCGTCTACGAGGCGTTCAACCAGCTGGCCGCGGCCGCCGAGGCGTATGACGAGCTGCTCTACGACCACTACGACGAGGTCACGCCCTTCGAGATCCCGGGGACGGAGGACGCGCTGCCGCCGTACACGGGCCCCGAGGAACCCCACGCGATCAGTGTGCTGATCCGTCGCGACTACGCCGTGGCGGAACCGCAGCGGCTGCTGGCGCAGGCCCAGCGGGTCGAGGCGGCCGAGTACGGGGAGGGCTCGGGCGCGGAGGCCGCAGGCACGGTGCACGGGGCGCTGGGCATCCTGTTCGGGGAGTTCGAACCGGACGAGATCGCCTCCCGGCACAAGGAGTTCGGACTGGAGGAGGCCGACTCCACGCTGTGGGTGACCGCCGCGGACGAGCCGGCCGATCCCGGGGAGTGGCTGGAAGCGCCGTTCGAGCAGGTCGATCCGCAGTGGGTGGTGTGCCGGTTCGATGTCAGCGCGGTCTTCGACGACGAGGTCGAGGACGAGTTGGACGAAGAGGCCGGGGTGCTGGAGGACGACCTCGATCTGGACGGCGACGAGGAACTGGAGCCGTTGGACGCGGATCGCTGACCGCCGGAATCCGCCGCCGTGGCCGCTTGCCGTGGCGGCGGATCCGGAAGGCCGGCTGATCGGTGCGCGAGCGGATCAGCCGGACGCGGGGACCTGGGCTCGGAGGAGCGCCGGGAGGCGGGTCGTGCGGGGTTTGGGCGGGGTTTCGGTGACCGCTCTCGCCAGGGCCTGCTCGACGCCGTGGACCACGGAGAGGTGCCGGTCCGCCCGGCTGAAGGCCGTGTAGACCCAGGGCCGGCTGAGGGACTGCGCGGCGTCACCGGGCAGGACCACGACCACCGCCGGCCACCGCCCGCCCGCCGCCTGGTGCGCGGTCAGCGCCCACCCGTGCCGCACGGACTGCTCCACCCGCTCCCTCGGTACGACGACGGGGGCGCCCGAGCACGACAGGTGCAGCCCCTCGGCGTCGGCCTTCACGACCTGGCCCGCGAGCGTGCGCCCCGGCGCGGGGGAGTAGGCGATCCGGTCACCCGGGTCGAAGCCCCCGAAGCGGCCGGGACCGGGGTTGAGCCGCTCCTTGAGCGCGGCGTTGAGCGCGCGGGTGCCCGCGGCCCCGCCGTGCCCCGGCGTGATCACCACCGTCTGCTCGGCCGGGACGCCGATCGCCCGCGGCACCGAGTCCGCGACCAGCTGCACCGTCCGGTGCACGGCCTCGCCCGCGTCCCGCACCGGCACGATGACGACCTCCTTGCCGGGCGCGTCGACCTGGTTCAGCTCGCCGACGCCGATGCCCGAGACCAGCTCACCGAGGGGGCCGGGGTCGGGCACCCGCGAGGCGATCTGCGGGCACGTCCGCGCCGCGAGCAGATCCGCGAACACCCGCCCGGGCCCGACCGACCAGAGCACGGCCGGGTCTCCGGCCAGTACCAGCCGCGCGCCGTCCGGCAGCGACTCGAGGAGCAGCGCCGCCGTCTCGACGTCCAGCTGGGGCGCGTCGAGCACGATCAGCAGGTCGAGATCGAACGCGCCGTCCGCGTCCCGGCCGGGGCCCTCGGCGCTGGACAACAGGCCCGCGACGGTGGCGGTCGCGCCCACCGGCCGCTCGGACGGGCCGTCCGCCCTGCCGAAACCGGCGAGCAGGGCCGCGAAGCGGTCCCGGCCGTCGGCCGTGTGCGCGGCGGCCCAGGCGCGCAGCCCCAGACCGGGCGCCTCGGACAGCAGGCGCGCCGGGTCGGCCAGGGACGCGTACCCGCCGGTGTGCAGCACCAGCCCGTGTCCCGCGACCGCGCCGATCAACTCGCCGGCGGAGCCCCGGGCCCCGGCGGCGGCCCGCTCCCAGGCCTCGGCCGGGCCGTCCTCCTTCGGCACCGAGTTGGCCAGGCGGGCCAGTCCGTCGGCGAGGCTCTCCTCGGCGAGCGCGTACCGCTCCAGACCGACGAGGACGCGGACCGGCCGTTCCTCCTCGCTCTCCTCGCCCGACTCACTGTCTTCCTCCCCTTGCCGGGGCTGTCGCGCCGGGGCGCCCGGCTCCTCCAGGGCGTCCTGGAAGACCAGGGCCTCGCCCTCCGCGAGCGTGCTCTGCACGGCGGCGTCGGGATCCGGGACGCCGCCCTTGGCCAGTGTGGCGACGAGCGCGGGCAGTTCCAGCGAGGTGTGCCCGGCCAGGGCCGCCTGCTCCAGCAGCCAGACGGTGACCGCGCGGGCGCGCCGCTCGTCGTCAGGGCGGCACTCCGCGCCGAGCAGCGCCCGCGCGAACCCGTCCGCCCGGTCCGGCCGGATGCCGGCGACCCGCAGCAACTGCCAGGGGTCCTCCCGCAACAGGGCGTCCGCGCCCTCGCCGAGGGCCGCCGCGACCTGGGGCGCGAGCGTCTCGGGCGCGCCGCCGTCGGTCAGGACGCGGCGCACGGCGTCGACCGACTCCGCCGCGGGGGCGGCGGGCACGGTGGTCTCGGCGACCGCCTGTGTGAGGGGCTGCGGGCGGGACGCGGACTCGGGCGCCGGGCGGCGCGGGGCAGGCTCCCGCTCCTCGAAGACCGTGGCCGCGGGCTTCTCGCCGCTCTCCACCGCCCGTACCGCCGCGAGCAGATCGGCCGCCTTGCCGCTCAGCTTGGTGCCTGCGGCGACCGGCCCCTTCCGCTCGGCCTTCCGCCGCTCGATCCGCTCCCGCTCGACCCGCTGCGCCGCGAGTTCGGCCTGCGCCTCGGACACCTGGGCATCGGCTCCGGCCTCGGCATCGCCCGACCGCGCCCCCGCGTCGCTGCCGCCGTCGCCACCGTCATCGCCGTCGGCCTCGACATCCGCAACGGAGTCGGCCTCGACATCCGCAACGCCGTCGGCAGTTGGATCGACCGCCCCCGCCGCTTCGGTCCCGCCGGCCTCCCCGGTCGGCGTACCTTCGGCGGTCGCGGCGCCGTCCGAGGTGTCCGGGGTCCCCGGCCCGGTTTCCTCCGTGGTCTCCGGCTCCGTGCTCACAGCGTGCTCCAGTCGTGATCGGGATAGCGGTGCACGGGCGCAGACACATCGTCGAGCGCCCGGCAGATCTCGTCAGGAAGACTAAGCGCCTCCACTGACAATGCCGCCGTGAGCTGCTGCGCCGTGCGCGCGCCGACGATCGGGGCGGCCACGCCGGGCCGGTCCCTGACCCAGGCGAGGGCGACCTGGAGCGGGGTCACGGCGAGCCCGTCGGCAGCCGTCGTCACCGCGTCCACGATCCGGCTCGCCGTGTCGTCGAGGTACGGCGCGACGAACGGCGCCAGATGCTCCGAGGCGCCCCGCGAGTCGGGCGGGGTGGAGTGACGGTACTTGGCCGTCAGGACGCCCCGGCCGAGCGGGGAGGAGGGGAGCAGGCCGACGCCCAGGTCGAGGGCGGCGGGCAGCACCTCGCGTTCCACGCCGCGCTGGAGCAGCGAGTACTCCATCTGCGTGCTCGCCAGCCGGGTGCGCGGGCCCGGCTGCGCGAGCTGCCAGGTCGCCGCCTTGGCCAGCTGCCAGCCGCAGAAGTTGGACACGCCGACATACCGGGCGCGGCCGCTGCTCACCGCCAGGTCGAGGGCCTGGAGAGTCTCCTCCAGCGGGGTGTCCGGGTCGTAGGCGTGCACGTGCCAGACGTCCACGTAGTCCGTACCGAGGCGGGCGAGCGAGGCGTCCAGCGCGGAGAGCAGATGGCCGCGCGAGCCGTCGAAGCGCCGGTCGGGATCCGGGACGCTGCCGGCCTTGGTCGACAGGACCAGGTCGCGGCGCGGCACCAGGCCGTCTATCAGCCGTCCGAGCAGATACTCGGACTCCCCGTCGCCGTACACGTCCGCGGTGTCGACGAGCGTTCCGCCGGCCTCCCAGAACGCCTTCAGCATGTCCGCGGCGTCGTGCTCGTCGGTGGCCCGGCCCCAGGTCAGGGTGCCGAGTCCGATCCGGGACACGCGCAGGCCGGTACGGCCGAGATGCCTCTGCTCCATGAACGCCGAGATTACTGGCCAGAACTGTTGGATTGGGTTGCCTGTGGATAACCGATTTCCCCAGGACCACGGGAGTTCGGCACGGCCACGGACGGCCCCGCGGCCGATCCCCCCCGACGGCCGCACCCACTGCCCCCCGCAGCCGTGCCGCGCTAGGGTCGGGGCCACAGGGACATTACTGATCAGTAAGGGGATTCGGCCATGCAGCTCGGGATCAACCTCGGCTACTGGGGCGCCGGAATGGACGCGGACAATCTCGCCGTGGCCCAGGAGGCGGACCGGCTCGGTTACGCCGTGTGCTGGGCCGCGGAGGCCTACGGATCCGACGCGCCCACGGTGCTCGCGTACGTCGCCGCCAAGACCGAGCGCATCGACGTCGGCTCCGCCATCATGCAGATTCCCGCCCGCCAGCCGGCGATGACCGCGATGACCGCCGCCACCCTCGACTCGCTCTCCGGCGGCCGCTTCCGCCTCGGCCTCGGCGTCTCGGGACCGCAGGTCTCCGAGGGCTGGTACGGCGTCAAGTTCGACAAGCCGCTGGCCCGGACGCGCGAGTACGTCGAGATCGTGCGCAAGGCGATGACCCGGGAGCGCCTGACGTACGACGGCGCGCACTGGACGCTGCCGCTGCCAGGCGGCCCGGGCAAGCCGATCAAGCTGACCGTGCACCCGGAGCGGGAGCACATCCCGCTGTACATCGCCGCCATCGGACCGAAGAACCTGGAGCAGACCGGCGAGATCGCCGACGGCGCCCTGCTCATCTTCCCCTCCGCCGAACACCTGGAGGACACGGCCGTCACGTACCTGCGCGCCGGGCGCGAGAAGGCCGGCAAGACCATGGACGGGTTCGACGTCTGCCCGACGCTGCCGCTCGCCGTCGGCGACGACAAGGACGTGACCCGGCTCGCCGACACCTTCCGCCCCTACACCGCGCTGTACCTGGGCGGCATGGGCAGCAGCAAGCAGAACTTCTACAACGAGCTCGCCCGGCGCATGGGGTACGAGAAGGAAGCCGCCGAGATCCAGGAGAAGTACCTGTCGGGGGACAAGCAGGGCGCCGCGGCCGCCGTACCGCACGACCTGATCGACCGGACCACCCTGCTGGGTTCCGTGGACCGCATCGCCGACCGGATGAAGGCCTACGCGGCGGTCGGCGTCACCACGCTCACGCTGGCCCCCGCGGGCTTCACGCTCGACGAGCGGCTCGCCTCCCTGCGGGCCGGCAGCGAGGCCGCGGAGCGCGCCGGACTCGTGTAACGCGGGGAGCGGAAGAGGGAGTTCAGCGGCCGTGGTGGGGGCTCGGGGGTCTACCCCGCCACGGCCGTCACAGGGAACAACGCGCCCGGGCCCACGCGGTTACGCCCTTGTCAGGACCCCGGTGCTCCTTCTTTCGGCCCAGTTGTGCGACATACCTGTTGCAGGACGCTCCCGGCCGCATTTGACTCGGTCTCTGCGGTATCTCGTGGAATTCCCCCGAATCCACGGGATTCTCCGGGAACCCCGCGCATCCTGCAGAGAGGTGCCCACGATGCTTTCGGCCAAGAGTCTGTTCCAGGAGATCCTCGACAACGACGAGTCCTTCCGGCTCTTCTGCTCCATCGCGGCCAGCGGGGAGGCGCAGGGCGGCTGGGAGAACGGGCGCATCGCCGCGCTGGTGCCGGACGGCGAACGCGCGCTCGCCCCCAAGATCACCCGGCACGGCGCGGACGAGGACAAGCACGGCCGGATCTTCAACGCCCTGCTGCGCAAGCGCGGCCTGAAGCCTGTCCCCGTACCGCCCGAGACCGACTACACGATGCTCCTGGAGCGGCACGGCATCGGCCTCGCCCACGAGAAGCTCAAGGCCGACGAACCGCTCACCGTGCTGGACATCGTCGTCTACCTCGCCCACAGCCGCGTCACCGAGCAGCGGGCCTGTGAGCAGATGGAACTGCTGCGCAGGCACTTCGGGGAGCACCCCGACCTCGGCCGGGCGGTACGGATGATCGCGGCCGACGAGGACGACCACCTCGCCTACTGCCACGAGGAACTGCTGCGTCTCGCGTACGCCGGTCACGGCCCCGCCATCCGGCGGACCCTGCGCGCCTGCGCCCTGGCCGAGATCCGCGTCCACCGGGACGTCAGCCTCGCCGTCATGGCTCGCATGGGGCGCATCCTCGGCTGGTCCCGGGCCAGGTCCGCGGTGCTCATGGCCGGTATCCACGCCGTGTACGCGTACGAGCGGCTCGCGGGCTGGCGGCGGATGGTGTCCCTGAGGATGCCGGAGCGCCGGGACGCCCTCGGCGGCCCGGCGAACACGGCCCCCGAATTCGCCTGAGGCCCGCTCGACTCGACCGAAGTCCGTTCACTCACCGCGGCCGGCGCCGCCTCACAGCCAGCCGCGGCGCTTGAACATGCGGTAGAGCACCAGTTCCAGCAGGCCCATCGTCCCGATCACCAACGGATACGACCACAGCCAGTGCAGCTCCGGCATGTGGTCGAAGTTCATGCCGTAGATCCCCGCGATCATCGTGGGGATCGCGGCCATCGCCGCCCAGGCCGAGATCTTCCGCATGTCGTCGTTCTGCCGCACGCTCGTCTGCGCCAGATGCGCCGCCAGCACGTCCGAGACCAGCCGGTCCAGGCCCTCCACGGACTCGTTCACGCGCGTGAGGTGGTCGTTCACGTCCCGGAAGAACGGACGGGCGGCCTCGGGCACGAACGGCACGTCCGTCGCGGAGGGCCCCAGTCCCGCGAGCTTGCTCATGGGCAGCGCCAGCGGCCCCGTCGCCCGCCGGAACTCCTGCACCTGCCGTTTGAAGGTGTAGATCCGTGACGCCGTGTGCCGGGAGCCGCCCAGGTTCGGCGAGAACACCTCGGCCTCCAGCTCCTCCAGGTCGGTCCCGAGCTCGGTGGCCACCTCCAGGTAGTGGTCGACGACCGCGTCGGTGATCGAGTACAGCACCCCGGTCGGACCGTGCCGCAGCATCTCGTGCTGCTCCTCCAGATGGCGCCGGATGCTGCCGAGCGGCGACCCCTCGCCATGGCGCACCGTCACCAGGAACGAGTCGCCGATGAACAGCATCAGCTCCCCGGAGGCGACCGTGTCGCTCTTCGCCTCGTAGGTCACCGGCTTGAGCACCACGAACAGCGAGTCGTCGTACACCTCCAGCTTGGGCCGCTGGTGGGCCTTCAGGGCGTCCTCGACGGCCAGCGGGTGGAGTCCGAACTCCTCGGTGACCAGGTCGAACTCCTTCTCCGTCGGTTCGTACAGGCCGATCCACAGGAAGCTGTCACCACGGGCGCGCGCCTCCGCCAGGGCGTCGGCGAAGTCCTGGGGACTCTCGGTACGGTGCCCGTTGCGGTAGATGGCGCAGTCGACGATCACGGAGCGTATTCTCCCGCCGGGCGCCGACCGGCGCACCCTGTCGTTCGCGGCATGCGCCTACCCTGGGCGGCATGCCCACGCTGATCCTCGTAAGGCACGGACGTTCCACCGCCAACACCGCGGGCCTGCTCGCCGGCTGGACGCCGGGCGTCGCCCTCGACGAGCGGGGGGCGGCCCAGGCCGCCGCGCTGCCCGGACGGCTCGCCGGGCTGCCCCTCTCGGAGGTCGTCACCAGCCCGCTGCAACGTTGTCAGGAGACCCTCCGGCCGCTGCTCGACGCCCGCCCGGAGCTGCGTCCCCACACCGACGAGCGGATCGGGGAGTGCCACTACGGCGACTGGTCCGGCCGCAAGCTCGCCGAGCTCATGGACGAGCCGCTGATGCAGGTGGTGCAGACGCACCCGTCGGCGGCCGCGTTCCCCGGCGGCGAGTCGATGCGGGCGATGCAGACCCGGGCCGCCGAGGCCGTACGCGAGTGGAACGCGCGCGTGGAGCGCGACCACGGCGCCGACGCCGTGTACCTGATGTGCTCGCACGGCGACATCATCAAGTCGCTCGTCGCGGACGCCCTCGGACTGCATCTCGACCTCTTCCAACGGATCTCCGTCGAACCGTGTTCCATCACGGCGATCCGTTACACCCGGCTCAGGCCTTTTCTCGTTCGCCTCGGCGACACCGGGGATTTCGCCTCCCTTGCGCCGCGCGAGGAACCCCAGGGGGAAGACGCACCGGTCGGGGGCGGTGCGGGCGCACCGTGATCGTCGGCCGCAGTAGGGTGAAGCGATCCACACAGTCGCGCTCACGCATGCACTCTCACGCACTTTCGATTCCAATGGAGACAGGACGTGTCCCGTCAGGTGTTCCTCTACGACCCGCCGGAGCGCTTCGTGGCCGGTACGGTCGGGCTGCCCGGGCGCCGTACGTTCTTCCTCCAGGCCACCGCCGGCCCCCGGGTGACCAGCGTGGTCCTGGAGAAGACCCAGGTCGCCGCCCTCGCCGAGCGCATGGACGAACTGCTCGACGAGGTCGTACGACGTAGCGGTGGCAATGCCGCCGTCCCCGCCGTCGCGCCCACGGAGATCTCCGACACGGCTCCGCTGGACACCCCGATCGAGGAGGAGTTCCGCGTCGGCACCATGGCTCTGGCCTGGGACGGCGAGGAAGAGCGCATGGTCGTCGAGGCCCAGGCGCTGGTGGAGCTGGACGCCGACTCCGAGGAGGATCTCGCGGAGGCCGAGGAGCGGCTCCTCCAGGACGAGGAGAACGGGCCCCCGATGCTGCGGGTCCGGCTCACCGGCGCGCAGGCCAGAGCCTTCGCCAAGCGCGCCCTCGACGTCGTCAACGCCGGGCGGCCGCCGTGCCCGCTGTGCAGCCTCCCGCTCGACCCGGAAGGACACGTATGTCCGCGCCAGAACGGATACCGCCGGGGAGCGTGACGCCCGGCGTCGCCCCCGCCGCACTGCTCGCCGAAGGGGAGCTGACGGTACGCGGGCGCATCCGCGAGGCGTCCAACACGGCGCTGTTCTGCAAGGTCGCCCTCGACGGCCAGGAGGCGTCCTGCATCTACAAGCCGATCGCCGGGGAGCGCCCGCTGTGGGACTTCCCCGACGGCACCCTCGCCGAGCGCGAGGTCGCCGCGTACGAGGTGTCCGAGGCCACCGGCTGGGGGCTCGTACCGCCCACCGTGCTGCGGGACGGGCCGTACGGCGAGGGCATGGTCCAGCTGTGGGTCGAGGAGACCCCTCAGGCCGAGCTGCTCGCCCTGGTGGACGGCGAGGAGGCCGGGCCCGGCTGGAAGGCGATCGGCTTCGCCGAGGTCGGTGAGGGCCGCACGGCGCTGCTGGTGCACGCCGACGACGAACGGCTGCGGCGGCTCTCCGTCCTGGACGCCGTGATCAACAACGCGGACCGCAAGGGCGGTCACCTGCTGCCGACGTCCGAGGGGCAGCTGTACGGCATCGACCACGGGGTCACCTTCAACGTCGAGAACAAGCTCCGCACCCTGCTGTGGGGCTGGGCGGGGGAGCCGCTCACCCTCGACGCGATGGGCGTGCTCAAGGTGCTCAGGGACGTCCTGGGCGACGGCGGCACGCTCGGCATCCGGCTGGCCGGGCTGATCACCGCGGCCGAGCTCGCGGCCACGCGCGCGCGGGTCGAGGCACTGCTGACCTCGGGGAAGCACCCGGAGCCGAGCGGGGAGTGGCCGGCGATTCCCTGGCCGCCGGTCTAGGACGCGCCGCCGGTCCGGGGAGCGCCTGCGACGGCGCGGAAGCACATCGGGGGCCGGACCGCAAGATCGCCTTTCCGGTCATCTGGCCTGGTCCGGTTCGTACGCGCGAGTTGAGGCCGGTTACGCTCATGTACATGCATGCCTGGCCCGCTTCTGAGGTCCCCGCCCTGCCCGGTCAGGGCCGCGACCTGAGGATCCACGACACCGCGACCGGCGGTCTGGTCACTCTGGCCCCCGGTCCCGTCGCCCGTATCTACGTCTGCGGCATCACGCCGTACGACGCGACCCATATGGGTCACGCGGCGACCTACAACGCGTTCGACCTCGTTCAGCGCGTGTGGCTCGACACCAAGCGGCAGGTCCACTACGTGCAGAACGTCACCGACGTCGACGATCCACTCCTGGAGCGCGCGGAGCGGGACGGCGTCGACTGGGTCGCCCTCGCCGAGAAGGAGACGGCCCTGTTCCGCGAGGACATGACCGCCCTGCGGATGCTCCCGCCCCAGCACTACATAGGCGCCGTCGAGGCGATACCCGGCATCGTCCCGCTCGTGGAGCGGCTGCGCGACCTCGGCGCGACCTACGAGCTGGACGGCGACATCTACTTCTCCGTCGAGTCCGACCCGCACTTCGGCCAGGTCTCGAACCTCGACGCCGCCGCCATGCGGCTGCTGTCCGCCGAGCGAGGCGGCGACCCGGACCGTCCGGGCAAGAAGAACCCGCTCGACCCGATGCTGTGGATGGCCGCCCGCGAGGGCGAGCCCAGCTGGGACGGCGGCTCGCTGGGGCCCGGCCGCCCCGGCTGGCACATCGAGTGCGTCGCCATCGCCCTGGACCACCTCGGCATGGGCTTCGACCTCCAGGGCGGCGGCTCCGACCTCGCCTTCCCGCACCACGAGATGGGCGCCTCGCACGCCCAGGTGCTGACCGGCGAGTTCCCCATGGCCAAGGCGTACGTCCACGCCGGCATGGTCGCCCTGCACGGCGAGAAGATGTCCAAGTCCAAGGGCAATCTCGTCTTCGTCTCGCGGCTGCGCCGCGACGGCGTCGACCCGGCCGCCATCCGGCTCGCCCTGCTCGCCCACCACTACCGGGCCGACTGGGAGTGGACCGACCAGGTCCTGCGGGACGCCGAGGCGCGGCTCGGGCGCTGGCGCGCCGCCGTCTCCCGCCCCGACGGACCGCCCGCCGAGGCGCTCGTCGAGGAGATCCGCGAGGCCCTCGCGAACGACCTGGACGCGCCGGCCGCGCTGGCCGCCGTGGACCGCTGGGTCGCGCTGCAGGACGAGCGGGGCGGCACGGACATCGGCGCCCCGGGCGTCGTGTCGCGCGCCGTGGACGCCCTGCTGGGCGTGGCGCTGTAGAAAGCCGACAGGGCGGCTCCTCCCCGCGGTAGGAGCCGCCCCTTCTTTCACGCGCCGGCCGGCCGTTCACCTGCCGGTCGGCACTTCTCCCCGGCGCCGGTCAGAGCCGCTGCACCCGCACGCTGCGCAGGACCGCCGGTGACGTACCCTCCCAGACGCCGATCACCTGGTGGCCGAGGGCGAAGGCCTGCTGGATCTCCTGGTGGGCCTGCGGGGTCGGGTTGTTGAGGACCCGGAAGCCGTCCGGGAAGCGCAGGAAGATCTGCTGCGGCTGGCCCGGCAGCGGCTGCACGATGTCGACATAGCCGTTCGCGATGCCCGCCTGCAGCAGCTGGGCCGAGGCCTGTTGGATCGCCGCCTGCGTGACCTGCTGCATCTGGTGCTGCATCTGCTGCTGGATCTGCTGGATCTGTTGCTCGCCCTGCCCCTGCGGCTGTCCGATCTGGGGCTGTCCGAGCTGCGGCTGTCCGAGCTGCTGCAACAGCTGCTGGTACGGCTGCTGCTGCCCGAGCTGCTGGAGCTGCTCCAGCGAGCCGACCGTGCCGTACGGCTGCTGGTAGGGCGAGGTGGTCGGGAACTGCTGGTGCTGGTGGCTCATCTGCGGGGTGGTGCTCATACGGTGTCACCTTCCCTTGATGGATTGGTCCGTCAGCCCGTGACGACCAGGCCGACGATCTCGTCGTCCGCGAACCACACGCGGACGTCGGGCCGTCCCCCCGCGAAGGCGGTGTGCACCGCCTGGCGGATCTCGGGGGACGGGTGGTTCAGGTTCCGCCAGGCGCCGGCCACGAACAGCCGGAGCCTCGGCGGGAGTTCACGGGGGTACGGGAGCAACTCGTCCCAGTACCGCTCGGCCCGGCCCGAGCCCACCGCCTCCGGCAGCAGGCGCGTGACGGCCGCCCTGACGTCGGGCCGGCCCCCGATGCGCTGGGAGGCGGGCCGGCCCGGCGCGTCCTGCTGCGGGGAGCCCGTGGCCCGCAGCACCTCGCGGGCCCGGTCGGCGGACATCGGGGGCTGGGCGGCCGCCCTGAGCATCCCCTGCAGGGCGGCCAGGGCACCGGCCACCACCGGGGTGGCGGCGGAGGTCCCGGAGAAAGCGTCCGTGTACCAGGCGATCTCCTCGGGCCCGCCCTGCAGATCGCCGGGCCGGTCCCAGAAGCCGCCGGTGGTGGTGACCTCGCGGCCCCAGCCCTGGGCGTCGACCCGGGCGCCGTAGTTGGAGAAGGCGAGCCGGGAGCGGTCCGGGCCGTGGTCGCGGCCGTGCGTGCCGGGCGGCGGGGCACCCGCGCCGACCAGGATCGCGCCGGAGGCCGGGTTCGACGGATCGAACGGGTTGCGCCACCAGGCCGGGAAGCCGTCCGGACGGCGCTCGTAGACCGCGTCGTCGAGGGACTCGGCGCCGTTCCCGGCGGCGGCCACGACCAGCACGCCCCGGTCGGTGGCGTGGCGGATCGCCGCGAAGTCGTCCGGCCACCATTCCAGCGGGAGGTAACCGCGCTGGTCGTCGCGGTCCGCGTAGTCGAACCGCGGCCCGGGGCGGTGCAGCCCGACCACCATCAGGTCGCCGGGGCCGAGCCGGTCGGCCGCCGCGTGGATCGCCGCCGCGGTACCGGCGGTCCGGACGGACGCGGCCGCGGTCACCGCCTCCGGGACGATGCCGGTGATGCCGCACTCGCCGCGGTCCCCGCCGAGCACCCCGATCACGGCGGTGCCGTGGTTGCGCCAGGCCAGGTCGGTCAGGGGCGTACCGACGACCACGCCGGCCAGCTTGGCCGCCAGGTCCTCGTGTCCGAGCTGCCAGGCGCCCTCGACGTCGATCACCGTGACGCCCTGACCGGACCCGCCGGGCCGCTGCCAGGCCCAGTGGGCGTCGATCCCCTCCGGCCCGCGGCGCAGATACCCCTGACGTCCGCTGAAGTCCGGGGTGACCGGGGCGCCTTCCTTGAGACGACGGTCGTCGGCGGGGGCCGTCGCCGGTACGGCGCCCGGTTTGACGTACGCCGTGTCGATCCCCGGCAGTGCGGCGATCCGCGCGCACAACTCCTGTGCCCGGTCGTCCCCGCCGCGCAGCCGGTAGAAGAGTGTCAGGTCGGGCGCGCCCTCCGTGCCGGACTGCCGCACCCGCTCCTCGCTGCCGAACAGCGGTTCCAGGGTGAGCTGTTCGTCGCCGAGGAACATGGCGAGCGCCGACACGTCGGTGCCCGCCGCCGAGCGGACCCCGTCGGTCCCGGCGCGCAGCCGGGCCTCGGCACGCGCGACGACGATCAGCTCACGTTCGGCCCCGCGATAGGTGAATCCCGCTCCGTCGGGCCCCGGTCCGGTCGCCCCGGGGTCCCGCTCCGGCATGGTTCGATCGGTCATCGCTGCCGCTCCCTTCGGTCCGTTCCCTTCGGTCCGTGCGGGCCGCCACGCAGCACAACCAAGCACGCCGACGGCGAGCCGTCCAGACGTGTTTCGGCAACTCGGTTTGGAACAAGTTGAATTGGGTAACGTGTGCATTCCGTCCGGAAGCAGATGTCACGCCATGATCCGGCCAGTTGCCGGCAGGGTGCTGTGGACGATCAGGGGGTCACCTGTGGCGGGAGCGGCCACAGGGGTGCCCGGCACGAGGGCGGTACGCGTGTCGCGTACCGCCCCGGCTCAGTCCTCGGAGGTGTCCTCGTCGTCGCTCTCGGGCGTGCCCGTGCTGCCGCCGGGGCCCGCGGAGCCGGGCCGCGGGGGCTTCGGCGGGCGGGTCTTCCCGCTGGGGTTGTCCCGCAGGTACGACGAGCCGTCCCCGCCGTCCGCCGTCGCGTGTCCGCCCGGCGGGTTGACGTCCCTGCGCCGCAGGTAGCGCTCGAATTCGCGGGCGATCGCCTCGCCCGACGCCTCCGGCAGCTCGGCGGTGTCCCGGGCCTCCTCCAGCGTCTGGACGTACTCGGCGACCTCGCTGTCCTCCGCGGCCAGCTGGTCCACGCCCACCTGCCAGGCACGCGCGTCCTCCGGCAGCTCGCCCAGCGGAATGCGCAGGTCGAGCAGGTCCTCCAGCCGGTTCAGCAGGGCCAGCGTGGCCTTCGGGTTCGGCGGCTGCGACACATAGTGCGGGACCGCCGCCCACAGTGACACCGCCGGGACGCCCGCGTGCGTGCACGCCTCCTGAAGGACGCCGACGATGCCCGTGGGGCCCTCGTACTTGGTCTCCTCCAGGTCCATGCGCTGGGCCAGGTCCGGGTCGGAGGTGACCCCGCTGACCGGCACCGGACGTGTGTGCGGGGTGTCACCGAGCAGGGCGCCCAGGACGACCACCAGCTCCACACCCAGCTCGTGGGCGAAGCCGAGGAGCTCGTTGCAGAACGATCGCCAGCGCATGGACGGTTCGATACCGCGGACCAGCACCAGGTCCCGCGGCTTCTCGCCGCCGACCCGGACCACCGACAACCGTGTCGTCGGCCAAGTGATCTTGCGGACGCCCGCATCCATCCACACCGTGGGGCGATTCACCTGGAAGTCGTAGTAGTCCTCGGCGTCCAGCGCCGCGAACACCTCGCCCTTCCACTCGCGCTCCAGATGCGCGACCGCGGTGGAGGCGGCGTCACCGGCATCGTTCCAGCCCTCGAACGCGGCCACCATGACTGGGTCGATCAGCTCGGGAACTCCCTCCAGCTCGATCACCCAGCGCCTCCTTCCGACGTGCCCTCGCGTACGTCCCAACCTTACGGCGTCCATCGGGGGCGCCCGCAGCCCCCTTGCACGGGGGAGTGAACGGATCACTGCCCCGTTCATCACCCGCGAACACCCCTCGTCGGTGGGGAGCCTCGGTGGCCCGCCGAGGTGTCACAGGGTGCTGCGCAGCCACTGCTCCACGCTCGCGATGTGCACGGTCGCCCAGGAACGCGCCGCCTCCGCGTCCCGGTCGCGCAGCGCGGCCAGGATCGCCCGGTGCTCGCGCAGCGTGCGGGCCACCGCGTCCTCCTGGGTGAGGCCGCGCCAGATCCGGGCCCGCGTGGTCGGCCCGGACAGGCCGTCCAGCAGGGAACACAGCACCGAGTTGCCGGCGCTCTGCACGATGCCGCGGTGGAACTCCAGGTCGCAGGCGACCAGTTCCTCCACCGAGGGTGCGGCGCCGAGCTCGTCCAACTGGGCGGAGAGCGTGTCCAGTTGCCGCTCGCTGATCCGGGCGGCCGCCATCGCCGTGGCGGCGGGCTCCAGGATGCGGCGCACGGCCAGGAACTCCAGCACCGTGTCGTCGCGGTGGAAGTCGACGACGAAACTCATCGCCTCCAGCAGCAGTTGGGGATCGAGGCTGGTGACGTAAGTGCCGTCGCCCTGCCGTACGTCCAGGATCCGGATCAGCGACAGGGCGCGCACCGCCTCCCGCAACGAGTTGCGGGACAGCCCCAGTTCGGCGGCGAGTTCGCTCTCCTTGGGCAGCCGGTCGCCGGGCCGCAGCGCACCGGAGACGATCATGTCCTTGATCTTCTCGATCGCCTCATCGGTGACCGCCATGGCGGGCCTCCCTGTCGCTCAGACCTCCGATGTCTCAGCACATTATGGAGGCACTCCGGAGCCACGTCAGAGCCCTGTCAGAGCCACTTCACTGGACTCGCTCGCGCCGGCGGGGCAGGGGCTGGGCCTGCCGGATGTTCACCGCGTGGTCGGCCAGTCGCCGGTCGGCCGGGGCTCAGCGCACGTCGAGCGGCACCGGGTCCTGGAGCCTGCGCAGCCGGGCCTCCGCCGCCCACTGGTCGCGTACGGCCTCGGCCGGCGCGTCGGCGGCCCGTCGCCGGTCCTCGCCGGCCGACCGAGGAGGCGGGTCGGCGTCGCCGCGCAGGACGTCGGCGACCAGCGCCTCGACCGATACGAACGCGCCGATCCGGTGCCGAACCGCTGTGTCGGAGCCAGCCGCTCCAGTGGCCGAACCGGTGACGAACCGCCTGCCGATGTACGCAGGGGGGACCCGCGCCGGCAGAAGACCGGCGCACGCAGACGAGAGGGACGGCTCCATCGGCGTGGAGCCGCCCCTCTCGTGGCGCCGGCCCCGGTGCGGCGGGGACCGGACCTGCGCGGCTCCGGCCCCGGTCAGGGGGGCCGACGCCGTGGCCTACTTCTTGTCGAGCAGGTCCTGGACCTTGGCGCGGACGTCGTCCGTGGCCAGGCCGCGGATCGTCAGCGTCGTACGGCGGCGCAGCACGTCGTCCGCCGTCTCGGCCCACTCGTTGTCCCGGGCGTAGACGACCTGGGCCCAGATCTCCGGGGCGTCCGGGTGCACCCGCGCGCCGAGCTCCGGGTCGTCGTTGGCCAGCCGGGCGATGTCGAAGGCCAGGGAGCCGTAGTGGGTGGCCAGGTGCTTGGCGGTGTCCGCCGCCATGCGCGGGCCGGGCGCCGGGTTGTCGACGAGCAGGCGGTGGGCGACCGCGCGCGGGTTGGCGACGCCGGGCAGCGGCAGCTTCTTCGGCAGCGAGGAGATCGGCTCGAAGTCGTCGCCCAGCGGGTGGCCGGGCAGCGCCTCCAGCTTCTGCATCACCGTGCGGCCGATGTGCCGGAAAGTGGTCCACTTGCCGCCCGCGACGGACAGCATGCCGCCCTTGCCCTCGGTGACGACCGTCTCGCGCTTGGCCTTGGCGGTGTCGCCGGGGCCGCCCGGCAGCACCCGCAGACCGGCGAAGGCGTAGGTGATCAGGCTCCGGTCGAGCTGCTGGTCGCGCACGGAGAACGCGGCCTCGTCGAGTATCTGGGCTATGTCCTTGTCGTTGACCGAGACGTCCGCCGGGTCACCCTCGAACTCCTCGTCGGTCGTGCCCAGCAGGAGCATGTCCTCCCAGGGCAGCGCGAACGTGATGCGGTACTTGTCGATGGGGGTCGCCAGCGCGGCCTTCCACGGCGAGGTCCGCTTCAGGACCAGATGCGCGCCCTTCGAGAGGCGAATCGACGGCGCGGCGTTCGGGTCCTCCATGCGGCGCAGGTGGTCGACCCAGGGGCCGGTCGCGTTCAGCACCAGGCGGGCGTTGACGCCGAACTCCTCGCCGGAGACCCGGTCCCTGAGGTCGGCGCCGGTGACCCGGCCCTGGGTGAAGCGCAGGCCGGTGACCTCGGCGTGGTTCAGGACGACCCCGCCCGCCTCGACGGTCGCGCGGACCGTCATCAGCGCCATGCGCGAGTCGTTCATCTGGTCGTCGCCGTAGACGGCGACGGCCTTGAGGTTCTCGGTGCGCAGCTCCGGCACGTCCTGCGCGGCCTTCGCGGGGCTGAGCAGGTGACCGACACCGTCACCGAAGGCGGAGAGCGCGGAGTAGGCGAAGACGCCCGCTCCGAGCTTCGCGGCGCCGTGCGGCCCCCCCTTGTACACGGGGAGGTAGAAGGTGAGCGGGTTCGCCAGGTGGGGGGCCACCTGGCGGGAGACCGCACGGCGCTCGAAGTGGTTCTCCGCCACCAGCTTCACCGCGCCGGTCTGCAGGTAGCGCAGACCGCCGTGGAGGAGCTTGGAGGAGGCGGAGGAGGTGGCGCCGGCGAAGTCGCCGGCGTCGACCAGAGCCACCCTGAGCCCGGACTGCGCGGCGTGCCAGGCGGTGGAGATGCCCAGGATGCCGCCGCCGATCACGAGAAGGTCGTACGACGCCTTGGAGAGCTGCTCCCTGGTCTCGGCCCGGCTCGGGTTGGAGCCGGAGGCCGGGTGCGTCCCGAGGGCAGGCACGGACTGCAGGGTGGACTGACTGGTCATTTCGGGTTCTTACTCCTCGTCAGAGTTGGCTGGGCGGTCCGGGCCGCTCAGTCCTCGTCCTCGATCCAGCCCATGGTCCGGTCGACGGCCTTGAGCCAGCTCTTGTACTCACGGTCGCGGGTGTCCGCGTCCATGTGGGGGGTCCACTCGGCGGCCCGGCGCCAGTTGGCGCGCAGTTCGTCCGTGCTGGACCAGAAGCCGACGGCGAGACCGGCGGCGTAGGCGGCGCCGAGGCAGGTGGTCTCGGCGACCATCGGGCGCACCACCGGTGCGTCCAGGACGTCCGAGAGCGTCTGCATCAGCAGGTTGTTGGAGGTCATGCCGCCGTCGACCTTCAGGGCCACCAGCTCGTCGCCGGAGTCCTTGACCATGGCGTCGGCGATCTCCTTGGTCTGCCAGGCGGTGGCCTCCAGGACGGCACGGGCGAGGTGCGCCTTGGTGACGTACCGGGTCAGGCCGGCGATCACACCGCGGGCGTCGGAGCGCCAGTGCGGGGCGAACAGGCCGGAGAAGGCCGGCACGAAGTAGGCGCCGCCGTTGTCCTCGACCGAGAGCGCGAGCGTCTCGATCTCGGCCGCGGTGGAGATCAGGCCCATCTGGTCCCGCATCCACTGCACCAGGGAGCCGGTGACGGCGATCGAGCCCTCCAGGGCGTACACGGTCGGCTGCTCACCGATCTTGTAGCCGACCGTGGTCAGCAGGCCCGCGTAGGAGTTGATGATCTTGTCACCGGTGTTCATCACCATGAAGGTGCCGGTGCCGTAGGTGGACTTGGTCTCGCCCTCGGAGAAGCAGGTCTGGCCGAACAGGGCCGCCTGCTGGTCGCCGAGCGCGGAGGCGACCGGGATGCCGCCGAGGACGTCGCCGAGCTTGCCGCCGATGACCTCGCCGTAGACCTCGGCGGAGGAGCGGATCTCGGGCAGGATCTGCAGCGGCACGCCGATCGACTCGGCGATCTTCTCGTCCCACTCCATGGTGTGCAGGTTCATGAGAAGGGTGCGGGAGGCGTTGGTGACGTCGGTGACGTGCTTGCCGCCGTTGACACCGCCGGTCAGGTTCCAGATGACCCAGGTGTCCATGGTGCCGAACAGGATGTCGCCGGCCTCGGCGCGCTCCCGCAGGCCCTCGACGTTGTCCAGCAGCCAGCGGGCCTTGGGGCCGGAGAAGTACGACGCGAGCGGCAGGCCGGTCTCGCGGCGGAAACGGTCCTGGCCGACGTTGCGGCCGAGCTCCTTGCAGAGCCCGTCGGTGCGGGTGTCCTGCCAGACGAGGGCGTTGTGGACGGGCTCACCGGTGTTCTTGTCCCACAGCACGGTGGTCTCGCGCTGGTTGGTGATGCCGATGGCCTTGATGTCGTCACGGGTGATGCCGGCCTTCTGGATGGCTCCGGCGACGACTTCCTGGACGTTGGTCCAGATCTCATTGGCGTTGTGCTCGACCCAGCCCGGCTTCGGGAAGATCTGCTCGTGCTCCTTCTGGTCGACGGAGACGATGCGGCCGTCCCGGTCGAAGACGATGCAGCGGCTGGAGGTGGTGCCCTGGTCGATGGCCGCGATGAAGGGGCCGGCCGTGTGGGCGTCGGTCACTGTGTGCTCCTGGGAGTTCCGTGGTTACGAGGGCTGTACGTACGGCGCGTGCTGTGAAGCTCGGTGCTCGAAGACGAGGTTCGGTGCTCTTTAAGCAAATGCGACGTTGTAGATGCCTGCGGCGATCGCCGCGCCGATCAGAGGACCGACAACCGGGATCCAGGCGTAGCCCCAGTCGGAGCCGCCCTTGTTGGGCAGGGGCAGGAGAGCGTGCACGAGGCGCGGACCGAGGTCACGGGCCGGGTTGATCGCGTAGCCGGTCGGGCCACCGAGGGACAGACCGATGCCGACGACCACGAAGGAGGTGATCAGGGCGCCCAGGGTGCCGAGGCCGTTGCCCTTGTCGTTGAGGCCCTGCGTGAGCACGGCGAGGACGAGGACGATTGTTCCGATGATCTCCGTGGCGAGGTTCTGCACCGCGTTCCGGATCTCGGGACCGGTGGAGAAGATACCCAGGACCGGGCCGGCGCCCGTCTCCTGGGCCTCGACGGCCTTGGCCGCCGTGGCCTGCGCACCCGGGCCGCCGACGATCTCCTTGTCGGTGAGGTGCGCCTGGAACTGGCCGTAGTAGGCCACCCAGACCAGGGTCGCGCCGATCATGGCGCCCAGCAGCTGGCCGCCCCAGTAGGTGGGGAGGTTGCTGTAGTCGTGGTCCTTGATCGCGAGTGCGAGGGTCACGGCCGGGTTGAGGTGGGCACCGGAGAGCGGTGCCGAGGTGTAGACCGCCGTCAGGACGGCGAAACCCCACCCGAAGGTGATGGCGAGCCAACCGGCGTTACGGGCCTTGGAGGCCTTGAGCGTCACGGCGGCGCAGACGCCTCCGCCGAGCAGGATGAGTATGGCGGTACCGATGGTCTCGCCGATGAAGATGTCGGAGCTGGACACCCGCGACTCCTTTGCCTTGCGTCCAGGGAAGCCGAACCCCGGGTCCCGCCGGGGATCTGGCGCCCTCGGGGGTGAGAGCGATGAGCTGGCCCTTGGCGTTGTCACACCTTAGCGTGTATTGCCGGTAGGTGTTCGACAATGCCGACCGATGGACGGGAGTCTTGCTCCGGCGTTACACCTGCGTCAAGAGTTCTGTTATCGAAAGTGCGATCGTTATTGATCGCCCCTCGTTATTGATCTTCACGCACGAGACGTAGGCATTAGTCCGTTATGTTCATTTCAGGGTATGGCGATGACCGGAACGCCGCCCAGCGTCCCGGTTCTCCCTCGTTCCCTTGTGGCCCCGCGGGGCCCTAGAAGCGGCCGCCGCCCAGGTCGCGCGACACCGCGCGGGCGCAGTCCCGCACCGCCGCGATCAGTTCGGGGCGCAGCTCGCCGTCCCGGCACAGCCGTTCCACGGCGCCGGTGATGCCGACCGCGCCCACGGGCATGCGCCGCCGGTCGTGCACGGGCGCGGCGACGGAGGCCACGCCCTCCCAGGTCTCCTCGACGTCCGCCGCGTAGCCACGCGCGCGTGTCATGTCGAGAACGTGCTCGAAGTCCTCCAGGTCGCACACCGTACGGTCCGTGAACGCCTTGCGGTCGGCCTCCAGGACCTCGCTGTGCGCCACCGGGTCGTACGCCGACAGCACCTTGCCCAGGGCCGTCGAGTGCAGTGGCTGCATGGCCCCGATCTCCAGGACCTGCCGGCTGTCGTCGGGCCGGAAGACGTGGTGGACGATCAGTACGCCCTGCTGATGCAGCACTCCTAGATAGACGCTCTCCCCGCTGGAGCGGGCCAGATCGTCGGTCCACACCAGGGCGCGGGCCCGCAGCTCGTGCACGTCCAGATAGGTCGTGCCCAGGCGCAGCAGTTCGGCGCCCAGCTGGTAGCGGCCGGAGGCCTCGTCCTGTTCCACGAAGCCCTCCTGCTGGAGGGTGCGGAGGATGCCGTGGGCCGTGCCCTTGGCGAGGCTCAGCGACGAGGCGATGTCCGAGAGGCCGAGCCGTCGCTCGCCGCCCGCGAGCAGCCGCAGCATCGCTGCCGCCCTTTCGAGCGACTGGATGTTCCGTGCCATCGCCGTACTGCCTCCGTCTCCTTCGGACTCCGACAGTGTCCTCGACACCGTTCGGCAATGTCGAACACTACCGGTCCATGTCGACCTCCCGCCAATGTTCGGTCGACGCTTGTTACGTCACACGTGGCCTGCGCGTGGCACGGCCGCCACACCCGTCCGCCTCGTGGACGCCCTGCCCATCCAATCCCACTCCCGGCTACTCTGGCGCCGTGCGGCTTCCCCGACCCGATGGGGAGACCGCATAGCCGACAGCCGTCGCACTCCAGGGAGCCCTTCATGGCCTCGTTGCCGCCGTCCCCTTCCGCCGACAGCCGGACCCGCGCGTCCGCCCTCCGAGAGGCGCTCGCCACCCGAGTGGTGGTCGCCGACGGAGCGATGGGCACCATGCTGCAGGCACAGGACCCCACCCTCGACGACTTCGAGCATCTTGAGGGATGCAACGAGATCCTCAACCTCACCCGCCCCGACATCGTGCGCTCCGTCCACGAGGCGTACTTCTCCGTGGGCGTCGACTGCGTCGAGACCAACACCTTCGGCGCAAACCACTCCGCCCTCGGCGAGTACGACATCGCCCACCGCGTGTACGAGCTGTCCGAGTCCGGCGCCCGTGTGGCCCGCGAGACGGCCGACGCCTTCACCGCCCGGGACGGGCGCCAGCGCTGGGTCCTCGGCTCCATGGGCCCCGGCACCAAGCTGCCCACCCTGGGCCACGCCCCGTACACCACCCTGCGCGACGCCTACCAGCGCAACGCCGAGGGACTCGTCGCGGGCGGCGCCGACGCGCTGCTCGTGGAGACCACCCAGGACCTGCTGCAGACCAAGGCCTCCGTCCTCGGCGCCCGCCGCGCCCTGACGGCCCTGGGCCTGAACCTGCCGGTGATCGTGTCCGTGACCGTCGAGACGACCGGCACCATGCTGCTCGGCTCGGAGATCGGCGCCGCGCTCACCGCGCTGGAGCCGCTCGGCATCGACATGATCGGCCTGAACTGTGCCACCGGCCCGGCCGAGATGAGCGAGCACCTGCGCTACCTCGCCCGCACCGCGCGCATCCCGCTGTCCTGCATGCCCAACGCGGGCCTGCCGGTGCTCGGCAAGGACGGCGCCCACTACCCGCTGACCGCGCCCGAGCTCGCCGACGCCCAGGAGACCTTCGTCCGCGAGTACGGCCTCTCCCTGGTCGGCGGCTGCTGCGGCACCACCCCCGAGCACCTGCGCCAGGTCGTCGAGCGCGTCCAGGGCCTCACCCCGCCCGAGCGCCGGCCCCGGCCCGAGCCGGGTGCCGCCTCCCTCTACCAGACCGTGCCCTTCCGCCAGGACACCTCCTACCTGGCCATCGGCGAGCGCACCAACGCCAACGGCTCCAAGAAGTTCCGCGAGGCCATGCTGGAGGCCCGCTGGGACGACTGCGTGGAGATGGCCCGCGAGCAGATCCGCGAGGGCGCGCACCTGCTCGATCTGTGCGTGGACTACGTCGGCCGCGACGGCGTCGCCGACATGGAGGAACTGGCCGGCCGCTTCGCCACCGCCTCCACCCTGCCGATCGTCCTCGACTCCACCGAGGTCGACGTCATCGAGGCGGGCTTGCAAAAGCTCGGCGGCCGCGCGGTCATCAACTCGGTGAACTACGAGGACGGCGACGGACCCGAGTCCCGCTTCGCCAAGGTCACCCGGTTGGCCCAGGAGCACGGCGCCGCACTGATCGCGCTCACCATCGACGAGGAGGGCCAGGCCCGCACCCCGGAGAAGAAGGTCGACATCGCCGAACGGCTGATCGCCGACCTGACCGGGAACTGGGGCATCCGTGAGGAGGACATCCTCGTCGACACCCTGACCTTCACCATCTGCACCGGTCAGGAGGAGTCCCGCAAGGACGGCCTCGCCACCATCGAGGCGATCCGCGAGCTCAAGCGCCGTCACCCCGACGTCCAGACCACGCTGGGCCTGTCGAACATCTCCTTCGGCCTGAACCCGGCCGCCCGCATCCTGCTCAACTCCGTCTTCCTCGACGAGTGCGTCAAGGCGGGCCTGGACTCGGCGATCGTGCACGCGTCGAAGATCCTGCCGATCGCCCGCTTCGACGAGGAGCAGGTGCGTACGGCCCTCGACCTGATCTACGACCGCCGCGCCGAGGGCTACGACCCGCTGCAGAAGCTGATGGCGCTGTTCGAGGGCGCCACGGCGAAGTCGCTCAAGGCCGGCAAGGCCGAGGAACTGGCCGCCCTCCCGCTGGAGGAGCGCCTCAAGCGCCGCATCATCGACGGCGAGCGCAACGGCCTGGAGGCCGACCTCGACCAGGCCCTTGAGACCCGCCCGGCCCTCGACATCGTCAACGACACCCTGCTGGACGGCATGAAGGTCGTCGGCGAGCTGTTCGGCTCCGGGCAGATGCAGCTGCCCTTCGTGCTCCAGTCGGCCGAGGTCATGAAGACGGCGGTCGCCTACCTCGAACCGCACATGGAGAAGTCGGACGCCGAGGGCAAGGGCACCATCGTGCTCGCCACGGTGCGCGGCGACGTGCACGACATCGGCAAGAACCTCGTCGACATCATCCTGTCCAACAACGGCTACAACGTCGTCAACCTCGGCATCAAGCAGCCGGTCTCCGCGATCCTGGAGGCGGCCGAGGAGCACCGGGCCGACGTCATCGGCATGTCCGGGCTCCTGGTCAAGTCCACGGTGATCATGAAGGAGAACCTGGAGGAGCTGAACCAGCGCGGACTCGCCGCCAGCTACCCCGTCATCCTCGGCGGCGCCGCCCTGACCCGGGCGTACGTCGAACAGGACCTGTACGAACTGTACGAGGGCGAGGTGCGCTACGCCCGCGACGCCTTCGAGGGCCTGCGGCTGATGGACGCGCTCATCGGCGTCAAGCGGGGCGTGCCCGGGGCGGCGCTGCCTGAGCTCAAGCAGCGCCGGGTCCGCGCGGCGGGCACGGTCGAGGTCGAGGAGCGCCCGGAGGAGGGGCACGTCCGCTCGGACGTCGCCACCGACAACCCGGTGCCCACCGCGCCCTTCTGGGACACCCGGATCGTCAAGGGCATCCAGCTCAAGGAGTACGCGAGCTGGCTGGACGAGGGCGCGCTGTTCAAGGGCCAGTGGGGTCTGAAGCAGGCCCGCGCCGGGGACGGACCGACGTACGAGGAGCTCGTCGAGACCGAGGGCCGCCCGCGCCTGCGCGGACTGCTGGACCGGCTCCAGACGGACAACCTGCTCGAAGCGGCCGTGGTCTACGGCTACTTCCCGTGCGTGTCCAAGGACGACGACCTGATCATCCTGGACGAGCGCGGCAACGAGCGCACCCGCTTCACCTTCCCGCGCCAGCGCCGTGGCCGCCGCCTCTGCCTGGCCGACTTCTTCCGTCCGGAGGAGTCGGGGGAGACGGACGTCGTCGGCCTCCAGGTCGTCACGGTCGGCTCCCGGATCGGCGAGGAGACCGCGCGGCTGTTCGAGGCGGACTCCTACCGGGACTATCTCGAACTCCACGGCCTGTCCGTGCAGTTGGCCGAGGCGCTGGCCGAGTACTGGCACGCCCGCGTCCGCGCCGAGCTGGGCTTCGGCGGCGAGGACCCGGCCGACATGGAGGACATGTTCGCCCTCAAGTACCGGGGCGCCCGCTTCTCCCTCGGCTACGGCGCCTGCCCCAACCTGGAGGACCGCACCAAGATCGCCGAGCTCCTCCAGCCGGACCGCATCGGCGTCCACCTCTCGGAGGAGTTCCAGCTCCACCCCGAACAGTCCACGGACGCGATCGTGATCCACCACCCGGAGGCAAAGTACTTCAACGCCCGCTGACCCCTCCGGGGGTTCGGCCGGGACACGACGCCCCGCCACTGCCCCCAAGGCCGCCGACGGCCTGGGGCGAACCGGGGCGCCCCCGCGGCCCCTTCCGGTGGCTCGACCGGGGTTCGACGTGGCGCGGCTCTGCCGGGCGGTGCCGTCGGTGGGGCCCGTGCCGGGGCATTGCGAGGCTTGGGCTGGGGTGTCCCGGTGGCCTCCTCCGGTGGCTCGACCGGGTCTCGACGTGGCGCCGCTCCGCTGCCGATCCCCTCTGGGGGCTCGGCGTGCTGCCGCCTTGCCCGGCGGGCTCCGCACACGGCGATCGGGGCGGGGCGCTGGGGGAGGCCCTGGGCCATTCGGGGTGCCCCCGCGGATCACGGGACCCCGGGGCATCCCTCGGCGACGCGGCGTCGACCGGAGCAGCGTGTCTGCCCAGGGCACGAGCGCAAGCAACCTCGGCCCGGCCGCTTCCCCGCACCGGCGCACGCCAAATCGCAGGCCCCGCCGGGGCAGCCGCGCGGGCGTGTCCGCCGTAGGGGGCGTTCCGTCGGTCTCTCGGCCGCCCCGTTCGGGCACCCGGGCGCAAGGCTCCTCGGGGTGTCGGCCGTCCGGCCGACCGCATCCCTGCGTCCCCTTCGCGGGCACGCGAAGTGGCTCCCGGCCTGGTCGCGGGGTGTTTGGGGGATACCCGCGCGCCCTAGTGATAAACAAGGCGTTTCGCCAGGAGGAGTCGTACACTGGTCGATCCACAGCAGGCCGGTTCCCCGTGCGGGAACCGGCCTGGTCGTCCCTCATGGAGGTGCGCCAGGATGACCAGCACGGTCCCCGCGCTCGGAACCCGTACGGCGGAAGGCTCAGCCCTCCAGGCCGTGCTGCTCGACATGGACGGCACCCTGGTGGACACCGAGGGCTTCTGGTGGGACGTCGAGGTGGAGGTCTTCGGCGGCCTCGGCCACGCCCTCGACGACTCCTGGCGGCACGTCGTCGTCGGCGGCCCCATGACCCGCAGCGCGGGCTTCCTCATCGAGGCAACCGGCGCCGACATCACCCTCGCCGAACTCACGGTCCTGCTCAACAACGGCTTCGAGGACCGCATCGAGCGAGCCCTGCCCCTGATGCCCGGCGCCGCCAGACTCCTCGCCGAGCTCTACGAGCACGAGATCCCCACCGCCCTGGTCTCCGCCTCCCACCGCCGCATCATCGACCGCGTGCTGACCTTCCTGGGCCCCCAGCACTTCGCCCTCTCCATCGCCGGCGACGAGGTGTCCCGTACCAAGCCGTATCCGGACCCGTACCTGCTCGCCGCCGCCGGACTCGGCGTGGATCCGGCCAGATGCGCGGTCGTCGAGGACACCGCGACCGGTGTCGCCGCGGCCGAGGCGGCGGGTTGCCAGGTCGTCGCGGTACCGTCCGTGGCACCGATCGCCCCGGCCACCCGCCGTACCGTCGTGACCTCTCTGGAACAGGTCGACCTGGCATTTCTGCACAGTCTGATGACAGAAATGCTCTAGACCTTCACCCAGCGTGCAAATTTCCTCGGGTAAAATCTCTGCATGGTGTGCCACGCGGAATTCCGACCGGCCGACCTGGCCGAATTCCGCTGCCGCTCAACCCAGTTGGGAGTGTGACGTTCCCCACTCCCTGGGGGGTCGACATCGATGTCGACATGTGCCGCTCACCCCTGTTCGGGGGGCATTCGCGCGCCCTTGTGTCCCGATTGGTGGAACGCTGTACTAATCCTGCCTCTGTCGGGTTTTCGGTGTGTCCGCGCACGGTTTCACTGCGTGATGGGAACGCAACTCCGGCGGCTGTGAACCCTCGTGCGGGCGCGGACTAATCTCATGGCGAGAACATCGCCGTTACCCCCGTGATCCGCCGCGACACCCCTGCATGCCGGGTACACGGACCGAAACAGCTCTGGAGAACTTCGAGCATGAACCGCAAGACTTTGGTGCTGCCGGCCGTGGTCGGCCTGCTTGCGCCGGTTCTCGCCGCGTGCGGCGGATCCGACAGCGAAGCCAAGAGCGGTGACGCGATCGTCGTCGGCACCACCGACCGGTTCACGGCCACCAAGGACACACCGGCCCCGCTCGACCCCGCCTACGCCTACGACGTCGGCACCTGGAACATCCTGCGCCAGACCGTGCAGACCCTGATGATCCAGCCCAAGGGCGAGGGCGACCCGGTGCCCGAGGCCGCCGAGAGCTGCGGCTTCACCGACAGCGGCAACGAGCGTTACGCCTGCAAGCTGCGCGACGGCCTGAAGTTCGCCAACGGCGACGCCATCACGGCCGAGGACGTGAAGTTCTCCATCGAGCGCGCCCTGCACCTCAAGGCCGACTCGGGCGTGTTCGCGCTGCTCTCCACCATCGACACCGTCGAGACCCAGGGCGACCGCGAGGTGATCTTCCACCTCAAGACCGCCGACGCCACGTTCCCGTACAAGCTGTCCACCCCGGTCGCGGCCATCGTCAACCCCAGCGACTACGCCAAGGACAAGCTGCGCGACGGCTTCGACGTCGACGGCTCCGGCCCCTACACCCTGACGACCGATGTCCAGGACAACGCCCTCGTCAGCGCCACCTTCAGCAAGAACCCCAACTACAAGGGGAGCCTGAAGGTGAGCAACGACAAGGTTGTCATGCGCACCTTCAAGGATGCGGACGCCATGGGCGTCGCCATCGACAAGGGCGACATCGACGTCATGACCCGCGCCATGTCGCCGGCCCAGATCCGCAAGTTCGACGCCGGCACCGACAAGAACGTCGAGCTGGTCGAGATGCCCGGCCTGGAGATCCGCTTCCTGGGCTTCAACACCAACGCGACGACCGTGAAGTCCAAGGCCGTCCGCCAGGCGATGGCCCAGGTCATCAACCGCGGCGAGCTCGTCTCCAAGGTGTACGGCTCCGAGGCCGAGCCGCTGTACTCGCTGGTCCCGGCGACCCTCACCGGTCACTCCAACTCGTTCTTCAACAAGTACGGAGAGCCGAGCGTCACCAAGGCCAAGACGCTGCTGCAGAAGGCCGGCATCACCACCCCGGTGAAGCTGACCCTGCACTACACGACGGACCACTACGGCCCCGCCACCAAGGACGAGTTCGAGGTCCTGCAGAAGCAGCTCAACAACAGCGGCCTGTTCGACGTCACCGTCAAGGGCGCGCCCTGGGACGCCTACCGGCCCGCCGAGCAGAAGGGCCAGTTCGACGTCTACGGCATGGGTTGGTTCCCCGACTTCCCGGACGCCGACAACTTCCTCGCGCCGTTCCTGGACAAGGACAACACCATCGGCTCGCCGTACGCCAACGCCGACGTCCGCAACACCCTGATCCCGGACTCCCGTCGCGAGGCCGACCGCCTCACCGCCTCCAAGGCCCTGACGGACATCCAGGACATCGTGGCCGACGACGTCCCCGTGCTGCCGCTGTGGCAGGGCAAGCAGTACGTCGCCGCCCGGAACGACGTCACGGGCACCTCGTACGCCCTCAACTCCTCGTCGACGCTCCAGCTGTGGGAGCTCGGCCGCGGCGCCAGCGGCTGACGGTCTCTCAAGTCCCGGTCGCCGAACGGCCGCTCGTCGGCAGACGGTAAGGTAATCGGGTTTGTGCCTCGGGGCCCGGGACCCGGCTTCGGGGCGACGAGAACCGAAGACAAGGCACACGTACGTGAATTTGCGCAACCAGTGGCCAGTCCTGCCGATCATGGCGGGGCTGGCCTCCGGCCTGTTGACCGGCTGCGGCTCTGAGACCGGTGATTCCGGGGGTACCGGCTCCTCCGTGGTGATGGGGATGTCGGACGAAGTCCAGGCCACGGACCCCGCCTCCGGTTACGACCCCGGGTCCTGGCTGTTGTTCAACAACGTCTTCCAGTCGCTGCTGAGCTTCCCCAAGGGCGCCACCGAGCCCCAGCCCGACGCGGCCAAGGAATGCTCCTTCACCGACAGCCGGGCCAAGGTCTACCGCTGCACCCTCAAGGACGGCCTCAAGTTCAGCAACGGTGACGAGCTCACCTCGCAGGACGTGAAGTTCTCCTTCGACCGGCTGCTGAAAATCAATGACCCCGCCGGTCCCGCGATCATGTTCCCGCTGCTCGACAAGGTCGAGGCACCGGACGCGAAGACCGTCGTCTTCCACCTGAAGGGCTCCGACGCCACCTTCCCCAGCAAGATCGCCTCCGGTGCCGGCTCCATCGTCGACCACCGGCAGTACGACGCGAAGGGATTGCGCAAGGACCACCAGGCCGTCGGCTCCGGTCCCTACAAGCTGGACTCCCTGGACGAGGACCAGGCCGTCTTCTCCGTCAACTCCCAGTACAAGGGCACCGCCGAGGCCAAGAACGACGGGGTCACCCTCAAGTTCTTCCACGGCGACCGGGCCGCCCTGAAGAAGGCCCTGCTCGACGGAGACATCGACATCGCCTACCGCGGTCTCGCCGCGACGGACATCGCCGACATCGACAAGCAGGACGGCAGCCAGGGCATCGACGTCATCGAGGGCACCAGCGCCGAGGTCCAGCACCTGGTCTTCAACATGCACGACCCGGTCGCCGGAAAGCTCGGCGTCCGCAAGGCCATGGCCTACCTGATCGACCGCGAAGCCCTGCTGAAGAACGTCTACCAGGGCACCGCCGCACCGCTGTACTCGATCATCCCGGCGGGCATCGCGGGCCACAACACGGCCTTCTTCGACACCTACGGCGCCCGCCCCTCCAAGGAGCAGGCCGCCCAAGCGCTGCACGCCGACGGCATCAACGGCAAGGTGAAGCTCACTCTCTGGTCCACGCCGTCGCGCTACGGCCCCGCCACCGGCCAGGAGCTGAAGGCCATCGCCGCCCAGCTCAACAGCAGCGGCCTGTTCGACACCGACGTCAAGTCGGTCGCGTACGACCAGTACGAGAAGGACATCGCCAAGGGCAAGTACGGCGTGTACGTGCGGGGCTGGGTGCCCGACTACCCGGACGCCGACAACTTCACGGCCCCCTTCTTCGGAAAGGGCAACGTGCTGGGCAACAACTACAGCAACGCCACCATCACCGGCTCCCTCCTGCCGCGCACGGCCGCCCAGAGCGACCGCTCCGCGACCGACAAGGAGTTCGGCCGACTCCAGGACATCGTCGCCGACGACGTCCCCCTGCTGCCGGTCTGGCAGGCGAAGCAGTACGCGGTCGTGCGCGACGGCGTCTACGGCCTGGAGTACTGCCTCGACGCCTCGACCGTGTTCCGCTTCTGGGAACTCAGCAAGAGCTGACGGCGGTTCCACGGACACGCGAAGGGCGCCCCTTCCCACCGGGAGGGGGCGCCCTCGTCGTCTCGACCGCCTCTTGCGTACCGCCGGCCGCGTACCGCCTACTGCGCGCCGGGGCGAACCAGCCCGCTCTCGTACGCGTACACCGCGGCCTGCACACGGTCCCGCAGGCCCAGCTTGGTGAGCACATGGCCGACGTGCGTCTTGACGGTGGTCTCGCTGACGAACAGATCCGCGGCGATCTCCGCGTTCGACAGCCCGCGCGCCACCAGCTTCAGCACCTCGACCTCGCGGTCGGTCAGCGTGTGCAGCGTGTCCGGCACCGGCTCGTCGCCCGAGGGCAGATGCGTCGCGTACTTGTCGAGCAGCCGGCGCGTGATGCTCGGCGCCAGCATGGCCTCACCCGCGGCCACCACCCGGATCGCCTGCACGAGCTCGTTGGCCGGTGCGTCCTTCAGCAGGAACCCGCTCGCCCCGGCCCGCAGCGCCTCCACCACGTACTCGTCCAGGTCGAAGGTGGTCAGCACCAGCACCTTCGCCGGACCGTCCCGCCCCGGCCCGGTGATCTGCCGGGTCGCCTCCACACCGTCCATCCGCGGCATACGGATGTCCATCAGAACCACATCGGGCTGCAGGGCGCGCACCTGGTCGAGGGCCTGGAGGCCGTCTCCGGCCTCGCCGACGACCGCGATGTCCTGCTCGGCCTCCAGGATCATGCGGAAGCCCGTGCGCAGCAGCGGCTGGTCATCGACCAGTAGGACGCGGATGGCCACGTAAGTCTCCTTCGCTAGTCCGGCCCCATTCTGCCCTGCGCCGGACCTGCCGGGTCGGCCGCCCTCACCGGCAGCGGATAGGGCGGGGGAGTACCGCCGAACTCCGGGCAGTGCGCCTGGTGATCGCACCAGCCGCACAGCTTCGTCGGCCGGGGCCGCCACTCGCCGGACTCCGTCGCCTGCCGGATCGCCTCCCACAGCGCCAGCAGCTTGCGCTCGACGCGCTCCAGGTCGGCGGGGACCGGGTCGTACGTCCGCACGTCACCGCTGCCGAGGTAGACCAGCTGGAGCCGGCGCGGGATCACGTTCTTCAGCCGCCACACGACGAGGGCGTAGAACTTCATCTGGAACAGCGCGCCCTCGGCGTACTCCGGCCTGGGCGCCTTGCCGGTCTTGTAGTCGACGATCCGCACCTCGCCGGTCGGTGCCACGTCCACCCGGTCGATGATCCCGCGCAGCCGCAGCCCCGAATCCAGCTCGGCCTCGACGAACAGCTCCCGCTCGGCGGGCTCCAGCCGCGTCGGATCCTCCAGCGTGAACCAGCGCTCGACCAGCTGCTCCGCCTCGCCCAGCCAGCGCGCCAGCCGCTCGCCCTGCGGGTCGTCCGCGAACAGCTCGACGACCTCGGGCCTGGTCTCCCGCAGCCGGTCCCACTGCCCCGGGATCAGCGACTTGGCCCGGGGCGCGGTCCGCTCGCCGGCGGGCGCGTCGAAGAGCCGCTCCAGGACCGCGTGCACCAGGGTGCCCCGGGTCGCCGCCTCGCTCGGCTTCTCCGGCAGCCGGTCGATCACCCTGAACCGGTACAGCAGCGGGCACTGCATGAAGTCGCTCGCGCGCGAGGGCGAGAGGGAGGCGGGCGCGGCGGCGGGCCGCTCGGTGCCCGCCGGCGGCCCGTCCGCGGTGTCCGTCGACTCCGCCGGTTCCGTCGTCCTCGCCGTCGGCATCGCCGTGACCGGCGGATCCGCGTCCCCGCCCGCGCCGGGCCCGGCCTCGGCGGTGCCCTCGATGCTGCTGTCCATGACCACAGACCATACGGCCCGCCACTGACAGTGACCCAGCCGCGGGCCGTGTGACCGCGATACGGCAGGGCAAACACAGGGGGTGCCGGGGCGGAACACGTCACGACGGCCGCATACCATCGACCCAGACCCCTTCGCCCGGCTGGTGCGGAGGACGATCGAACGAGGGGAAACCGTGGACGTGAGCGGCGGGAGCGGGCAGCCGCGGTCCGGCAACGACAGGCCGGCCGAGCACTCCGCGGATCCTACGGCCCCGGCCACCGAACACCCCGGGCCGCCCCTTCGCGAGGCCTCCGACCGGGCCGCGGACGCACAGGCCCCGGCTCCGGACGCGGGCACCTCGCCTTCCGCCGCCACCAGCGACGTCCCCGGACCGCCCGCGCCCTCCGAGACGGAAACGCACGAGGCGGCGAAGGCGTACGACGCGGCGAAGCCGCACGACGCGCATGATCCGGTGGACGCGCGCGACGAGGCCGACAGGCCCGCCGAGCACGACGACAACGCACCCCACCGTCCGGACGCGGGCGAGGCCGCGGACGCTGACAAGGCCACGGCCTCCGACGTCGACGGCGAGCCCGAGCCCGCCGAGGAAGCCCCGACGGCCCCGGTCCCCCCGGCCGCCACGAGACCCGCTCCCCGCACCCACCCCGAACCGCCCCCCGCCCCCGACGCCCACCCCGACCGCTCGCACGCCGACTCCGGCATCGCCAAGGGGCGGCCGCCGCAGCGACCGAGGGAACCCGGGGGCGGCCTGCTGATGGGCCGGCCCTTCGGCGTGCCCGTGTACGTGGCGCCGAGCTGGTTCCTCGTCGCCGCCCTGATCACCTGGGTGTTCGGCGGCCAGTTGGACCGGGTGCTGCCCGAGCTCGGCGCCGCCCGGTACCTGGTCTCCCTCTTCTTCGCCGTCGCCTTCTACGCCTCCGTGCTGGTCCACGAACTCGCCCACACGGTCGCCGCGATCCGCTACAAGCTTCCGGTCCGCCGCATCCAGCTCCAGTTCTTCGGCGGCGTCTCCGAGATCGAGAAGGAGGCCGAGACACCGGGACGCGAGTTCGTGCTGGCCTTCGTCGGCCCGCTGCTCTCCCTCGTCCTCGCCGGGATCTTCTACCTCGCCATGCAGCCCGTCAGGCCCGGCACGGTCCCCGGCGTCCTGCTGGCCGGCCTGATGATCTCCAACCTCATCGTGGCCGCCTTCAACCTCCTGCCCGGCCTCCCCCTCGACGGCGGCCGCATGCTCCGCGCCGTCGTCTGGAAGATCACCGGCAAGCCCATGAGCGGCACCGTGGCCGCCGCCTGGGTCGGCCGCGCCCTCGCCATCTCCGTCCTGATCGGCCTCCCGCTGCTCAACCAGTCCGGCACCTTCGGCTCCGGCCACGAGGAAATCAGCGGCATGGACACCGTCACGGACGCCCTGCTCGCCGCCATCCTCGCCGCGATCATCTGGACCGGAGCCGGCAACAGCCTGCGCATGGCGCGCCTGCGCGAACACCTCCCGGAACTGCGCGCCCGCAACCTCACCCGCCGGGCCGTCCCGGTCGAGACCGACACCCCGCTCTCCGAGGCCCTGCGCCGCGCCAACGCCGCCGGGGCCCGCGCCCTGGTCGTCGTCGACGCCGACGGCAACCCCCTGTCCCTGGTCCGCGAGGCCGCCATCGTCGGCGTACCCGAACACCGCCGTCCCTGGGTCGCCGTCAGCGGCCTGGCCCAGGACCTCACCGACGGCATGCGCGTCTCGGCGGAACTCGCGGGCGAGGACCTCCTCGACGCCCTGCGGGCCACCCCGGCCACGGAGTACCTCGTCGTCGAGGAGACCGGGGAGATCTACGGCGTCCTGTCCGCCGCCGACGTAGAGCGCGCCTTCGTCAAGGCGATGGCCAGGCCCGCGTAACGAGCCCCCCAAGGGCGGGGAAACGGCGTGGTCCGAGGGGCCCGCGGGGACCGGTAGGCTGTTCACATGTCCGAACCGACCGGTGCCGCCCGCAGGCGCGGGCCCTTCAAGGTCGGGGACCAGGTTCAGCTGACCGACCCCAAGGGCCGCCACTACACGTTCACGCTCGAAGCCGGGAAGAACTTCCACACCCACAAGGGATCCTTCCCCCACGACGAGCTGATCGGCGCTCCCGAGGGCAGCGTTGTCCGCACCACCGGAAACGTCGCCTACCTCGCGCTGCGCCCCCTGCTCCCCGACTACGTCCTGTCCATGCCCCGCGGGGCGGCCGTCGTCTACCCCAAGGACGCCGGACAGATCCTCGCCTTCGCCGACATCTTCCCCGGGGCCCGCGTCGTGGAGGCAGGCGTCGGCTCCGGCTCGCTCAGCAGCTTCCTGCTGCGCGCCATCGGGGACCAGGGCATGCTGCACTCCTACGAGCGCCGCGCGGACTTCGCCGAGATCGCCCAGCAGAACGTCGAGCGCTACTTCGGTGGCCCGCACCCGGCGTGGCAGCTCACCGTCGGCGACCTCCAGGACAACCTCAGCGACACCGACGTCGACCGCGTCATCCTCGACATGCTGGCCCCCTGGGAGTGCCTGGAGGCCGTCTCCAAGGCACTCGTGCCCGGCGGCATCCTGTGCTGCTACGTGGCGACCACCACCCAGCTCGCCCGGACCGTCGAGTCCATCCGCGAGATCGGCTGCTTCAACGAGCCGACCTCCTGGGAGACGATGATCCGCAACTGGCACATCGAGGGCCTGGCCGTCCGCCCGGACCACCGGATGATCGGCCACACCGGCTTCCTGCTCACCGCCCGCCGCCTCGCGGACGGCGTCGAGCCGCCCATGCGCCGCCGCCGCCCCGCCAAGGGTGCCTACGGCGAGGACTACGCCGGCCCCAACGCCGACGGCGGCGCCGGCCGCTGAGCCGAGCCCCGCACCGCGACCAACGCAACGGCGCCGTGCTCGAGTTCCCCGGACGGTTCGGGAACTGGGGCACGGCGCCCGCGCGTTGACCGGACACCGGGATCCGCACGGCACGAGCCGCAGGAACCTCGGACCCCACCGTTCCCCGCCACTGTGACGTGTGGCACCATGCTGGCCACCCCCACCGGCACAGCCACCGCAGGAGACACTCCTAGTGCAGCACTCCGCCGTCCCGGAACTCGCGCACACCGACGCCCGCGCCCTTCACTGGGTCGCCACCGCGACCGCTGTCGCCGGCGTCGTGGCCCTCTCCTCCGTCGTGCAGCCGGGCTCGGCCAAGGCAGCCCCGCCCGCCGCCGGCACCAGGACGCAGTCCGCCCCCTCGGCCGTCGCCCCGCCCGCCACCACGGGGGTCGACTTCCCCTTGGAATGCGGTCCAGTGAAGGTCGTGGTGAAGAAGAAGGCCGCCGGAGACCTCGACGGCGACGGCCGGCCGGAAACAGTCGTCGTGGCGCACTGCGACGCCGCCATGGGCACCCCGCCGGACGCCGTCTACGTCCTCACGCAGGCCGCCGGGGCGACCAGGCCCCGGGTCGTCGCCACGCTCGTCGACCCCAAGGACCGGCTCACGGTCACCGACTTCAGCGTCCGCGCCGGAGCCGTCACCGCGACCCTGCTCGGCTATTCCACGTCCGACGTGCCGAGTTGCTGCCCCGACGTGCGGACCGGGGCCAAGTGGCAGTGGAACGGGAGCGCGTTCATCCGCTCCACGCCCGCAGCGGCCCACAGCGTGTGAAACTCCCGGGCGCGGGCCCGGGGGTGTGAGAAATCAGACAATGCTCACGGCGCGTGCCCCAAGGGTCACTCCGCGTCCGGCCCGTAGACCTCAACCTTGTCCAGAACCCGACGCACATGGATGCAGTCGCCCGGGCATTCCCTGGCCGAGTCCACCACATCCGCGAGAAGCGGCAACGGCACCGCCGTCACTGCCCCCTTGGCCTGCAGCAGCTCGTCGTCAGGACCCTTCACGTAGGCCAGTCCGTCGATGTCCAGCTCGAACACCTCGGGCGCGTACTGGGCGCAGATCCCGTCGCCCGTACACAGGTCCTGGTCGATCCAGACCTCCAGCGCATCGTCGCCGCTTCGGGTCTCCTGCTGCACGCTCATGTCTCCTGCCATTTCTGCGCCGAGCTGCACGGGAATCCGGCCAGCTCTGACGGGTGTTGAACGGTTCGAGCCTACCTCTGGCGGCTTCCCAATCATGTTCGGTGGGTATTCCCCTGGCGTGAGGGAGAGCGCAAGGGTGAAGATCGGACACTCCTTGACAGTCTTTGTGATCTAGGGGTTTCAATCGACACCCACCCAGGTAGGGTCTGGAAGCGTCCAGCTCCCCTTGGAGGAGGTGAGGACCGTGGCAGCCCACGACGACGACATGAACCGCGGCATCCGCCCGGGACGAGGGTCCGAAGACCCGGCCGGGCAGATCGCCTACCTTGAGCAGGAGATCGCCGTCCTGCGACGCAAGCTCGCCGACTCTCCGCGACACACGAGGATTCTCGAAGAGCGGATCGTCGAGCTGCAGACCAATCTGGCCGGCGTGTCCGCCCAGAACGAGCGGCTCGCCAACACGCTCCGCGAGGCCCGCGACCAGATCGTGGCACTCAAGGAAGAGGTCGACCGGCTCGCACAGCCGCCCGCCGGCTTCGGTGTCTTCCTGCAGGCGAACGAGGACGGCACGGCCGACATCTTCACCGGCGGCCGCAAGCTGCGGGTGAACGTCAGCCCCAGCGTCGACCTCGACGACCTCAGGCGCGGCCAGGAGGTCATGCTCAACGAGGCGCTCAACGTGGTCGAGGCCATGGAGTACGAGCGCGTCGGGGACATCGTCACCCTCAAGGAGATCCTTGAGGACGGCGAGCGCGCCCTGGTGCTCGGGCACACCGACGAGGAGCGGGTGGTGCGGCTCGCCGAGCCGCTGCTGGACGTCACCATCCGCCCCGGCGACGCCCTGCTGCTCGAACCCCGCTCCGGCTACGTCTACGAGGTCGTCCCCAAGAGCGAGGTCGAGGAGCTCGTCCTCGAAGAGGTCCCCGACATCGGCTACGAGCAGATCGGCGGCCTCGGCAACCAGATCGAGGCCATCCGCGACGCGGTCGAGCTCCCGTACCTCTACCCGGACCTGTTCAAGGAGCACGAACTGCGTCCGCCCAAGGGAGTCCTGCTCTACGGACCTCCCGGATGCGGCAAGACGCTCATCGCCAAGGCCGTCGCCAACTCGCTCGCCAAGAAGGTGGCCGAGGTCACCGGGCAGGCCGCCGGCAAGAGCTTCTTCCTCAACATCAAGGGCCCCGAGCTCCTGAACAAGTACGTCGGCGAGACCGAGCGGCAGATCCGCCTCGTCTTCCAGCGCGCACGGGAGAAGGCCAGCGAGGGCACCCCCGTGATCGTCTTCTTCGACGAGATGGAATCCCTCTTCCGCACCCGCGGCTCCGGCGTCAGCTCGGACGTGGAGAACACCATCGTCCCCCAGCTGCTCGCCGAGATCGACGGTGTCGAGGGCCTGCAGAACGTGGTCGTGATCGGTGCCTCCAACCGTGAGGACATGATCGACCCCGCCATCCTGCGCCCCGGCCGACTCGACGTGAAGATCAAGATCGAGCGTCCGGACGCCGAAGCGGCCAAGGACATCTTCGGCAAGTACCTCACCGAGCGCCTCCCGCTGCACGCCGACGACCTCGGCGAACACGGCGGCAGCAAGGAAACCACCGTCCAGAGCATGATCCAGACGGCGGTCGAGCACATGTACGCCGAATCCGAGGAAAACCGCTTCCTGGAAGTCACCTACGCCAATGGCGACAAGGAAGTCCTCTACTTCAAGGACTTCAACTCCGGCGCCATGATCGAAAACATTGTCGGACGCGCCAAGAAAATGGCGATCAAGGAATTCCTCGAACACAACCAGAAGGGTCTGCGCGTCTCCCACCTGCTCCAGGCCTGCGTGGACGAGTTCAAGGAGAACGAGGACCTGCCCAACACCACCAACCCGGACGACTGGGCCCGAATCTCCGGAAAGAAGGGCGAGCGGATCGTCTACATCCGTACCCTCATCACCGGAAAGCAGGGTGCGGACACCGGACGCTCCATCGACACGGTGGCGAACACCGGCCAGTACCTGTAAGAGCAGGGCGGCTGCGGGTGCCCTCGGCGGGTACCCGCAGCCGACTGTTTTTCGGCCCACGGCTGGAGCAGGCAATGACGCAAATGATCTCCCCACCAGTGCAAAGGCGTTCTAGGCTCTTTCCTACCGCCGAGTCGCGCAGTGCGGGGACGGGCACCGCACACGCACCGGAGCGCCAGCGGTACGTGAGCGGCGCCCACGACCGAGGGTGCCGCCGGGCAAGGAGGGCCGCATGACCGTACGGCGAGTAATGGGCATCGAGACGGAGTACGGGATCTCCGTCCCCGGCCACCCCAACGCCAATGCCATGCTCACCTCGTCCCAGATCGTCAACGCCTACGCGGCGGCGATGCACCGGGCCCGACGGGCCCGCTGGGACTTCGAGGAGGAGAACCCGCTGCGGGACGCGCGAGGCTTCGACCTGGCCCGCGAGGCCGCCGACTCCAGCCAGCTCACCGACGAGGACATCGGCCTGGCCAACGTGATCCTCACCAACGGCGCGCGTCTCTACGTCGACCACGCCCACCCCGAATACAGCGCTCCCGAGGTCACCAACCCCCGCGACGCCGTCCTGTGGGACAAGGCAGGCGAGCGGATCATGGCCGAGGCCGCGGAGCGCGCCGCCCAGCTGCCCGGCGCCCAGCCGATCCACCTCTACAAGAACAACACCGACAACAAGGGCGCCTCCTACGGCACCCACGAGAACTACCTGATGAAGCGGGAGACCGCTTTCTCGGACATCGTCCGCCACCTCACGCCCTTCTTCGTCTCCCGTCAGGTCTTCGCAGGAGCGGGCCGCGTCGGCATCGGTCAGGACGGCCACGAACACGGCTTCCAGCTCAGCCAGCGCGCGGACTACTTCGAGGTCGAGGTCGGCCTGGAGACGACCCTCAAGCGCCCGATCATCAACACCCGCGACGAGCCGCACGCGGACGCCGAGAAGTACCGCCGGCTGCACGTGATCATCGGCGACGCGAACCTGTCGGAGATCTCGACCTACCTGAAACTCGGCACGACCGCCCTGGTCCTGTCCATGATCGAGGACGGCTTCATCGCGGTCGACCTGGCGGTGGACCAGCCCGTACGCACCCTCCACCAGGTCTCCCACGACCCCGGCCTCAAGCGCCTGGTCACCCTCCGCAGCGGCCGCACGCTCACCGCGGTCCAGCTGCAGATGGAGTACTACGAGCTGTCGCGCAAGTACGTGGAGGAGCGCTTCGGCGCCGACGCGGACGAGCAGACCAAGGACGTCCTCTCCCGCTGGGAGGACACCCTGAACCGCCTGGAGAACGACCCCATGAGCCTCGCGGGGGAGCTGGACTGGGTGGCCAAGCGGGAGCTCATGGAGGGCTACCGCCGCCGCGACGGCCTGGACTGGGACGCCGCCCGGCTGCACCTGGTCGACCTCCAGTACGCCGACGTGCGGGCCGAGAAGGGCCTGTACAACCGTCTGGCGGCCCGCGGACGCATGAAGCGGCTCCTGGGCGAGGCGGAGGTCGAGCGGGCCCGTACGAAGCCGCCGGAGGACACCCGGGCCTACTTCCGGGGCCGCTGCCTGGAGCAGTACGCCGACGACGTGGCCGCGGCGTCCTGGGACTCGGTCATTTTCGATCTCCCCGGGCGCGACAGCCTCCAGCGCGTCCCAACCCTGGAACCGCTACGCGGAACGCGTAATCACGTCAAGGAACTGCTGGACCGCTGCCGTACCGCGGAAGACCTGGTCAGGGTCCTGTCCGGCGGATGAGCCGGCGCGGTGGGCGCACCGGGCGCACGGGGTGGAAATCCCGGCGCCCGGGAATCATCGAGGTGGCCCCCGTACGTTGGAGAAACTGCGGGGCCGATGTCGGACCCGGCTTGTAGGGTCTGATCATCACCGATCGGCAGGAATGCCGACCTGTCGACCATGTCGGGCGAACTGAGCGGGGTGAGGGTTATGGCGACCAAGGACACCGGCGGCGGCCAGCAGAAGGCGACGCGCTCCACCGAGGAGGTCGAGGAGCAGGCGCAGGATGCGCAGGACTCCGGGGACCTCAAGGAGCGGCACGAGAAGCTGAGCGACGACGTGGACTCGGTGCTGGACGAGATCGATGATGTGCTCGAAGAAAACGCCGAGGACTTCGTGCGCTCCTTCGTTCAGAAGGGTGGAGAGTGATTTCACCTTCGGTTCGAAGGTTGCGGTGGGGGGTTGGGGTTGGTCGAAAGTGAAGGCGTGAAGCGCTGCTCGCGGTGCAAGCAGGACAAGCCGCGGGCGGCCTTCGCGAGTAACAAGGCGATGCGTGACGGACTCCAGGCGTACTGCCGGGAGTGCTCGGCGGCGTACTACCGGCAGCGCCAGGATGCCCGCGGTAGGAAGCCCCGCCCGAGGGTGGCCGCACCCGAGGGGCACAAGTATTGCCAGCGTTGCGGGGAGATCAAGCCGCACTCCGAATGGGATCGCAACAGGACGGCCTCCGATGGTCTGTCTACGCGCTGCAAGGCGTGCCGGGCAATCGAGGCGCGCGCGCACCATCTGAAGCGCCACTACGGCCTCACCGAAGCCGAGCGTGACGCGATGGTGGCCGCGCAACGCGGACTCTGTGTGATCTGTCTGTCGGCTCCCGCCGTACATGTGGATCACTGCCACAAGACGGGTAGGGTCCGTGGCGTACTGTGCTTCAACTGCAATTCGGCCATCGGCAAGTTGGGCGACGATCCCGACGCCGTACGCCGGGCCGCCGCCTATCTGGAAGGAAACTCGTGGAAGCCAATACTCGTGGCAACGGGCGTCTACCAGCTGCCTTCCTGACGCCAGGTTCTTCTTCTTTCATGGACTTCCTGTCCGATCACCAGCCGCAGCTGCTGCCCGGCAATCGGCAGCTGCCGCCCACCCAGGGTGTGATCGAGGCGCCCCACGGCACCACGATCGTCGCCGTGAGCTTCCCGGGCGGTGTCGTGCTCGCCGGTGACCGCCGGGCCACCATGGGCAACGTCATCGCCCAGCGGGACATCGAGAAGGTCTTCCCGGCCGACGAATACTCGGCCGTGGGCATCGCCGGCACGGCCGGTCTGGCCGTCGAGATGGTCAAGCTCTTCCAGCTGGAGCTGGAGCACTTCGAGAAGGTCGAGGGCGCCCAGCTGTCGCTGGAGGGCAAGGCCAACCGGCTGTCGACCATGATCCGCTCCAACCTCGGCATGGCCATGCAGGGCCTGGCGGTCGTGCCGCTGTTCGCCGGGTTCGACGTGGACCGGGCCAAGGGCCGGATCTTCTCCTACGACGTCACGGGCGGCCGCTCCGAGGAGCACGGCTACGCGGCGACGGGCTCCGGCTCGATCTTCGCCCGGGGCGCCATGAAGAAGCTGTTCCGTGACGACCTCACCGAGGACCAGGCCACGACGCTCGTGGTCCAGGCCCTGTACGACGCGGCAGACGACGACTCGGCGACCGGCGGTCCCGATGTCGCCCGCCGGATCTACCCCCTCGTCACCGTGATCACCGAGGACGGCTTCCGCCGACTCACCGAGGACGAGGCCTCCGAGATCGCTCGCGCGGTCCTGGAGCGACGGCTGGAGCAGCCGGACGGCCCGCGGGCCGCGCTGCTGTAGCCCGACGGCCGGTTGTTTCCAGGTGATCGCAGTGACTTCGACAGAAAGGGACGGATAACCGGTGTCGACGCCGTTCTATGTCTCCCCCCAGCAGGCCATGGCCGACCGGGCGGAGTACGCCCGCAAGGGCATCGCCCGTGGCCGCAGCCTGGTCGTGCTGCAGTACGCCGACGGCATCGTGTTCGTCGGTGAGAACCCGTCCCGCGCGCTGCACAAGTTCAGCGAGATCTACGACCGGATCGGCTTCGCGGCCGCCGGCAAGTACAACGAGTACGAGAACCTCCGCATCGGCGGCGTCCGCTACGCCGACCTGCGCGGGTACACCTACGACCGGGACGACGTGACCGCCCGCGGTCTCGCCAACGTCTACGCCCAGACGCTGGGCACGATCTTCTCCAGCGCGGCCGAGAAGCCGTACGAAGTGGAGCTGGTCGTGGCCGAGGTCGGCGAGACCCCCGAGGGCGACCAGATCTACCGGCTGCCGCACGACGGCTCGATCGTGGACGAGCACGGCTCGGTCGCGGTCGGCGGCAACGCGGAGCAGATCAGCAGCTTCCTCGATCAGCGTCACCAGGACGGCATGAGCCTCGCGGAGGCGCTCAAGCTGGCCGTGCAGGCCCTGTCCCGGGACACGAACGGCAGTGAGCGGGAGATCCCCGCCGAGCGCCTGGAGGTCGCGGTCCTGGACCGCACCCGCCCCCAGCAGCGCAAGTTCAAGCGCATCGTCGGCCGCCAGCTCTCCCGCCTCCTGGAGGCGGACGGCGCGGCCACGGAGGCGGAAAGCGCCGAGGAGGAGGACTAGTTCCCTGCACCTCACCCACCTCACCCCGGACGCGCCCCGACCGACCACCATCGGCCGGGGCGCGCCTGTGCGTCAGGAGGCCCGTGGTGGGGCCGTCGAGCCGCGTACGACGAGTTGTACGGGGATGTCGCCGTTCTCCGGCTCCTCGCCTTCCAGGACGGCCAGGAGGGCTCGCATGCCGTGTTCGCCGAAGAGTTCGGCGTCGAGGCGGACGGTGGTGAGTTCGGGGTCGATGGCGGTGGCCAGGGCCAGGTCGTCGAGACCGGTCACCGAGATGTCGTCCGGGACGCGCAGGCCCAGTCGGCGCAGGGCCTTGTAGGCGCCCGCCGCGAGTTTGTCGTCGTCGCAGACCAGTGCCGTGGGGCGGGGGCCGGGTGCGGCGAGGGCGGCCTCGGTGGCGGCGAGGGCGCCCTCGATCGAGATGGGCGCCCGGACCGTGCGTACGTCTGTCCCGGCGACGGCCCCCACCCGTGCGGCGAGCTCCCGGGCGCGTACCTCGAAGGTCCACGACGCGATGTCGGCGGCCAGGTGCAGGAAGCGCCGGTGGCCCAGGTCCAGCAGGTGCTCGGCGACCTGGCGGACCCCGTCGGCGATGTCGAGGTTCACGGTGGCGGCGCCGAGGCTGCCCTCCGGGTCGCTGTCGAGCATCACCAGCGGCAGCTGGTCGCCGCGGATCGCGGTGAGCGCGTCGGCGGCCATGGAGGACGCGATGACGCCGTCGAGGGCGGCCTGGGCGGAGGCGAAGGGGTTGCGGGCCGGGCCGATGCCCTCGGGGGAGGGGTAGAGCACGACGCCGAAGCCGTGCTGCGCGGCGACCCTGGCCGCGCCGGTGTAGACGCCGGCGAAGAACTCGGTCGTCAGCGCGGGTACGACGAGGAGCACGGTGCGGGTGTGGCCCAGGCGCAGATTGCGGGCGGCCAGATTGGGCCGGTAGCCGAGCTCGCGCGCGGCCTGCCGTACCCGTTCGGCGGTGGTCTCGGAGACCCGTCCGCGCCACTTGTCGCCCAGCACGAGCGAGACGGCCGCCTGGGAGACACCGGCCGCCTGGGCGACGTCACGGCTCGTCGGGCGCGTACTGCTGCGTGCCACGGGGGGTGCGCTCCTTCGTATGGACGTGTGAACAGCGCACATGGTACGTATGGACGAGGACGTTATACGTAACACCTGTGGGGCCAAAAGCCCTACGGGCGAGCCGGTGGAGGACTACGGATGGCCGCGGGATACCTGGAGATCCTCAGGGCGAGGCACGCGGCCCGGCTGCTGGTGGGCACGCTGGTGGGCCGGCTGCCCAACGCCACCGCCGCCATCGCCCTGGTGCTGTTCGTCCGCGCGCAGGGCGGCACCTACAGCCTCGCCGGGGCGCTGGCGGCCGTCTACGGCGTCGCCAACGCCGTGGGGCAGCCGCTGCTGGGCCGGCTGGTGGACCTGCACGGACAGCCGCGGGTGCAGCTGCCCGCCGCCGTCCTGTCGGCCCTCGCGATGACGGTGTTCGCCTTCGCCGGCACCGACCCGCTGCCCCTCGCCTACGCCGCTGTCGCGGCCGCCGGGCTGTTCGCCCCGCCCCTGGAGGGCGGCCTGCGCGCCCTGTGGTCGAGCGTCCTGCGCCGGGAGGAGCAGGTCCACACCGCGTACGCCATGGACGCCGTGGCGCAGGAAGTCATGTTCACCGTGGGCCCGTTGCTGGTGACCCTGTGCGCGTCGCTGTGGTCGGAGCGGGCGGCGCTGCTCGTGCTCAACGCCCTGGGCGTGCTCGGCGCACTCTCCGTGGTCGTGTCGGCGCCCTCGCGCGCGTGGCGTTCGGCGCCCCGTGAGGCCCACTGGCTGGGCGCGCTGAGGTCGCCCGGACTGCTGGCACTGCTCGCCTCGTTCTTCTTCGTGGGCACCGCGCTGGGCTCCATCACCGTGGCCTCGGTGCCGTACGCCGACGAGCACGGCGGCGACGCGGTGTACGGCTGGCTGATGGCGGCCCTGGGGCTCGGCGCGCTGCTGGGCGGGACCGTGTACGGGGCGCGGCAGTGGAGTGGTGTGCCGGAGCGGCGACTGAGGGTGCTGGTGGGCCTTCTGGCGGTGTGTTACCTGCCGCTGATGCTGATGCCGGGTGCGGTGGCCATGGTGCTGCTCACGGCGCTCGCCGGGGTGTTCCTGGCGCCCGCCATCGCCTGCGCCTTCGTCATCGTCGACCGGCACGCGCCGAGCGGGACGGTCACCGAGGCGTTCTCCTGGCTCGTGACGACGTTCACCGTGGGCGCGTCCGTGGGAACGGGCCTGGCGGGCCCCGTGGTCCAGGAGGGTGGCGCGCTGTGGGGCTTCGCCGTGCCCGGTGTGGCGGGCGCCGTGTCGTTGCTGGTTCTCATGGCCACCGGACGGGTCCTCGCAGCTCCCGCGGGGAGCGGGGTTGTTGCGGCTTCATCGGAAACTGATCCAAATCGTGCTGCCGAACCCCGTTTCAGCTCAGGGGATCGGGCGTAATGTTCAGTCATGGACCGCCGCATTTTCGGGCTGGAGAACGAGTACGGCGTCACGTGCACGTTCAGGGGACAGCGCCGCCTGTCGCCTGACGAGGTGGCGCGGTACCTCTTCCGCCGTGTCGTGTCATGGGGTCGTAGCAGCAATGTCTTTCTGCGGAACGGCGCCCGGCTCTATCTCGACGTGGGCTCACATCCGGAATACGCGACACCCGAATGTGACAATGTGATCGAACTGGTCACCCACGACAAGGCCGGAGAGCGCATTCTCGAAGGGCTTCTGGTGGACGCGGAACGACGCCTGCACGAGGAGGGAATCGCGGGCGACGTCTACCTCTTCAAGAACAACACCGACTCGGCGGGCAACTCCTACGGCTGCCACGAGAACTATCTGGTGGCACGGCACGGGGAGTTCTCCCGGCTCGCCGACATCCTCATTCCGTTCCTGGTGACCCGGCAGCTGCTGTGCGGCGCGGGCAAGGTGCTGCAGACACCGCGTGGTGCCGTGTACTGCGTCAGCCAGCGCGCGGAGCACATCTGGGAGGGCGTCTCCTCGGCGACGACCCGCTCCCGGCCCATCATCAACACGCGCGACGAGCCGCACGCGGACGCGGAGCGCTACCGCCGCCTCCACGTCATCGTCGGCGACTCGAACATGTCCGAGACGACGATGCTGCTCAAGGTCGGCGCCACCGACCTGGTGCTGCGCATGATCGAGGCGGGCACGGTGATGCGGGACCTGACCCTGGAGAACCCGATCCGGGCCATCCGCGAGGTCAGCCACGACATCACGGGCCGGCGCAAGGTGCGCCTGGCCAGCGGCCGGGAGGCCTCCGCCCTTGAGGTGCAGCGCGAGTACTACGAGAAGGCCGTGGACTTCTGCGACCGCCGCGGCATCCGCACCGGCACGGTCGAGCAGGTCCTGGAGCTGTGGGGCCGCACGCTGGACGCGATCGAGGCCGAGGACCTCGACCGCATCGGCACCGAGATCGACTGGGTGATGAAGTACAAGCTCATCGAGCGGTACCGGGCCAAGCACAACATGACGATGTCGCATCCGCGGGTCGCGCAGATAGACCTCGCCTACCACGACATCCACCGCCGTCGTGGCCTGTACTACCTGCTGGAGAAGAAGGGCCAAGCCACCCGGATCTGCAACGACTTGAAGATCTTCGAGGGCAAGTCGGTTCCGCCGCAGACCACTCGGGCCCGGCTGCGCGGCGACTTCATCCGGCGGGCACAGGAACAGCGCCGTGACTTCACGGTCGACTGGGTGCACCTGAAGCTCAACGACCAGGCACAGCGCACCGTGTTGTGCAAGGACCCGTTCCGTTCCGTGGACGACCGGGTGGAAAAGCTGATCGCCGGAATGTGATCCCGCCGTTCCGCCCAGGAACGCCACACGGGCGCCGTACGTTTCCCGTACGGCGCCCTTCTCACGCCGTAGAGTTGCGCGCACGCCATTCACAAGATCGATTGATTACGAGGCCCCCACCGTGCGCCGACGCTCACTCCTTCTAGCCGCCGTGCCCGCAGGACTCGCCACGATCGCCGGATGCGGCGACGACGACAAGTCCGCCTCCAGCAAGGCGAGCGCGTCGCCGTCGGTGTCCGCCGCGCCACCGCCGAAGATCGTGGAGGGCCCGCTGCCGGCCATCACGGCGGGCACGAAGTTCAACGAGAAGCCGACGGTCGCCAAGGGGACCGGGCAGCCGGCCGAGAACCTCGCGGTGAAAACGGTGATCGCGGGCAGCGGTCGCACGGTCGCCGAGAACGACTTCGTCCAGGCGAACTACCTGGGCCAGATCTGGGCCACGGGGAAGGTCTTCGACCAGTCCTACGACCGCAGCCCGCTGGTCCTGCAGCTCGCCAAGGGCAGTGTCATCGACGGCTGGCGCTACGCCCTGACGGGCAAGAAGGTCGGCAGCCGCGTCGAGATGGCGGTGCCGCCGACCTGGGGTTACGGCAAGGCGGGCAACGCGCAGGCGGGCATCAAGGGCACGGACACGCTCGTCTTCGTCGTCGACCTGCTGAACGCCTTCAATTCGAAGAGCTCGGCCACGGGCAAGCCCGTCCCGCAGACCGACACCGCGCTGCCGAAGGTGGGCACCAACACCGACGGCAAGGCCCCGTCCATCGACGTCCCCAAGGCCGACCCGCCGAAGAAGCTGGTGTCGAACTACGTCCTGGAGGGCGACGGCGCCGCCCTCAAGGCGGACCAGGCGATCCTGTGCCAGTTCAAGGGCGTGGTCTGGGACAGCGGCAAGCCGTTCGAGCAGACGTACACCACCGGGCGGCTGAGCCAGTTCTCGCTGGAGCAGATGCAGCAGATCGTCAAGGGACTGTCCCAGGGCCTCGTCGGCAAGAAGGTGGGCAGCCGGGTCATGATCGTCGTACCCCCGGAGCTCGGGTACGGGGACACCCCGCCGAGCGGCGGCGTCATCAAGAAGGGCTCCACGCTGGTCTTCTCCGTGGACATCCTGGCGGCGATGTAGCCGCGCCGCGCTGGCCGCCCGCGGCCTGCGAGAGTGCGGTGGGGATGAAAGACTGTCCGCGTTCCGTGTCGTACACAAGCAGGAGCTAGAGACGTGAGCATCGACAAGCCCGAGATCGACTTCCCGGGCGGCGAGCCCCCGGCGGACCTTGAGATCAAGGACATCTGGGAGGGCGACGGCCCGGTGGCGAAGGCGGGCGACACCGTCTCCGTGCACTACGTGGGCGTGGCCTTCTCCACGGGCGAGGAGTTCGACGCGTCCTGGAACCGCGGCACGCCGCTGCAGTTCCAGCTGGGTGTCGGCCAGGTCATCGCCGGCTGGGACCAGGGCGTGCAGGGCATGAAGGTCGGCGGCCGTCGTCAGCTGACCATCCCGGCGCACCTGGCCTACGGCGACCGTGGCGCCGGCGGCCGTATCAAGCCCGGTGAGACGCTGATCTTCGTCTGCGACCTGGTCGCCGTCTGATCGTCGGTCCGACCGCCGAAGGCTGATCGGATCCGATCATCCGGGGCCCATGCCTGTTCGGGCATGGGCCCTCGGCTTTTGCCGTGGTGCGGGGGAGCGGTACGGTCATCGATCGTAAGCACCATAAGGAAGGCGAAGGGCGTCGATGGCCATTGCCAAGGCCGAGCGGCTGATGAACCTGGCGCTGTGTCTGCTGGGGACACGGCGGCCGCTCAGCAAGCGCGAGCTGCGCGAGTCCATTGAGGCTTACGTCGAGGCCTTCGGCCCGGACCGGGGCGCGGCCGGTTCCGACGACTCCTTCAACCGGATGTTCGAGCGGGACAAGGACGACCTGCGCGAGCTGGGCCTGGTCATCGAGACCGTCGAGAACCTCGACGGCGAGGTCGGCTACCTGGCCCGCCGCGACAGCAACCGTCTCCCGCCGATCACCCTGGACGCCGAGGAGGCCGCGGCCCTGGGCCTGGCCGCCAAGGTGTGGCAGCAGGCCCGCCTCGCGGGCGCGGCCAGCGGCGCCCTGCAGAAGCTGCGTGCCGCCGGGCTGCCCGAGGACGTCGACCCGTACGAGGCGCACGGCGCCCTGGAACCGCGCATCCCGGTGCACGAGGCCGCGTTCGAGCCGCTGATGCTGGCCTGCCGCGACCGCCGCCCGGTCCTGTTCGACTACCGCAAGGCCTCCGCCGCCCGCCCCGAGCCCCGGCACGTGGAGCCGTGGGCGCTGGAGTGCTGGCGCGGTCACTGGTACCTCGCGGGCTGGGACCGCGACCGGGGCGCCGAGCGCGTCTTCAGGCTGTCCCGGATCACCGGCAAGGTCCGCTCGCGGGGCAGCGGCTTCACCGCCCAGGTGCCCGACGTCGTCACCGTGCGCGAGACCGTCGCGAGCTGGGCCGGCGAGATCGCCGACCGTACGGCGCTGATCCGGCTGCGTACCGGTTCTGGGTACCCCCTTCGGGCGAAGGCCACCTCGGTGCGGGAACTCGGCGACGGCTGGGACGAGTTGGAGATTCCGTACGGGCACGGCCTGGACGCGTGGCTGGTGGAGTTCGGGCCGGACGTGGTGGTCCTGGAGCCGGCCGAGCTGCGGTCGGACATGGTGGACCGGCTGCGTGCCGTGGCCAAGGGCTGAGGGGGAGCGGAGCAAGACAGTGGCAGGCAAACCGGTCAGGCCCGTGAACGCCATCGACCAGACCCGGCGGATGCTCTCCCTGGTGACGTATCTGCGCGAGCGCCCCGGCGCCCGGATCGCCGACGTCGCGCGCGCCTTCGGCATCACCGAGGAAGAGCTGGTCTCCGACCTCGACGTGCTGCCCATGTGCGGCACCAGCTTCCGTGGCGGCGATCTGCTCGACATCGACACCGACGGCGAGCGCATCTGGTGGCACAACCCCGCCGCCCTCGGGGCAGAGTCCGCCGCGCCGCTCAGGCTGGCCGCCGACGAGGCGACCGCGCTGCTGGTGGCCGCGCGGGCCGTGTCGACCCTGCCGGGCCTGCGCGAGGGCGACCGGCAGGCGCTGCTGCGGGCCACCGCCAAGGTCGAGGCCGCGGCCGGTGAGACGGCGGGGGCCAGTTCCCGGCTGTCGGTGACCTTCGAGTCCGAGGGCGGCGTCTTCGCCGACGTCGACCGGGCCATCTCCGAGCGCCGCCGCCTGTGGATCCGCTACTACTCGCCCGCCCGTGACGAGGTCACCGAGCGCGAGATCGACCCGATCCGCCTGGTCAGCGTCGGCCACACCTATGTGGAGGCCTGGTGCCGCCGCTCCGAGGCGCGCCGCACCTTCCGGCTCGACCGGGTCGCCGAGATCAAGATCCTCGACGAGCCGGCCGCGCCGCCGGAGATCGAGCTGCGGGACCTGTCCGAGGCGCTGGTGCAGCCGGCCGCCGAGGACCCGGAGGTGGTCGTCGAGGTCGGCCCGGGGGGCCGCTGGGTCGCCGAGTACTACCCGCACGACAGCGCGGATGAGCTTCCCGACGGCGGGCTGCGTATTACTCTGCGCACCCCCGATCCGGCGTCGCTGCGGCGCCTGGCGCTGCGGCTCGGCCGCGACGGGCGGATCGTCTCGCCGCCCGAGCTCGCCGACAGCGCCCGGCAGGCGGCCCGCGAGGCGCTGGAGGCCTACGACGGCGTCGCGCGGACGCCGGACGCACCGCAGGGTGCCGATGAGGTGCACGGCGTTCACGACAGGCAGGAGCGAGGGCTTTGAGCGAGTCCGCGGGTTCCGGTGCGAGGGAAATGACGGTGGCGGCCGCTTTCGCGGGGATGAAGAGAGTGGTCCCCGTGGTGTTCAAGGCCGGCTGCCCGGACTGCCGAGGCCGTTTCGAGCTCTCCGCGAGCGCCCTGCGGCTCGCCATCGGTGCCACGAGCCGGACGACGTTCTACTCCTTCACCTGCCCCGAGTGCGGCGCCGCCGTCCGCAAGCCCGCGGGCGAACGCATCGTCGAGCTGCTGAGCGGGGGCGGGGTCAGGACCTTGAGGCTGCACTCCACCGTCTAGGCTCGGCGGCATGTTCTGGGCGATGTTCGCGGTGGCGGTGGGTTTTCTGGGGCTTGTCGTCCTGGGTGTGCTGGGTGTCCGGGTCTTCGTGGAGGCGCAGCGGCTGGGCCGCCAGGTCTCGGACTCCGCCCGGCGCATCAACAGGGCGGCCGAGGATCTGGAGCGCGCCTCGGTGAGCGCGGCGAGGGCCGCGGACTCCCTGTGAGGCGTGCTGTGGGTGCCCGCTGATGAGGGCTTCTCAAGCGTTTTGCGTCACTTCGCCCTGTCACCTCGACCGTCCCGGCAGGTACGCTGCTGGTCACGGTGCGAAGAACGAGGCGCGTACCGATGACCGGGAGTACGTACGGGGATTGCCTCTCGTTTACCCCTGAGCGTTACGATCGCTGTCAGCACGATCAGTGGGACATATGTCCGACTGATCCGACGGCACCCCAACCAATAGCCTCGGTGAGAAGGTAAAGACTTATGTTCGGAAGGCTCGGCGCCCCCGAGATCATTCTCATCCTCGTCGTCATCATCCTGCTGTTCGGCGCGAAGAAGCTTCCGGACATGGCCCGCTCGCTCGGCAAGTCCGCGCGCATCCTCAAGAGCGAGGCCAAGGCGATGAAGGAAGAGAGCAACGCCCCCGCCCCGGCGCCCTCCTCCAACGAGCAGCCCCCGGCGCAGCGCACCATCCAGGCGTCCCCCGGCGACGTGACCAGCTCGCGCCCGGTCAACGAGCCGACGGACACCACCCAGCGCTGACGCAAGGCCGGACTGACCCCCGGCCTGCCGCACGAGATGAGGACGTGGGTTGCTTAAGTCTGCCCGCAAGCAGGAGAGGGATCCCGAGGGGCGCATGCCGCTCGCGGATCATCTTCGCGAGCTCCGCAACCGGCTCGCGAAGGCGATGTTGGCCATCGTCGTCGTGACGTGTGTGGCCGCCTTCTTCTACAACGACATCGTCAACTTCATCACCAAGCCGGTGCTGGACTCGGTCGGCTGCGCCCAGACCTTCGAACAGCTGGCGAAGTCGCACGACAAGACCCAGCAGTGCGCGCAGATCACGATCAACGGTCTGCTCACGCCGTTCACGCTGGCGCTGAAGGTGTCGCTGATGGCCGGTGTCGTGCTGGCCTCCCCGGTGTGGTTGTACCAGCTGTGGGCCTTCGTGGCCCCCGGCCTGCACCGCCACGAGAAGAAGTACGCCTACGGCTTCGTCGGGACGGGCGTCCCGCTCTTCCTCGGTGGCGCCTACTTCGCCTACAAGGTGCTGCCCACCACGGCGAAGGTCCTGATCGGGTTCACGCCCCACGGCGTGAACAACCTGCTCCCGCTCGACGACCTGCTGGATCTGGTCACCCGCATGGTGATCGTCTTCGGTCTGTCCTTCGAGCTGCCGCTGCTGCTGATCATGCTGAACCTGACCGGTGCCCTCACCGGTCGGCGCATGCTCGGCTGGTGGCGGGCCATGATCCTCGGCATCACCGTGTTCGCGGCCGTCGCGACCCCGAGCACGGACCCGCTGACGATGCTGGCGCTCGCCGGACCGATCTGGGTGCTGTACTTCGGAGCGGTGCTCTTCTCGATCCTCAACGACCGGCGCAAGCGCCGCCGCGATCTGGCAGGCCCCGCCGACGACGAGGCCTCGGACCTGGACCTCACCCCCGAGGACATCGGGGCGGTCGAGACGGTGTCCGCCAGCCGGTCGCTGCCCGAGCAGTCGAGCACGGACCGGGTCAACGGCTACGACGACGTGACCTGACCGGTCTTCCCGCCGTGAGAGGTGCCCGCGCCCCCAGGGGACGCGGGCACCTCTCGTTTCGTCGAGGGGCGTCCCATCTTCCGGTTAATGATCGTCCTGTTGTCAGTGCGGCCCGGTACGCTCGAAAGCACGATGACAGAGGACCTCTCACCGGCCGAGCGGTATGCGGCAGCCCGCAGGCGGGCAGCCGAGCAGGCCACCGCGCTCGCCTCCTTCCGCGAGATGTACGACTTCGGCCTCGACCCCTTCCAGATCGAGGCCTGCCAGGCGCTCGAAGCGGGGAAGGGCGTGCTGGTGGCCGCCCCCACCGGCTCCGGCAAGACGATCGTGGGCGAGTTCGCCGTCCACCTCGCCCTCCAGCAGGGCAGGAAGTGCTTCTACACGACGCCCATCAAGGCGCTGTCGAACCAGAAGTACGCCGACCTGTGCCGCCGCTACGGCAACGGCATGGTCGGCCTCCTCACCGGCGACAACAGCGTCAACTCCGATGCCCCCGTGGTCGTGATGACCACCGAGGTGCTGCGGAACATGCTCTACGCCGGCTCCCAGACCCTGCTGGGCCTCGGGTACGTGGTCATGGACGAGGTGCACTACCTCTCCGACCGCTTCCGCGGCGCCGTCTGGGAGGAAGTGATCATCCACCTCCCCGAGTCGGTGACCCTGGTGTCACTGTCCGCGACCGTGTCCAACGCCGAGGAGTTCGGCGACTGGCTCGACACGGTCCGCGGCGACACCGAGGTGATCGTCTCCGAGCACCGGCCCGTGCCGCTGTTCCAGCACGTGCTCGCCGGGCGCCGGATGTACGACCTGTTCGAGGAGGGCGAAGGCCACAAGAGGGCCGTCAATCCGGATCTGACCCGGCTGGCCCGCATGGAGGCCAGCCGGCCGTCCTTCCAGGACCGCAGACGCGGCCGCAGCATGCGCGAGGCCGACCGTGAGCGCGAGCGCAGACAGCGCGCCCGCGTGTGGACGCCGGGCCGCCCCGAGGTCATCGAGCGGCTCGACTCCGAGGGCCTGCTGCCCTCCATCACGTTCATCTTCAGCCGCGCCGCCTGCGAGGCCGCCGTCCAGCAGTGCCTGCACGCGGGGCTGCGCCTCAACGACGAGGAGGCGCGGGACAAGGTGCGCGCGCTCGTCGAGGAGCGCACCGCCTCCATCCCCACCGAGGACCTGCACGTCCTCGGTTACTACGAGTGGCTGGAGGGCCTGGAGCGCGGCATCGCCGCCCACCACGCGGGCATGCTCCCGACCTTCAAGGAGGTCGTCGAGGAGCTGTTCGTCCGCGGCCTGGTGAAGGCCGTCTTCGCCACCGAGACGCTCGCGCTGGGCATCAACATGCCCGCGCGCTCGGTGGTGCTGGAGAAGCTCGTCAAGTGGAACGGCGAGCAGCACGCCGACATCACCCCCGGCGAGTACACCCAGCTGACCGGACGCGCCGGGCGCCGCGGCATCGACGTCGAGGGCCACGCGGTCGTGCTCTGGCAGCGCGGCATGAGCCCCGATCACCTGGCCGGACTCGCGGGCACCCGCACGTACCCGCTGCGCTCCAGCTTCAAGCCGTCGTACAACATGGCGGTCAACCTGGTCGAGCAGTTCGGCCGGCACCGCTCGCGCGAGCTGCTGGAGACGTCGTTCGCGCAGTTCCAGGCCGACAAGTCGGTCGTCGGGATCTCCCGGCAGGTGCAGCGCAACGAGGAGGGCCTGTCGGGCTACAAGGAGTCCATGACCTGCCACCTCGGCGACTTCGAGGAGTACGCGCGACTGCGCCGGGAGCTCAAGGACCGCGAGACCGAACTGGCCAGGCAGGGCGCCTCCGAACGCCGTGCGGAGGCCGCCGTCGCCCTGGAGAGGCTGAAGCCGGGCGATGTCATCCACGTGCCGACCGGGAAGTACGCGGGGCTGGCCCTGGTGCTGGATCCGGGGCTGCCGGCGGGGCGTTCCAACGGCCACCGCGGCTTCGAGCACCACGACGGGCCGCGCCCGCTCGTGCTGACCGCCGAACGACAGGTCAAGCGGCTGGCGTCGATGGACTTCCCGGTGCCGGTGGAGCCGTTGGAGCGGATGCGGATCCCGAAGTCCTTCAACCCCCGCTCCCCGCAGTCCCGTCGGGACCTCGCCTCCGCGCTGCGTTCCAAGGCCGGGCACATCCCGCCGGAGCGGGCCCGCAAGAAGCGGTCCCAGGCCGCCGACGACCGGGAGATCGCCCGGCTGCGCACCGAGATCCGCGCCCACCCCTGCCACGGGTGCAACGAACGTGAGGACCACGCCCGTTGGGCCGAGCGCTACCACCGGCTGCTGCGCGACACCTCGCAGCTGGAGCGCCGCATCGAGGGTCGTACGAACACGATCGCGCGCACCTTTGACCGGATCGTGGCCCTGCTGACCGAACTCGACTATCTGCGCGGCAACGAGGTCACCGAGCACGGCAAGCGGCTCGCCCGGCTGTACGGCGAACTCGACCTGCTCGCCAGCGAATGCCTGCGGGAAGGCGTCTGGGAGGGACTCGGCCCGGCCGAACTCGCCGCGTGCGTCTCCGCCTTGGTGTACGAGGCCCGGGTCGGTGACGACGCGCTCGCGCCGAAGCTGCCCTCGGGCAAGGCCAAGGCCGCGCTCGGCGAGATGGTGCGGATCTGGGGACGGCTGGACGCCCTGGAGGAGGAGTTCCGCATCACGCAGACCGAGGGCGTCGGGCAGCGCGAGCCCGACCTCGGCTTCGCCTGGGCCGCGTACATGTGGGCCAGCGGCAAGGGCCTCGACGAGGTGCTGCGCGAGGCGGAGATGCCGGCGGGCGACTTCGTGCGCTGGTGCAAGCAGGTGATCGACGTGCTGGGGCAGATCTCGGCGGCGTCCCCGGTGGAGGGCTCGACCGTGACGAAGGCCGCGCGCAAGGCCGTTGATCAGTTGCTGCGGGGTGTTGTCGCCTACTCGTCGGTGGGCTGACCGTTTCGTGTGCGGGTGCGGGTGGGCTGCGGTCGGTCGCGCGGCTCCCCGCGCCCCTTCAGGGTGCTGCCCTCTTCCGCTCGGTTCCTGAGCTCTGCGCCGCCCCCGGCGCCCGAACTCACCTGTCACGGTGAGTCGTTTTCGTGCGCCCTTTCGCCGTCACCCACCGTGTTCGAATGTGGGCTGAGCGTATAAATGGGGCCGAGCGTACTCCTGTCACACAGGTGATTTCAGGTGCTTGCCGAATATGACACGGCGATGATCCGCTCGGACTAAGCTCGCCCGCGGCGCACCGAGTTGAGGTGAATTCGTGCGCTTGTTCCCAAAGGTCACGAAGATCCTGACTGCTCCATGACTCTTCCCCCCACAGCTCCCCCAACACCCAGCCGATACTTCTCAGAGGGCATCCATGGTGAGTGTTCAATCGCCTCCCGGTGGCCGTGAACTTCCCTATGCGCGGGCGCTGTTGTTGCCCGCCATATTGATGGCCGCGGCGACCGGAGCCGCCGTCGCCCTGGTGGCGGCACCGGCCCGGACCGCCGTCGGCTGGTGCGGAGCCGTCGCCACGGTGCTGGTGTCCGCGACAGCCGCCGAAGCGGTACGACGCGGCCGCCATCTTCGGGCACTGCGGACCGAGCACGCCCGTCACACCGCGTATCTGGAAGGGCGCCTCGCAGCCCACGACGAGGAGCTCATCCGGTTCGCGACGGAGATCGTGCCGACCGCGCTGTACCGGCTGCGCCACGGTGAATCCCCCAGAGAGGTGATTCACGCGGTCCTCGACTCCGACCCCGAACTGCGGCACATCCCCGAGGCGCAGCGCGACGTGCTGCGCACCGTGCTCAAGATCGTCGACGACGAGGAGGCCATGCGCGACTCGGTGCAGCGCTCCTTCGTCAACATCGCCCAGCGCGTCCAGGCGATCGTCCACCAGCAGGCCTCGGAACTGCGGGAGATGGAGGAGGACCACGGCCGCAACCCCGAGGTCTTCGACGACCTGCTGCGCATCGACCACGGCACCGCGCTGATCGGCCGCCTGGCCGACTCCATCTCCGTCATCGGCGGCGGCCGCCCCGGCCGCCAGTGGCCCAACCCCGTCGCCCTGTACAGCGTGTTGCGCGGCGCGATGTCGCGCATCCTGGAGTACCGCCGCATCGACCTGTCCTCCATCGCCAAGGTCAACATCAAGGGCACCTGCGTCGAACCGGTCATCCACGCCGCAGCCGAACTCCTCGACAACGCCACCCGCTACTCGCCGCCGAACACCAAGGTGCACGTCACCGCCACCGAGGTGCAGACCGGCGTGTGCATCGAGATCGAGGACGGCGGCGTCAGCCTCAGCGAGGAGTCCCGCGCCCGCGTCGAGAACATGCTGGAGCGCGCCAAGGCCGGCGTCGACCTCCAGGACCTCGGCGAGAGCCCCCGCCTCGGCCTCGCCGTCGTGGGCCGGCTCTGCTCGGCGTACAACATGCAGGTCTCGCTGCGCGCCTCGGCCTACGGCGGCGTCCGCGCCGTCCTCATCGTGCCCAGCAACATGATGACCGGCGAGCCCTCACCCGGACTCGCCCACGGCATCGGCGCCACCGCGGTGCCGAAGGCCGAACTCGGCGCCCTGGAGGGCCCCAAGCGGCCGCCGAAGAAGCGCCGCCCCACCAGCCCGCGCATCCCCGCCGGGGTCTCCATGGAGGACGACGTCCCCGAGGTCACCGAGTGGACGGCTGGCGGACTGCCGCAGCGCCGCAGCAAGGTCAAGACCTCGCTGACCCAGCGGATCGTCGAACAGGCCGCCATCGAGCGCGCCGAACGCGAGGGCAGGCCGACCATCTGGTCGCAGCACAAGCCCGAGCCCGAGCCGGAGCCCGAAGAGGACCCCGAGCGCAAGAAGCTGAACGAGCGCGAGCCGGGAATGTGGGTCGAGGCCTTCTGGGAGGGCCTCAAGGAGGGCAACCCGGGTGTCCACCCCACCGACTTCACGCGCAACCCCACCGCATACGTGCACCTGATCGAGCAGCCGGCCCGCAGCGAGGCCGACGACGAGGGGGACCTCAAGTGATCCAGCAGCGAGCGAACTTCGATTGGATGCTCAAGGATCTCGCCGACGGCGTGCCGGGCATCGAGATGATCGTGGTGCTCTCCGCCGACGGACTGCGCATCGCCCGCTACGGTGGCGACCCCGACTCCGCCGACCGCCTGGCCGCGGCCTGCGCGGGCGTGCAGAGCCTGGCGGGTGCCGTCGCCCAGGAACTCCCGGGCAGCAACGGAGACATGAAGCTGGTCGTCATCGAGATCAACGGCGGCTACTTCTACCTGATGGCCGCCGGCGCCAACGCCTACCTGGCCGTGCTCGCCGACGTGGTCTGCGAACCCGGCCGGATGAGCAACCGCATGCGCGACCTCGTCGTCAGAATCGGCGCCCATCTGACCAGTCCGCCCCGCCGCAACGGGCAGGCCGTATGACTCCTCCGCAACGCAAACGGCGACACCCCAAGGAGTACCCCCCTCCACCGCCGCCCCCGCCCCCCGTGGCGGTGGAGGGCAAGGGCGAGGGCGAGAAGAAGAACCCCGAGCGGCTGTACGTCATCACGGGTGCCGACGGCACGCGCGCCGAGTTGGACCTGGTGACGCTGATCGTGGCGCGCGCCGATTCACCGCCGTCCGTACCACCGGAACAGGCGGCGCTGCTCCGGCTCTGTATCGCCCCCCTGTCCGTGGCCGAGCTCTCGGCCTACCTCAATCTTCCGTTCAGCGCGATGACCGTGCTGATCACCGAGCTGATCTCGGCCGGACTGGTGCAGGCGCGCGCCCCGATCGTCCGCCAGGCGCTCCCCGACCGTTCACTCCTCGAAGCGGTGATGCATGGACTTCAAAGGCTCTGACACCATCCCCGGCCCACGTACCGAGGATCATCTGCCCCAGACGGCCCAGGCGGCGGTCAAGATCGTGATCGTGGGCGGCTTCGGTGTCGGCAAGACCACCATGGTCGGCTCGGTCAGCGAGATCAGACCGCTGACCACCGAGGAGACCATGACCCAGGCCGGCATCGGCGTGGACGACAACTACGGCTCCGAGACGAAGACGGCCACCACCGTGGCCATGGACTTCGGCCGCATCAGCATCACCGAGAAGCTGGTCCTCTACCTGTTCGGCACCCCCGGCCAGGAGCGCTTCTGGTTCCTGTGGAACGGGCTGTTCGAGGGAGCCCTCGGCGCGGTCGTCCTGGTCGACACCCGGCGCCTGGAAGTCAGCTTCGACGTCATAGGGCGTCTGGAGGAGCGCGGCGTGCCCTTCGTCGTCGCCATCAACTCCTTTCCGGACGCGCCCCGTTACCCCATCGAGGAACTGCGTACGGCACTCGATCTCGTCCCGGAGATCCCCATCATCGAGTGCGACGCGCGCCGCCGCGCCTCCAGCCGCGACGTCCTGATGACCCTGATGCGCTTCCTGCACTCGCTCGCCATGTCCGGCGCGCTCACCTGACCCCTGCCCGACCGACCCCCGTTACCTCGGACTGATCTCAGTTTCGGAGCGACCACTGTGACGCCTGAACCCCACTCCCTCACCGGTACGGACGACTCCGCCCTCGACCCGCCGCCCGGCTGCCCGGCGCACGGCCTCGGACCCGGGGGGCCGGCCCGGCTGTACGGCCCCGGCGCGGACGACCTGGAGGGCCTGTACGAGAAACTGCGGGAGGAGCACGGCCCCGTGGCGCCCGTCCTGCTCCACGACGACGTGCCGATGTGGGTGGTCCTCGGGCACGCCGAGAACCTGCACATGGTGCGCACCCCTTCGCAGTACACCCGGGACAGCCGCATCTGGACCCCGCTGCTCGAAGGCCTGGTCAAGCCCGACCACCCGCTCATGCCGCACATCGCCTGGCAGCCCATCTGCTCCCACGCCGAGGGCGACGAGCACCTGCGGCTGCGGGGAGCGGTCACCGGCGCCATGTCGACCATCGACCACCGCGGCATCCGCCGCCACATCGGTCGCCACACACAGCGCCTGGTCAACGCCTTCTGCGAGAAGGGCCGGGCCGATCTGGTCTCCCAGTTCGCGGAGCATCTGCCGATGGCGGTGATGTGCGAGATCCTCGGCATGCCCGAGGAGTACGGCGACCGGATCGTGCAGGCCGCCCGCGACATGCTCAAGGGCACCGAGACCGCCATCGCCAGCAACGAGTACATCATGGGCTGCCTGATGCGGCTCACCGCGCGGCGCCGGGCCCAGCCCGAGGAGGACTTCACCAGTCACCTCGTCAACCACCCGGCGCGCCTGACCGACGACGAGATCGGCCAGCACCTCAGAGTCGTGCTCATCGCCGCCTACGAGGCCACCGCCAACCTCCTCGCCAACGCGCTGCGCATGGTCCTCACCGAACCCGGCTTCCGCGCCCAGCTCAACGGCGGCCAGATGACGGTGCCGGAGGCGGTCGAGCAGTCCCTGTGGGACGAGCCGCCGTTCAGCGCCGTCCTCGGCTACTTCGCCAAGCAGGACACGGAGCTCGGCGGCCACCGCATCCGCAAGGGCGACGGCCTGCTGTTCGCCCCCGCCCCGGGCAACATCGACCCGCGGGTGCGCCCCGACCTGTCCGCCAACATGCAGGGCAACCGCTCGCACCTCGCCTTCGGCGGCGGCCCGCACGAGTGCCCGGGGCAGGACATCGGCCGCGCCATCGCCGACGTCGGCGTCGACGCCCTGCTGTCTCGGCTGCCCGACGTGCAGCTCGACTGCGACGAGGACGACCTGCGCTGGCGGGAGTCGATCTCCTCACGGCACCTGGTGGAACTCCCGGTGCGGTTCGGCCCGAAGCCGCAGCAGGACGTGCGGTCCAAACCCAGCCATACGCCCATCCCGCCGCAGCGCGCCACCTGGCAGGTCGGCACGACCGGACCGGCGCCCCATGCCGCGACCGTGCCCGCTCAGGCCGGCGCTCCCGGGCTCCTCGGCACCCCCGGGCCCGCCGTGCCCGAGCCGCGACCGGCGGCGCCCAGGCCCGCCGAGCCGGCACCGCAGCCGGCGAGCCATCCCCGGGGCGTGTGGCAGCGCCTGCGCCGCTGGTGGCGCGGTCACTGACCCGCGGCCCACCGGGCGTACGAGGACCAGGCCTCCAGCCTCCGCCCACTGCGGAACCTGTGCTCCGTCCCCGTGACCGGATCGGTGAACTCCAGCTCCCGCGCCAGCAGTTGCAGCGGGCGCCGGAAGTCGCCGGCCGGCACGGGGTCGGCCACCTCCGGGTACAGCGGGTCGCCGAGGATCGGCACGCCCAGGGCGTTCATGTGCACCCGCAGCTGATGGGTCTGCCCGGTGCCCGGGGTGAGCCGGTAGCGCCCCAGCCCGTCCGCCTCCCGGCGCTCGGCCAGTTCGACGAGGGTGACCGCGTTGGGCTCGCCCTCGACCTCCCGCGCCGCCAGCACCCCGCGCTCCTTCACGATCCGGCTGCGCACGGTCCGGGGCAGGGCGAGCGAGGGCTCGTACGGGGCGACGGCCTCGTACTCCTTGCGCACCCGCCGGTCGCGGAACAGTGTCTGGTACGCGCCGCGCTCCTCGGGCCGCACCGTGAACAGCACCAGTCCGGCGGTGAGCCGGTCCAGACGGTGCGCCGCGGAGAGAGCCGGGAGGTCCAGCTCCCGGCGCAGCCTCGCCAGCGCGGTCTCGGTGACGTGGCTGCCGCGCGGGGTGGTGGCGAGGAAGTGCGGCTTGTCGGCGACGACGAGGTGCGCGTCGCGGTACACGACCTCCAGCGGGAACGGCACCGGGACCTCCTCGGGCAGCTCCCGGTGGAACCACACGAACATCCCCGGCACGTACGGGGCGTCCGGCGCCACCGCCCGTCCGTCGGCCCCGACGATCATCCCCGCGTCGAGCATCGCCCGGACCACCCCGGGGCCGGCCCCGGACAGCCGCTCCACCAGATGCTCGCCGACGGTGGCCCAGGGCCCCTCGGCGGGCAGCCGCACCCGCACCGGGTCCACCCCGTGGCGCTGGGGGAGCGGGGAGGGCGGCGTGCGGGTCTTGCGTCTCATCGGCCCAGCGTAGGACGGCCGTGGCGACCGCGGCGAACGAGGCGAACGCGGCAGCGGCGGTCCCCTGACATCTGTTCAGGGGACCGCCGCTGTCGGTGTCTCACGCCGCCGCGGCCGTGCCGCCCTCCTGCTCCGCCTCGATGCGCGCGTTCCAGTCCCGCTTGGACGCCTGCCAGCCGTCCTCGTTGTGACCCAGGCGCCAGTAGCCGGAGATCGACAGGTCCTCGCGCGGAATCTGCCGCTCCACCCGCAGCAGCCGGCGCAGCTCCTTCACGAAGGCCGCCTCGCCGTGCACGAACGCGTGCAGCCGGCCCGCCGGGAACTCCAGCGCGCGGACGGCCTCGACCAGGGCCTCGCCGGCCGGCCGGTCCCCGCGGTGCAGCCAGACGACCTGCACGTCGGAGTCGATCTTCTGCTCCTCCTCGGGGCCGGAAACCTCCACGAAGGCAAAGGCCTTGGCGCCCGCGGGCAGCGCCTCCAGGGAACAGGCGATGGCGGGCAGCGCGCTCTCGTCACCGGCGAGCAGATGCCAGTCGGCGCTCAGGTCCGGCGCGTACGCCCCGCCCGGCCCCATGAAGCGGACGGTCTCGCCCGGCCGCACCCGCAGCGCCCAGGGGCCCGCCAGACCCTCGTCGCCGTGGACCACGAAGTCCAGGGTCAGCTCACGGCGTTCGGGATCCCAGGACCGTACGGTGTACGTCCGGGTCACCGGCCACTGCTCGCGCGGAAACTCCGCGCGGACGCGGTCGATGTCGAAGGGCTCCGGGTAGGTCACGCCCTCGGGGCCGAAGAGCAGCTTCACATAGTGGTCGGTGCAGGTGCCCGCAGAGAAGTCGGCCAGGCCGTCACCGCCGAGCACCACACGCTGCATGTGCGGGGTCAGCCGTTCGGTGCGGACGACCTGCGCGGAATGGGGCTTCCGCGGCTTCCGTGCCGGACGTTCTGCCATGACGGCCTCCCAGGATCCAAGCTTAGGTTTACCTAAGTTAGCACCTCTCCCTTTGCGTTTCACAAGAACGGGGGTCACGCGCCGAGTGTCGTCAGCAGCCGGTGCAGGGAACCGCCCAGTCCCCAGCGCACCGCCAGCCCGTCCAGGCCCGCCGAGTCGCGCGGGGTGCGCGGCAGCCTCGTGTCGACCTCGGGCAGCGGTACGTCGGCGGCGATCCGTACGACCTTCGGCGCGACGGCGACGTACGGGCGTGCCTCGTCCAGGCGCTTGCGCTGCGACGGCGTGAGCTTGGCCTTCGGGTCGTCGACCGCCGCCATGATCCCGGCCAGGTCGCCGAACTCGGCGAGCAGCTTGGCGGCGGTCTTCTCGCCGATGCCGGGCACGCCCGGCAGCCCGTCGCTCGGGTCGCCGCGCAGCAGCGCGAGGTCCGCGTACCCGCTCCCGTCGACGCCGTACTTCTCGCGCAGCAGCGCCCCGTCGGTCAGCTGCAGCGTGCCGACGCCCTTGAGCGGGTACAGCACCCGCACCCCGCGTGCGTCGTCCACCAGTTGGTACAGGTCGCGGTCGCCGGTGACGATGTCGACCGGGCCGTCGGCGCACGCGGTGAAGGTGCCGATCACGTCGTCGGCCTCGTACCCCTCGACCCCGACCCGGGCGATGCCGATCGCGTCCAGGACCTCCTCGATGACCGGCACCTGAGGGGAGAGCGTGTCCGGAACCTCCTCCTCGTCCGGCCCGCCTTCGTGCTCCTCGGCGACGCGGTGCGCCTTGTAGGAGGGGATCAGGTCGACTCGCCACTGCGGGCGCCAGTCGGCGTCCATGCAGGCCACCAGCCGGTCCGGCCGGTGGTCCTTGACCAGCCGGTCGATGAAGTCGAGCAGTCCGCGCACGGCGTTCACCGGCGTGCCGTCCGGCGCCTTCACGGAGTCCGGGACGCCGAAGTAGGCGCGGAAGTACAGGGAGGCGGTGTCGAGGAGCATGAGTCGTCCGGTCACGCTCGCATCATGCCGCACGCCACTGACAGCAACGGCGTCGCGAACCACCGGCGCCGCCGCGACGCGCCCCTCGCGCACCGAGCGACTCCCTGCGGAGGGTCCGCCCCGCGGGGTGTGCACAGGCTGGATCCGGCCAACCACATAGAGCTACGCCTTCACCCAAGCCTTGCCGCACCGCTGGTCGATGCGACCGGCCGCGTGTTCGATCAGCACCGACTCTCCGTGGCCTCGGCCCCTTCGTCCCGAAGGAGGGGCCCGCGCCCGCCGCGTCCGGAGCCCCCGTCCACTGGCGCGATCTGTGGGGGTCGACCTCGCGTGATGCGCCAGGGATGCGCCGGCGGCATGAAACGGTTTGCCGAACATGCGTAGGGTGCAGAGAACTCCTCAGGAGCGGTGTGCCCCACGGCGGGCACCCGGATCGTGGGGCGACGAGCGAAGGAGGGAGCCGGAGCGATGGGCGACCACAAAGAACAACAGCCCGTCCGGGTGGGCGCGGCCGTCCGGCGGCGACGCCGCGCGCTGGAGCTCACCCTCGCCGTCGTGGCCGAGCGCAGCGGACTGTCCGTCCCCTTCCTGAGCCAGATCGAGAACGACCGGGCCCGCCCCAGCACCAGCTCCCTGGAGAAGGTGGCCGACGCCCTGCGTACCACGGCCGTCGAGCTCCTCGCCGCCGGCGACCCCGCGTGCAGCGTCGACCTCGTACGCTTCGAGACCACCGAACAGGACTTCACCCCCCGGGTGCGGACCCTCGTGCGCGGTCACCACCAGTTGCACGCCTCGGAGTTCACCGGCGACCACGACGCCGGCCGCGAATTCCAGCACCGCAACGACGAGTTGATGTATGTCGCCGACGGCGCCGTGGAGATCGAGGCGGAGGGCCGCGCCTACCGCCTCGGCCGCGGCGACACCCTCTACCTGACCGGCGGGGTCCGCCACCGCTGGCGCGCCACCGTGCCCGACACCCGGGTGGTCATCGTCGCCGTCGCCGAACACATCGAGGCCGTCCAGGACCGTCCCCGCTGATGCGGGTCGTGTCCCTGGTGCCGTCGCTCACCGAGGCGGTGGCCGTGTCCGTACCGGGCGTTCTGGTCGGTGCCACGGACTGGTGCGGCCATCCGGTGGGTCTGGACGTGACCCGGGTGGGCGGCACCAAGAACCCCGGGCTCGACCGGATCGCCGCCCTCGCCCCCGACCTGGTGATCGCCAACGAGGAGGAGAACCGCGCCCCCGACCTCGACGCCCTGCGCGCGGCGGGCCTGAACGTCCTGGTCACCGAGGTGCGCACGGTGCCGCAGGCTTTCCGGGAACTGACCCGGGTGCTGGCCGCGTGCGGCGCGGCGAGGCCGCCGCGCTGGTTGGCGGAGGCGGAGCGTACCTGGTCGACGCTGCCGGAGCCCGGGCGCCGCCGGTCGGCCGTCGTACCGATCTGGCGCCGCCCCTGGATGGTCCTGGGCCGGGACACCTTCGCCGGTGACGTCCTGACCCGTCTGGGCGTGGACCACCTGTACGCGTCCCGTCCGGACCGCTACCCCCGCATCCCCCTCGACGAACTGCGGGCGGCCGGCCCCGACCTGGTGGTGCTCCCGGACGAGCCGTACCGCTTCACCCCCGACGACGGCCCCGAGGCCTTCCCCGGACTGCCCTGCGCGCTCGTCAGCGGACGGCATCTGACCTGGTACGGGCCGTCCCTGACCGAGGCGCCACGGGTGCTGTCCGAGGCCCTGCGAGCAACTCACCCCTGACCAGTCCGCGCACCGTGCCCGCGGCGGCCGCGAGCCAGGCGGCGACGAGCACGCCGTACAGCGCGACCGTGAGCCCGTCGTAGACGGCGAGGCCCGTGTGCCGGGCGAGTGCCGCGGAACCGGTGACACAGGTGCCCACCGGGAACGTGAACGCCCACCACGTCATCGCGAACCCCATCCCGCCCCGCCGGGCCCGCGCCACCAGGGCGCCGGCGAGCCCGAGCCACAGCAGCGCGAAGCCCATCACCGGCACCCCGTACAGCACGGCGAGCATGCCGAAGCCCTGCGCGTAGGGCGCGGGCACGACCCCGGGCGCGGTGTCCGCGAACGCGCCGACGGCGGTGGTGGACTGCCCGAGCGGCCCCAGCACCAGGAACAGCGTCGGGGCGAGCGCGAGGGGCAGCGGGCCGGAGGTGATCAGTCGGGCGAAGACGAGCGGCAGCATCAGCAGCGTCGCGAGCAGACTCAGCCCGAACAGCGCGAAGCAGGCGAGCAGCAGCGTCTGACGGGGCTGCCCGGCCGGCAGGCGCGGCACCAGGGCCGGCCCGAGGGCGGCGGACACCATCGGCGCGACCAGCGGCAGCAGCCACACGGGCGTGGCCTGCCCCGGCTCGATCCGATGCCGTACGGCCATGAGGTAGGGGACGGTGACGGCGGCCGCCAGCCCGACGACCGTCCCGGCGACGAACAGCACGGAGTCGAGGGCGACCGCGGCCGTCGTGCCGATCCAGTCGCGGCCCACGGTCAGCGCGCCGCCGCCCACGGCCAGCAGGGCCATGGACAGGCAGCCGTAGAACGGGGCCGTGCCCGGGTCGAGGAGATCGGCGCGGGCCTGGTCGCGGTGGTGGGTCCAGTGCAGGGCGCGGGCGGCCAGCAGGGTCACGAGCAGCAGCAGCGACAGCGCCCACAGGCCGGTGCCGGCCATGCGCACACCTTCCGGGTGCCCGGGGAGCACGACGCCGGTGGATCCCAGGGCGGCGGTGCCCATGACGCAGGCGTACCAGTTCGGGCCGAGGTGGCGGACGGCGGCGGCGCGCCGGCGCGGCACGGTCGGGAGGGACAGGGGCTGGGCTGCGGTGACCATGACCCCACCGTCGCCCGGGACGGGGGCCGCGACCAGGGAGTACGCGTCTATGAGGACATAATCTGGGCTTATGAGCGAGCCACAGCAGCGACAGGGGCCCGGATCGCTGGCCCACCGGGTGCCCGACCTCGGGGCGCTGGAACTGCTGCTGGCGGTGGCGCGACTGGGCAGTCTCGGGGCGGCGGCCCGGGAGGTCGGCATCACGCAGCCGGCCGCCAGCAGCAGGATCCGTTCCATGGAACGCCAGCTCGGCGTGGCCCTGGTGGACCGCTCGCCGCGCGGCTCCCGGCTCACGGACGCGGGCGCGCTGGTGACGGACTGGGCGCGGCGGGTCGTGGAGGCGGCGGAGGCGTTCGACGTGGGGGCGCAGGCGCTCCGCGACCGCCGCGACTCGCGGCTGCGGGTCGCCGCCAGCATGACGATCGCCGAGTACCTGCTCCCCGGCTGGCTCCTGGCCCTGCGCGCCGAGCGCCCCGACACGGCGGTGTCGCTGCTGGCCGGCAACTCGGCGGCGGTGGCGGAGCGGCTGCTCGCCGACGAGGCGGACCTGGGCTTCGTGGAGGGCCTGACGGTGCCGCCCGGCCTGGACTCCGCGGTGATCGCCCACGACCGGCTGATCGTCGTCACGGCCCCCGCGCACCCCTGGGCCCGCCGCCGGCGCCCCCTCGCGTCCGCCGAGCTGGCGGCCACGCCGCTGATCCTGCGCGAACGCGGTTCCGGCACCCGCCAGGTCCTGGACGCGGCCCTGGGCGGCCTGGCGCGGCCGCTCATCGAGCTCTCCTCCACCACGGCGGTGAAGGCCTCGGCGGTCAGCGGCGCGGGCCCGGCGGTCCTCAGCGAGCTGGCGGTCCGCGAGGAACTCTCCCTGCGCCGCCTGGTCAGCATCCCGGTCGACGGCGTGTCCCTGGCCCGGGCCCTGCGCGCCGTCTGGCCGACGGGCCACCGTCCGACCGGCCCCGCCCGGGAACTGCTGTCACTGACGCGAGGGTGAGCGGGCTGCGGCCCAGGGGGCTCCGGCGAGGGGGCCCCGACGAGTGGGCTGCGGCGGGCGGGCTCCTGCGGGCGGGCCCCGGCGAACGCCCCGATGAGCTGGCTGCGGCGTGCGGGCCGTGGCGAGCGGGCTCCCGCGAGTTGGCTGCGGCGGGCCGCGGCGCGCGGGCTCCTGCGAGTGGGTCCCGAGGCGCATGCTGCGGCACGCGGGCCGTGGCGCACGAACCCCGCGAGTTGGCTGCGGCGGGCTGCGGCGGGCGGGCTTCTGCGAGTGGGTCCCGAGGCGCATGCTGCGGCACGCGGGCCGTGGCGCACGAACCCCGCGAGTTGGCTGCGGCGGGCTGCGGCGGGCGGGCTCCTGGGAGTGGGCCCCGAGGCGCATGCTGCGGCACGCGGGCCGTGGCGCACGAACCCCGCGAGCTGGCTGCGGCGGGCCGCGGCGCGCGGGCTCCTGCGAGTGGGCCCCGATCAGGAGGCCGCGCGCACCAGCTCGCGCATCACGCGTACGTCCTCGCCCATCTCGGGATGCCACTGGACCCCGACGACCCATCCGTCGCTCTCCGGCAGCTCGATCGCCTCCACCGTGCCGTCCTCGGCGTAGGCGGACGCGGCGAGCCCCTTGCCGAGCCGGTCGACCGCCTGGTGGTGGTAGGTCGGCACGGACGTCTCCTCGGGGACGGCCGCCGCGTACAGCGTCCCCGGTACCGGCTTGACGCTGTGCCGGCCGAAGATCCCCACCCCGTCCGCGTGCCCGTCGATGTGCTGCACGAGCGTGCCGCCGAGGGCGACGTTCAGCAGCTGCATGCCCCGGCACACGCCGAGCAGCGGCACCCGCGCCGCCAGCGCCGCCTCGATCAGGGCGAGTTCCCAGGTGTCCCGCTCCGGCGCCGGCGGACCCGTGAGCGGCGAGCGCTCCGCGTCGTACCGGGACGGGTCCACGTCCGGGCCGCCCGCGACCACCAGCCCGTCGATCCGCGCCACGGCCGCCGCCGCCCGCTCCGGCGTGTCCGGGGGCAGCATGACGGCCAGGCCGCCGGCCCGCTGCACCAGCCGCGGGTATCCGGCCGGCAGCAGCACCGCCTCCATGTCCCACACGCTCCACTGCGCCCCGGCCAGGTACGTACTCATGCCGATCAGCGGCTGTCCGGCCACACGGTCCTCCCAGGCATTCAAAGGTGCTCGCACATACCTTTGCAGAATGCGCTCATGCCAGGAAGCCCCGCAACAGTGCCGCCGTGCCCGCGCAGTGCTCCCGCATCATCTCCCGCGCCCCGTCGGCGTCCCCGTCCAGCACCGCCTCGACCAGCGCGATGTGCTGGCGCTGCGAGTGCTCCAGATTGCGGACGAGCAGCGGGATGCAGTCGAGCAGGTCGTTCACCGTCGCCCGGACCGCCGCGTACTGCGCGGTCAGCGACGGCGAGCCGCACAGCTCGGCCAGGGTGAGGTGGAGCAGGGTGTCGAGCCGGCGGTACTCGCTCAGCGGCGCGTCGTGCGTGCGGGCGAGCGCGTCCCGCAGCTGTCCCGCCTGCTCCTCGGTCAGCCCGTGCGCCGCGCACAGTCCCGCCGCCCCGACCTCCAGGACCTCCCGGAAGCGCAGCATGTCCTCGATGTCGACCTCGGCGATCCGTCGGCGCAGCTCGTCCTCGCCGCCCGCGTCCGCCCGCGGCAGCACGAACGTTCCGCCGTACCGCCCGCGCCGCGACTCGACCAGCCCCTGGTCCTGCAGCACCCTGAGCACTTCGCGCAGCGTCACGCGGCTGACGCCGAGCCGCTCCGCCAGCTCCCGCTCGGCGGGCAGCCGCTCGCCGCCGGGCACCAGGCCCAGCCGTACGACCTGCAGGATCTGCTCCAACGCCTCCTCGAAGCCGTTGCCCGCCCGCACCGGCCGGAGCACCGGCGTGAGGCGGTCCTCCAGCCTTCCGGGTCCCGTGTCCCGCGACATCCGGCCGCACCCCCTTCCCAAGCAATGGTTCTCCGCAATACCTTATGGCTCCCGGCTGACCGAAGAAGCCGAAGGAGGCTCTCCCGTGGCAGACCGCACACCCCCACTCAGTGTCGAGGAGCTGCATGCCCTCGTCACGAGCGGTGAGATCGACACTGTTGTCCTGGCGTTCCCCGACATGCAAGGGCGTCTGCAGGGCAAGCGGTTCGCCGCACGCTTTTTCCTCGACGAAGTCCTGCACCACGGCACCGAGGGCTGCAACTACCTCCTCGCCGTCGACGCCGAGATGAACACCGTCGACGGCTACGCCATGTCCTCCTGGGACCGCGGATACGGCGACTTCGCCATGCACCCCGACCTGGCCACCCTGCGCCGCGTCCCCTGGAACGCGGGCACGGCCATGCTCGTCGCCGACCTCGCCTGGAACGACGGCTCCCCGGTCGTCGCCGCCCCCCGCCAGATACTGCGCCGCCAGCTGGAGCGCCTCGCGGAGCTCGGCTACACCGCACAGGTCGGCACCGAACTCGAATTCATCGTCTTCAAGGACACCTACGAGCAGGCCTGGGACGCCCACTACCGGGGCCTGACGCCGGCCAACCAGTACAACATCGACTACTCGGTCCTCGGCACCGGCCGCATCGAGCCGCTGCTGCGCCGCATCCGCAACGAGATGGCGGGCGCCGGCCTCACCGTCGAGTCCGCCAAGGGTGAGTGCAACCCCGGCCAGCACGAGATCGCCTTCCGCTACGACGAGGCCCTGCGCACCTGCGACCAGCACGCGATCTACAAGACCGGCGCCAAGGAGATCGCCGCCCAGGAGGGCATGTCCCTGACCTTCATGGCCAAGTACAACGAGCGCGAGGGCAATTCCTGCCACATCCACCTCTCGCTCACGGACGCCGACGGCACCAACGTCATGGCCGGACCCGAGGGCATGACCGAGATCATGCGGCACTTCCTCGCCGGACAGCTCGCCGCCCTGCGCGACTTCTCCCTCCTGTACGCCCCCCACATCAACTCCTACAAGCGGTTCCAGCCGGGCTCGTTCGCCCCGACCGCCGTCGCCTGGGGCCACGACAACCGCACCTGCGCCCTGCGCGTCGTCGGCCACGGAAAGTCCCTGCGCTTCGAGAACCGACTGCCCGGCGGCGACGTCAACCCGCACCTCGCCGTCGCCGGCCTGGTCGCGGCGGGCCTGTACGGCATCGAGCAGAAGCTGGAACTGCCCGAGCCCTGCCCCGGCAACGCCTACGCCGCCGACTTCGCACACGTCCCCACCACCCTGCGCGAGGCCGCCGAGCTCTGGGAGAACAGCCCGATCGCCAAGGCCGCCTTCGGGGACGAGGTCGTCGCGCACTACCGCAACATGGCGCGCGTCGAGCTGGAGGCCTTCGACGCCGCGGTCACCGACTGGGAGCTGCGCCGCTCCTTCGAACGCATGTGAGGGGCCCTTCCTTGTCGAACGAGCTGGAACTCCAGGTACTCAACCCGGCCACCGAGGAGATCGTGGCCACCGTCCCCGCCGCGACCGCCGCCGACGTGGACGCCGCCGTCGCACGGGCCGAGCGGGCGCAGACGGCCTGGGCCGCCGTCGCGCCCGCCGACCGGGCCCGGCTGCTGCGCCGCTTCGCCGACACCGTCGACGCCCACGTCGAGGAACTCGCGCAGCTGGAGGTCCGCGAGGCCGGCCACCTCCTCGGCAACGCCCGCTGGGAGGCCGGCAACGCCCGCGACCTCCTGCTGTACGCGGCCGGCGGCGCCGAACGGCTCCTCGGCAAGCAGATCCCCGTGCCCGGCGGCTGGGACGTCACCTTCCAGGAGCCCCTCGGGGTCGTCGGCGTGATCGCCCCCTGGAACTTCCCGATGCCCATCGCCGCCTGGGGCTCCTTCCCGGCGCTCGCCGCGGGCAACGCCGTCGTCCTCAAGCCGGCCGAGACCACGCCGCTCACCGCGCTGCGCCTCGCCGAACTCGCCCTGGAGGCGGGCCTGCCTCAGGGGCTGTTCCAAGTCCTCCCCGGGTACGGCCACATCGCCGGCCGCGCCCTGGTCGACCACCCCGACGTGGCGAAGATCGTGTTCACCGGCTCCAGCCGCACCGGCCGCGAGGTCATGGAACGCTGCGCCCGGCAGGTCAAGCCCGTCACGCTCGAACTCGGCGGCAAGAGCCCGAACATCGTCTTCGCCGACGCCGACCTGAAGACCGCCGTCGACCCCTTCTCCTTCCTGGACAACTCCGGCCAGGACTGCTGCGCCCGCACCCGCATCCTCGTCCAGGAGTCCGTCTACGACGAGGTCCACGCGTTCCTCGCCGACGCCCTGTCGGCCGTGGTGGTGGGCGACCCCGCCGACGAGAAGACCCAGATGGGCCCGCTGATCTCGCGTCAGCAGCTCGACCGCGTACGGTCCTTCGTGCCGGACGACGCCCGGGCGCTGCGCGGCAGCGCGCCCGACGGACCCGGCTTCTGGTTCGCGCCCACCGTGCTCACGGGGGAGCGGCCCGACTCCGAGGCGGCCCGCGAGGAGATCTTCGGCCCGGTCGCCGTCCTGCTGCCCTTCACCGACGAACAGGACGCGGTCCGCCTCGCCAACGACACCCCGTACGGGCTGGCGGGTTCCCTGTGGACCCGCGACCTGGGCCGCGCCCTGCGCGTCTCCCGGGCCGTCCGGGCGGGCAACCTGTCCGTCAACTCCCACTCCAGCGTCCGCTACTGGACCCCGTTCGGCGGCTTCAAGCAGTCCGGCCTGGGTCGCGAGCTGGGCCCGGACGCCCTGACCGCCTTCACCGAAACCAAGAACGTCTTCATCAGCACGGAGGGCCCCGCACTGTGACCTCTCAGACCTCTGCCCCCATCTGCCGCCGCCTGGTCGGCCGCACCGCCGTCATCACCGGAGCCGGCAGCGGCATCGGCCTCGCCACTGCGCGCCGGCTCGCCTCCGAGGGCGCCCACATCGTCTGCGGCGACGTCGACGAGGCCCGCGGCAAGGCCGCCGCCGACGAGGTCGGCGGGATCTTCGTGAGGGTCGACGTCACCGACCCCGAGCAGGTCGAGGCCCTGTTCAAGACGGCCTACGACACCTACGGCAGCGTCGACATCGCCTTCAACAACGCCGGCATCTCCCCGCCCGACGACGACTCCATCCTGGAGACCGGCCTGGAGGCCTGGAAGCGCGTCCAGGAGGTCAACCTCACCTCCGTCTACCTGTGCTGCAAGGCAGCCATCCCCTACATGCGCCGCCAGGGCCGGGGCTCCATCATCAACACGGCGTCCTTCGTGGCCCGGATGGGCGCGGCGACCTCGCAGATCTCCTACACGGCCTCCAAGGGCGGCGTGCTCGCCATGTCCCGCGAGCTCGGCGTGCAGTTCGCCCGCGAGGGCATCCGGGTCAACGCCCTGTGCCCGGGCCCGGTCAACACCCCGCTCCTGCAGGAGCTGTTCGCCAAGGACCCCGAGCGTGCCGCGCGCCGCCTCGTGCACATCCCGCTCGGCCGGTTCGCCGAGGCCGAGGAGATCGCCTCCGCCGTCGCCTTCCTGGCCAGCGACGACTCCTCCTTCGTGAACGCCACCGACTTCCTGGTCGACGGCGGAATCTCGGGCGCGTACGTCACGCCCCTGTAGAAGGACGAACGGTACGGTTCGGGTCGTATGCGACTGCCTCTCGCGTGGACCCTGGTCGCGGCCGCCGCCCTGGCGGCCGCACCCACCGCACCGGCCACCGGCGCACCCGCCCGCTGCCCCCGGCTGACCGGCAGCTGGCAGGGCGACAACCGCGCCCACCTCCAGCAGGTCATCGACGACCACGGCACCTGCGCCGGCCCCGACCGCCGGCCCCGCCCGGTCGCGGCCTTCGACTGGGACAACACGGTCACCAAGAACGACGTCACCGACGCCACCCTGTCCTGGGCCCTGCGGCACGACGCACTCCTGCGCCCCGCCCGCTGGAAGGACACCAGCGCGTGGCTCACCGACGCGGCCGACCGGGCCCTCACCGAGGCCTGCGGCACCGGCGTCCGCGCGCCCCTGCCCACCTCCACCCGGCCCCGCTGCACGGACGAGATCCTCGAAATCCGCGAGAACGCCACCACCATGAGCGGCGCCCCGGCCTTCGCCGGCACCTGGAACCACCGGCGCACCGTCCCGCAGTACGCCTGGATCCCGCAGCTCTTCGCGGGCCGCACCCCCGCCGAACTCTCCGCCTACGCCCGAGCCGCCCGCCGCGAGGCCCTGGCCGCCCCCGTCGGCGCGACCCGCGTCCTCGGCACCCACACCGTTCCCGCCTACGTCCGCTACTACGACCAGATGCGCGACCTGATCCGCACGCTGCGGCGGGCCGGAATCACGGTCTACATCGTCTCCGCCGGCGCCGAACCGATCACCGAGGTCTGGTCCCGCGGCCTCGGCATCGACGCGGCGCACACCGTCGCCATCCGCTCGGTCCTCGACCGCCACGGCCGCCTCACCACCCGCACCGAGGGCTGCGGCGGCCTGCCGGCGACCCGCGGCGAGGCGATCCCGTACATCGACGGCAAGCGCTGCTGGATCAACCAGGAGGTGTACGGCATCCACGGCGCCGCGGCCTGGCAACGCCGGCCCCGGACGCGGCGGCCGGTCCTCGCCGCCGGCGACGCCGACACCGACGTCACCTTCGTCGGCGACGCCACCGCCGCGCATCTGGTCGTCAACCGGAACAAGCCCGAGCTGATGTGCCGGGCCTACGAGGACGCCGACGGACGCTGGCTGGTCAACCCGATGTTCATCGACCCGCTGCCGCGCAGGACCGACCCGTATCCGTGCTCCACCTCGGCCTACACGGCCCCGGACGGCACCCACGGACCGCTCCGGCATCCGGACGGCTCGGTGCTGCCGGACCTCTTCGACGCCGGGTAGGTCCAGGTGGGCCGGACGGGGCGGGCGTGGCCGGCGGCCGCGCTCGGGCTCAGAGGAAGGTCTGCCCCTCACCCCGGTAGGTGGGCACGGTCGCCGTCACCGCGTCCCCCTCGATCAGGTGCAGCGTGTCGAAGCGCTCGCACAGCTCACCGGCCTTGGCGTGCCGGAACCACACCTTGTCGCCGATGAGCAGGTCGTCGGCGGGCGAGCCGAGCAGCGGCGTCTGCACCTCGCCGGGGCCCTCCTGCGGGTCGTACCGCAGCCCCTCCGGGAGGTACGGCACCGGCAGCCGGTCGGCTCCGGCCGCGCCGGAGGCGGGGTAGCCGCCGCCGAGCACGGTCACGACGCCCACCCCCGGCCGTCGCACGACGGGCTGGGCGAACAGCGCGGCGGGCCGCCCCTTGAAGGACGTGTAGGTGTCGAAGAGCCGGGGCACGTAGAGCCCGGAACCGGCCGCGATCTCGGTGACGGCGTCCTCGGCCGCGGTGTGCTGCACACTGCCCGTGCCGCCGCCGTTGACGAACTCCAGGTCCGGCGCCACGGCCCGGACCGCCCGCACCACGGCGGCACGGCGCTCGGCCAGCTCACGGCGGGCGGTCGCCTGCATCAGCCGTATCGCCCGCGACCGCAGCGGCCGGCCCGCCAGGCTGTCCCCGACACCGGCGACGTGCCCCTCGTACGCCATGATCCCGACCAGCCTGAACCCGGGCCGCCGCGCCACGGTCCGCGCCAGGTCGGCGACCTGGGCGGGGGAGTGCAGGGGCGAACGACGCGCTCCCACGCGCACGCGCCCGCCGAACAGCTTCAGCGAGGTGTCCAACTCCAGGCAGACACGGACGACCTCACGGCCGCCGGAGCGGGAGGCGTCGATGAGGTCGAGCTGGGCGGGGTCGTCGATCATGACGGTGAGCGCGGCGGCGAGCTTGGGGTCGGCGGCCAGTTCGCCGAAGCCGGACCGGTCGGCGGACGGGTAGGCGAGCAGCACGTCCTCGAATCCCGAGCGCGCGAGCCACAGGGACTCCGCGAGCGTGAAGGACATGATCCCCGCGAAGCCCTCCTTGGCCAGGACCCGTTCGAGCAGGGCCCGGCAGCGGACGGACTTGCTCGCGACCCGGACCGGCTTGCCGCCGGCCCGGCGGACGAGATCGTCCGCGTTGGCGTCGAAGGCGTCCAGGTCCACGATCGCGACAGGAGCGTCGAGATGGGCGGTGGCCCGGTCGTAACGGGCCCGGGCGGCGGCTCGCGCAGTCATGAACGCAGCCTGCCAGACAGGATTACCGCAGGGTAGGGGGACGTTCCGGGCAGATGCCCCGGCGTCGCGGACCGGTTCCCGTTCGCCGGGCGACAACCCGTAGAGTGACGCGCACGCACGACGGAACGACTCCGGCCGCCTGCCCTGCGCCGGGATGCGGTTCCGCGTGTGCGGGTATGGCTGCCACACCGGCTCCGGCCGACGACCAGGACGACCCGTGTACGAGGAAACGGCCCGGGCACGAGGAAACGGGGGGTGCATGAGCACGGAATCCCGCCACGCCCCCGGCCCTGAGCAGGGCCCGACGAATCCCGAGTTCGGCTCCCCGACGGCTGAGGAAGCCGGGTCCGGGGGGCGTGCGGCCGGGGTGGATTCTTCGGCGGGGCGGCGTGTGGCGGGGCGGGATGTTCCGGCGGGCCGGGGTGCGGCCGCGGCGGATGCTCCGGGTGACTGGCGTGCGGCTGGGCCGGATGTTCCGGGTGACTGGCGTGCCGCTGGGCCGGGGGTCTCGGCGGGCCGGAGTGCCTCTGGGCCGGACGTTCCGGTGAGTCGGCGTGCGGCCGGGCCTGATGTCGATGTTTTCGGGGGGATCCGTCAGGGTCGGGTGGACGCCCCGCTGAGCAGCCGTGCCGTCGGTGTGGACAGGGACGCTTCCTCGGGGGTGCGGGTGTCGGACGGGTCGGTGCGGGCGGATTCCGGCAGGTCCGTGGCACCGCGCGGCGGGAGCGGCGGCGAGGCCGACGGGGCCCGTGCCGTGCCCGGTGCCCGGGACTCCCGTGCTCGCATTCCCCACCTCCGCCCGTCCCGCGTGCCGCAGGGCACCGCGCCCACGTCTCCGCCACCGCCGCCGGCCTCGGCCCGCTTCCCGGACGCGCCGCCCGCCACGGGGGCGCGTGGCGAGAACGCCGACCGGGTCACTCCCGGTGCCACACCGCCCAGGCCGGACCAGGCCCCCAGGGTGTCGTTCCTGCGTCCCTACGCCCCGGCCGAGCCCCGCCCGGAAACGACCGCCGGCCTGAGCCCGACGCCGCCCACGACGAACCCCGAGCCGCCGACTCGCCGCGCCTCCCCACCGACGGTCCCTGCCACGCGCCAGGGCTCCGCCGGCATACCCCCCAGACCGACCACGCCGCCGACGGCACCCACCGCGCGCCCCACGCGCACGGATTTCGGCCGCCGCGCCGACGCCGAGCGACTCACCGATTCCGGCCGCCTCACGGATGCGGACTGGCGCGGGGACGTCGACGGCCGTACGGATGCCGGCCGGCGCGGGGGCGGCGACCGGCGGGCGGATGCCGACGGGCGCCCTGACGCGGACCGGCGTACCGACTCCGGCCGGAACTCCGATTCCGCCACCCTGCCGCAGTCCGGCCCCGCCGGAACCGTGCCCGAGGCGCGGACCACACCGGCTCCCACCGCACCTCGTCGTCCTGCGTCCAGCACGACGCCCGGCGAGCCGCGCCAGGCCGCTACTCCGTCGGCGCCGCCCTCGGCACCGCGCCCGGCCGGCCCCCCGACATCGTCGCCGGTGACCTCCGTGCCGTCGCGACCTGCCGTTCCTCCGGCGCCTCCCGCGGCGAATGCCGCGCCGCCGCGCCCGACCATGCCCCCGGCCGCGCCCTCGGCGAGCCCCACCCCCACCACCCCCTCGCGGCCCGGTGCATCCGCGTACCCATCGCCCGGTGCCGCACTGTCCCCGGACCCGGCTCTTTCCTGGAGCGCGGGTACGGAGTCGGGTTCGGCGCGGCCCGTGGTGTCGTTCGCCGAGGTCGAGGGGTACGACGAGCGGGGGCGGGCCCGGCCGTTGGGGATGCGGGGGCGGTCCCGGGCCGCTGCCGCCGGTGCCTGCGTGGTGCTCGGGCTCGGGCTGATCGGCGGCGCCGTGGCCGGGAGCTGGCTCTCCGGTGACCACGGGGGACCGGGCGCCGGCGACAAGTTCGCCACGGCCGGCACCCTGTGGCACAGCGTCCCCGTGGACGACCTGTTCCCGCCCGTCGTCAACGGACAGGGCGCCGGCCCCGGCGGAGCCGACCGCACCTGGACGCGCATCGCCGTCGCCGAGGACAGCGGCTGCGCCAACGCCTTCGACCCGCTGCTGCGCAAGGCCCTCGCCCCCGTCGGCTGCCAGCGCCTGCTCCGCGCCGCCTACACCGACGCCACCCAGAGCTACGTCACCACCGTCGGACTGCTCTTCACCAAGGGCGACTCCGCCGCCATGTCCTCCCTCGCCGCCCGCTTCAAGGCCGAGGGCCTGGACCGCCGTACCGACTTGGTGCCCCGCCCGTACGCCGCGAAGGGCACCGTCGCCGCCGCCTTCGGGAGCAGACAGCGCGCCTCCTGGACCATCTCCGTCCTGACCGACGCCCCGGTCGTCGCCTACGCCGTCTCCGGCTGGGCGGACGGACGGACCGTCGACACGCCGCAGCCGGCCGCCGACGCCAGTCAGTCCGGCGCCACCACGCCCCCCGCCCAGGCCGGCCTCGGCCAGGAGGCACAGGGCCTGGCCGACCGCGTCGTACGGCGCCTGCGCACGACCGTCGGCTCGGCCACGGAGCAGCCCTCATGAAGCGCATCGCCCGCTCCGCGGCCCTGAGCCTGCTCCTCGCCGGCTCCGTCGCCCTCCTGCCCTCCACCACCGCGTACGCGGACAGCATTCGCGCCCAGCAGTGGGCCCTGTCCGCCATGCACACCCAGCAGGCCTGGCAGACCACCAAGGGCAAGGGCATCACCGTCGCCGTCCTGGACACCGGCGTCGAGGCCGACCACCCCGACCTCGACGGCAACGTCCTGCCCGGCAAGGACCTGATCGGCTTCGGCGCGAGGCGCGGCGACCGCGCCTGGGCCCGGCACGGCACGGCCATGGCCGGCATCATCGCCGGTCACGGCCACGGCCCCGGTGACTCTGAGGGCGTCCTGGGCATCGCCCCGGAGGCCAAGGTCCTGCCCGTCCGGGTGATCCTCGAAGACGGCGACACCGCCCGCGGCAAGGCCCGCTCCACCCGTGGCAACGCCCTCTCCGAAGGCATCCGCTGGGCCGCCGACCACGGCGCCGACGTCATCAACCTCTCCCTCGGCGACGACTCCGCCTCCGCGCACCCGGAACCGAGTGAGGACGAGGCCGTGCAGTACGCCCTCAAGAAGGGCGCCGTCGTCGTCGCCTCCGCCGGCAACGGCGGCGAGAAGGGCGACCACATCTCCTACCCGGCCGCCTACCCGGGCGTCATCGCCGCCACCGCCGTCGACCGCTACGGCACCCGCGCCTCCTTCTCCACCCGCCGCTGGTACGCCACGGTCAGCGCACCCGGCGTCGACGTCGTCATCGCCGACCCGGACCACCGGTACTACCAGGGCTGGGGGACGAGCGCCGCCTCCGCCTTCGTCTCGGGCGCGGTGGCCCTCGTCAAGGCGGCCCACCCGGGGCTGACCCCGGCCCAGATCAAGAAGCTCCTGGAGAAGACCGCCCGCAACGCCCCGAGCGGCGGCCGCGACGACTCCCGCGGCTTCGGCTTCATCGACCCCGCCGCCGCCATCAAGGCCGCCGGCCGCCTCGCACCGAAGGGCCTGCACTCGGCCGCCTACGGCGACAAGTACTTCGGCTCCGGCCCGGACGCCCAACGGGCCGACGGCGACCCCGCCGGCTGGGCGGGCGCCCTCGCGGGCGGTTTCGGCGGCGTCCTGCTGGTCGCGGCGGTGCTCCTGTGGAGAGGCCGCAGACGCACCCACTGAGGGACACGGACGGTCGACCTACGGCCCCGCCGAGGGACGGTGCCCTACGGCGCCGACGTGAACGACTCCACCGCCGCCCTCGCCGCCTCCTCCACCAGCGCGATGCCCTTCGCCTGCGTCGCGTTGCCGTCCGACAGCACGGCCACCAGATAGCCGGCGCCGTCCACCGTCACCCGCCCGATGCTGTTGACGACCCACAGCCCGGTCGTGCTGCGCGGCAGCCACCCGTTCTTCAGGGCCCACGCGGAACCGTCCGCCGCGGCGGAAACACCCCACCGCTGATCGGACTCGATGCTCGTCATCAGCCCCCGCAGATACGCCCGCGAGGCCTCGCTCAGCTCGGAGTCCTCCCCGAACACCTGCCGCAGCAGCGTCAGTTGATCGGCCGCCGTGGTCCGGGTCAGCCCCCACAGCCCGCCCTCGCCGCCCGTCGTGTCCGTGAGCCCCAAGCGCCGGTTCGCCGCGTCGAGCCCGTCGGCCCGGCCGATGGTGTCCCACAGCGCCGACGCGGAGGCGTTGTCGCTGCTCTCGATCATCTTCGTGGCGTACGCCTTCTCGGCCGCGGTGAGGTGCCGCCCCGCGTCCTGCGCCCGCAGCAGCAGCGCCGCCAGGATGTCGACCTTGACGATGCTCGCCGTGTCGAAGGCCCCCGCACCGCGCACGGCGCTCTCCCCGGAGTCCAGGTCGAGGACCGCCGCGGACACCTTGGCCCCGGACGGCACGGTCACCGACGCCATGGCCTTCGTCAGCAGCGCGCCGCGGTCCACCGCCGGCTCCGTCACCGGCTCCACGGATTCCACGGACTCCACCGCTTTCCTCCCCCTCGCCGACGGTGACGCCGCCGAGGATACGGCGCCCGTGCCGGAGTGCGCCCGCGCCTTGACGTACACGGTCCCCGCGGCCGTCACACCGACCATGGCGACGGCGGCGAGCGCGAGGAGGACGAGCGGCCGGCGCCGGGAGGGGCGCGTACGGCGGCGACGGCGGACGCTGGGGGACTCCATGTCCGCGATGCTCGAAGAGGGAACTGTGCGTGCCGTGGGACGGACGTGAGAAGAGGCTCAGGCCGGGCTGAGATTCCGGTGAAAGCGGTGTTCCCGGTGTTCCCGGTGCCGGCCGCGTTCCGGGGGCCGCGCGAGCCCCTCGGCATCCCCGCCGATAAGGTCGGTGACCGTGGCGAACAAGAACATTCCCGACCCCGGTTTCTCCGACGACGACGGCTCCGCCGACCCCCGGCTGAGCGCCGCGCTCGCCGCCTGGGCCGAGGACCGTACCGCCGTGGGCCCCGTTCTGGAGGCGCTCAAGGGCGCCCGGCTGCTCGTCCCGGTCGTGGCCGTACTCGGCGAGGTCGAGGAGGACGAGAACGGGCTGCGCCGCGAGAAGACCAGCGACATGGCCGTACCGACCCTCAAGGCCGGCCACCGCACCGCGCTGCCCGCCTTCACCTCCACGGACGCGCTGGCCCTCTGGGACCCCGACGCCCGCCCGGTCGCCGTACCGCTGCACCAGGCGCTCCAGGCCGCCGCGCACGAGAAGGCGGACACGGTGGTGCTGGACATGTCCGGTCCGGTGCCGTTCGAGCTGACCGGGCCCGCGCTGCTCGCGCTCGCCGAGGGCCGCACCACGACCGACCCGCTCGCCGACCCGGCCGTCCTCGGGGCCGTACGGGCCGCCGTGGCCGCCGAGCCCGCCGTGCTGCGCGCCCACCTCGGCCCCGGGGAGGCGGACGGCACCCTCGCCCTCGTCCTGGACCCGGCCGCCGCGCCCGGCGAGGCCGCCCGCGCCCTCGCCCAGCGCCTCGCCGCCGACGAGACACTCAGGGCCCGCCTGGTGCGCGGCCTCGACCTGGCACTTCTGCCGGCCGGGACGACGCCTCCGGGCGAGCCCTTGTTCGTACGGGATTGAGGCGGCCGTACACGCCGCGCGGGCGAGGGGAAGCGACTAGCCGTAGATCGGGCCGGTGTACTTCTCGCCCGGGCCCTGGCCCGGCTCGTCCGGGACGATCGAAGCCTCGCGGAACGCCAGCTGGAGCGACTTCAGACCGTCGCGCAGCGGCGCCGCGTGGAAGGAACTGATCTCGGTCGCGCTCGCGTCCAGCAGACCGGCCAGGGCGGTCACCAGCTTGCGGGCCTCGTCCAGGTCCTTGTACTTGTCGCCCTCCTCGGTCAGACCGAGCTTCACGGCCGCGGCGCTCATCAGGTTGACGGCGACCGTCACGATCACCTCGACCGCCGGGACCTCGGCGATGTCGCGGGCCATGGAGTCGAAGTCGGGATTCTCAGGAGGGGTCTCACTCATGCCCCACACGATAGGTGCACCGCCCGGCCACCTCTCACCTAGCCCCCAGCGTCCCAATTAGCCCTTCCCCGCCGTTGCTGCTAACCTTGTGTGACGACCGGCCGGACAGGCATGCCGCACGGCTAGCAGGCCCGGCCCACAAGTGGAGGCTCCGATCTCCCACCTGACCGTCCTCCGGGACGGCGGGTCACCCCGGTCAGGCGGCCACCACCGTTCCGTACGGACGGTGGAGTCGCCCGAAAGCGCGCCCCGCGATCTTCGCGGCGGTGCTCCGGCAGTGTTTTTGGAGCCCCGCCTGTGATCGTCCGGGGCATTTTTTGTGCTTCGGCGCGGTTAGGTCTTACGAACAGAGACATACGCGGCTGTCCGCCAGACCGCCGTGTGGTGCTACCGAGGAGGATCCATCAGCGCCGAGCCCCGCATCAACGACCGGATTCGCGTTCCCGAGGTGCGACTTGTCGGTCCCAGTGGCGAGCAGGTGGGCATTGTCCCGCTGGCCAAGGCACTGGAGCTTGCGCAGGAGTACGACCTGGACCTGGTCGAGGTCGCGGCGAACGCCCGTCCGCCTGTGTGCAAGCTCATGGACTACGGGAAGTTCAAGTACGAGTCGGCCATGAAGGCCCGTGAGGCGCGCAAGAACCAGGCGCACACGGTCATCAAGGAGATGAAGCTCCGGCCGAAGATCGACCCGCACGACTATGACACCAAGAAGGGTCACGTCGTCCGGTTCCTCAAGCAGGGCGACAAGGTCAAGATCACGATCATGTTCCGTGGTCGCGAGCAGTCCCGGCCCGAGCTGGGCTACCGACTGCTGCAGCGTCTCGCGGAGGACGTCCAGGACCTCGGTTTCGTCGAGTCGAACCCGAAGCAGGACGGCCGGAACATGATCATGGTTCTCGGTCCGCACAAGAAGAAGACCGAGGCCATGGCCGAGGCCCGTCAGGCGCAGGAAGCCCGCAAGGCGGAGGCGAAGGCCAACCCGGGCCGTTCGCAGAACGCCGCGGACCTCGAGGACGCCGAGATCGCCGAGGCTCCGGCCGAGGCCCCTGCCGAGGCATCCGCCGAGGCGTGATCCCGGGGGACGTGAGTCCCCAGGAAGTAATCGACACAAGAGCGACGCTCCACCGTGCCCGGTTTCACGACCGGGCATCGGAGCGCCACCGACGAGGAGATAACGGCGCTATGCCGAAGAACAAGTCGCACAGCGGTGCCAGCAAGCGCTTCAAGATCACCGGCTCCGGCAAGGTGCTCCGCGAGCGCGCCGGCAAGCGCCACCTGCTCGAGCACAAGTCGTCCCGCGTGACGCGTCGCCTCACCGGCAACGCCGAGATGGCCCCGGGCGACGCCGCGAAGATCAAGAAGCTTCTCGGCAAGTGACGCACCGGCGCGCCTGATCGTCCGAACGATCCGCGCCCTACGTCAGGACCGGGACCCAATCGTTTCCGGGCCGCGTGAAGACAACCGCGGCCCCGCTACAAGGAGTTAAAAAGTGGCACGCGTCAAGCGGGCAGTCAACGCCCACAAGAAGCGCCGGGCGATCCTCGAGCAGGCCTCCGGCTACCGCGGTCAGCGTTCGCGCCTGTACCGCAAGGCCAAGGAGCAGGTCACCCACTCGCTGGTCTACAACTACAACGACCGCAAGAAGCGCAAGGGCGACTTCCGTCAGCTGTGGATCCAGCGCATCAACGCCGCTGCCCGCGCCAACGGCATCACGTACAACCGCTTCATCCAGGGTCTGAAGGCCGCGAACGTCGAGGTCGACCGCAAGATCCTGGCCGAGCTGGCCGTCAACGACGCGGGTGCCTTCGCCGCCCTCGTCGAGGTCGCGCAGAAGGCCCTGCCGGCGGACGTCAACGCCCCCAAGGCTGCCTGACACCCCACCGGCCCCAGGCCGACGTGACTGTACGGACCCGCAGGCTTTCCGGCCTGCGGGTCCGTTGCGCTGTGAACGTACTCCTGAAGGTGAAGAGAATGCCCCCGGCCACCCCAGAACTCATCTCTCCTCGCTCCGCGCGCGTCGCCGCCGCTCGTCGGCTGGCCAAGCGGAACTTCCGGGGCAAGGACCGGCTGTTTCTCGCGGAGGGACCGCAGGCCGTGCGCGAGGCGGCCGGGCACCGGACCGGCGGGACGGACACGCTGGTCGAGCTGTTCGCCACCGTCGAGGCGGCCGAGCGGTACGCCGACATCATCGGCGACGCCCGCGGCGCGGGCGCACGGGTGCACCTCGCCTCCGAGGAAGTGATCGCCGACATCTCCACCACCGTCACCCCGCAGGGGCTCGTCGGGGTGTGCCGGTTCCTCGACACACCGTTCGAGGAGATCCTCGCGGCCCGCCCCAAGCTCGTCGCCGTCCTCGCCAACGTGCGGGACCCCGGGAACGCCGGCACCGTCCTGCGCTGCGCGGACGCCGCCGGCGCCGAGGCCGTCGTACTGACCGACGCCTCCGTGGACCTCTACAACCCCAAGGCCGTCCGCGCCTCCGTCGGCTCCCACTTCCACCTGCCCGTCGCCGTCGGCGTCCCGGTCGACAGGGCCGTCGAAGGGCTCAAGGCCGCCGGGGTGCGCATCCTCGCCGCCGACGGGGCGGGCACCGACGACCTCGACGACGAACTCGACAAGGGCACCATGGGCGGACCCACGGCGTGGGTGTTCGGGAACGAGGCCTGGGGGCTCCCGGAGGACACCCGCGCGCTGGCGGACGCCGTGGTGCGCGTCCCGATCCACGGGAAGGCCGAGAGCCTGAACCTCGCCACCGCGGCCGCCGTATGTCTCTACGCGTCGGCCCGTGCACAGCGCGCCTCCGGAGGGTGCCGCTCCGTCACCGAGAGCTAGTAGGGTGACCAGCTCGGGGGGCCTGCTCCGACGGAGAGGTGGAGTACGGGGATGAGCGTCGGCACGAGCAGTGCGCAGGGAGACCGGGACGCGCGTTGCGTGCCCGCGCCCCGCCACGGTGACCTCGCCGAACTCGGCATCGGCCCCGACGAACTGCCCGACGGCCTCGTCGTCGCGGACGAGCACGGGCACGTCGTCTGCTTCAACGCGGCCGCCGCCCGCATCACCGCCGTGTCCCCCGCCGAGGCCCTCGGCCGGCGCCTGGAGAAGGCGCTGCCCCTGGAGGACCTGGAGGGCCGACGCTGGTGGCAGCTCACCGATCCGTACGGGGGCCTGGCCATCCGGGCCGGCCAGCCCGAGCGCAATCTGCTGCTGCCCGGCGGCCGCGAGGTCCTCGTGTCGGCCCGGTACATCCGCAGCTACCCCACCGGACCCGTCCGCCGCGTCGTGGTGTGCCTGCGGGACACCGAGGCCCGGCGCCGCACCGAGCGCAGCCACGCCGAGCTGATCGCCACCGTCGCCCACGAGCTGCGCTCTCCGCTCACCTCCGTCAAGGGCTTCACCGCCACCCTGCTGGCCAAGTGGGAGCGGTTCACGGACGACCAGAAGCGGCTGATGCTGGAGACCGTCGACGCCGACGCCGACCGCGTCACCCGGCTCATCGCCGAGCTCCTCGACATCTCCCGCATCGACTCCGGACGCCTGGAGCTGCGCCGCCAGCCCGTCGACATCGGCGCGGCCGTCGGCCGGCACATCCAGGCCTACGTCGCCGCCGGTCAGCCCGCCGACCGGTTCCTGCTGCGCATCGAGCAGCCGCTGCCCGCGCTCTGGGCCGACCCGGACAAGATCGACCAGGTGCTCAGCAACCTCATCGAAAATGCCGTGCGGCACGGCGAGGGAACCGTCACCATTGACATCACGACCACGGCCACCGCGGCCAACACCGCCACGTCGGTCACGGTGAGCGACGAGGGGCCCGGCATCCCGGAGGAGTCCATGAACCGCGTCTTCACCCGCTTCTGGCGGGGCAGCAAGCGCGGCGGCACCGGCCTCGGGCTCTACATCGTCAAGGGCATCGTCGAGGTCCACGGCGGCACCATCACGGTCGGCCGCGCCGCCGGCGGCGGCGCCGAGTTCCGATTTACGTTGCCCGTGGGCGCCCCGGCGTATCTCGCCTGACGGCCCACGGGCGCATTCGCACACCCCCACCCCGTTAGACTCGGCCTTTGGCACCTTTGTGTCCTGCACACGGCCCTGAACCGGTCACGGGGACCATCCGCCAGCCAATCGGAAGCACGGGAAGAGATGTCGGCACCGAATAAGTCGTACGACCCTGTCGAGGTCGAGGCGTTGAAACCGGAAGAGATCGAGCGCATGCGGGACGAGGCGCTCGCCGCCTTCGCCGCCGCGGACTCCCTCGACGCGCTCCAGGAGGCCAAGATCGCCCACGCCGGCGGTACGTCTCCGCTGGCCCTCGCCAACCGCGAGATCGGCGCGCTGCCCCCGCACGCCAAGGCCGAGGCCGGCAAGCGTGTCGGCCAGGCCCGCGGCGCCGTGAACAAGGCCTTCGCCGCCCGCCAGGCCGAGCTGGAGGCGGAGCGTGACACCCGCGTCCTGGTCGAGGAGTCGGTGGACGTCACGCTGCCCCACGACCGCGTGCCGGCCGGGGCCCGCCACCCGCTCACCACCCTGTCCGAGCGCATCGAGGACGTCTTCGTGGCCATGGGCTACGAGGTCGCCGAGGGCCCGCAGGTCGAGGCCGAGTGGTTCAACTTCGACGCCCTCAACATCGGCCCGGACCACCCGGCCCGCGGCGAGGCGGACACCTTCTTCGTGCAGGGCGAGAACGGCGGCACCGAGTCCGGTGTCGTGCTGCGCACCCACACGTCGCCGGTCCAGATCCGTTCGCTGCTCGACCGCGAGCTGCCGGTCTACGTGATCTGCCCCGGCCGCGTGTACCGCACCGACGAGCTGGACGCCACGCACACCCCGGTCTTCCACCAGGTCGAGCTGCTCGCCGTGGACGAGGGCCTGACCATGTCCGACCTCAAGGGCACCCTGGACCACATGGTCCAGTCCCTGTTCGGCGAGGGCATGAAGACCCGGCTGCGGCCGAACTTCTTCCCGTTCACCGAGCCGTCCGCCGAGATGGACATGGTGTGCTACGTCTGCCGCGGCGAGTCCGTCGGCAACCCCGACCGCCCCTGCCGCACCTGCTCCTCCGAGGGCTGGATCGAGCTGGGCGGCTGCGGCATGGTCAACCCCAAGGTGCTGACCGCCTGCGGCGTCGACCCGGAGAAGTACAGCGGGTTCGCCTTCGGGTTCGGCATCGAGCGGATGCTGATGTTCCGCCACAACGTCGAGGACATGCGAGACATGGTCGAGGGTGACGTCCGGTTCACCCGGCCGTTCGGGATGGAGATCTGATGCGGGTCCCGCTTTCTTGGCTGCGGGAGTACGTCGACCTGCCGGCGACTGAAACCGGCCGTGACGTGCAGGCCAAGCTCATCGCGACCGGCCTGGAGGTCGAGACGGTCGAGCAGCTCGGCGAGGGCCTCAAGGGTCCCCTCGTCGTGGGTCGCGTGCTGACGATCGAGGAGCTGGAGGGCTTCAAGAAGCCGATCCGCTTCTGCACCGTCGACGTCGGCACCGCCAACGGCACCGGCGAACCCCAGGAGATCGTCTGCGGCGCCCGCAACTTCGCGGTCGGCGACAAGGTCGTCGTGGTGCTGCCGGGCGCCGAGCTGCCCGGTGGGTTCTCGATCAGCGCCCGCAAGACGTACGGCCGGACGTCCCACGGCATGATCTGCTCCAGCGACGAGCTGGGCATGGGCGACGACGGCACCAAGGGCATCATCGTGCTGCCGCCGGAGACCGAGGTCGGCAAGGACGCCATCGAGCTGCTGGAGCTCGTCGACGAGGTCCTCGACATCGCCGTCACCGCCAACCGCGGCGACTGCCTGTCGATCCGCGGCGTCGCCCGCGAGACCGCCATCGCCTACGGCCTGGCCCTGCGCGACCCGGCCCTGATCGACGTACCGGGCCCGAACGCCTTCGGCTACCCGGTCGAGGTCTCCGCGCCGGCCGGCTGCGACCGCTTCACCGCCCGCACCGTCACCGGTCTCGACCCGGAGGCACGCTCCCCGATCTGGCTGCGGCGCCGGCTGCAGAAGGTCGGCATGCGCCCGATCTCGCTCGCCGTCGACATCACCAACTACGTGATGATGGAGCTCGGTCAGCCGCTGCACGCCTACGACCGGCGGTTGGTCCAGGGCACGATCGGCGTGCGCCGCGCCGAGGAGGGCGAGAAGCTCGTCACCCTCGACGGCACCGAGCGCCGGCTGCACGCCGAGGACCTGGTGATCACCGACGAGCGCGGACCGATCGGCCTGGCCGGCGTCATGGGCGGCGCGAACACCGAGATCGCCGACCACGAGGACGTGGAGAACGCCACGACCGAGGTCGTCATCGAGGCCGCGCACTTCGACCAGATCTCCGTCGCGCGCACGGCCCGCCGCCACAAGCTGTCCTCCGAGGCGTCCCGGCGCTTCGAGCGCGGTGTCGACCCGCAGGCCGCGGCCGCCGCCGCCCAGCGCACGGTGGACCTGCTGGTGCTGCTGGCCGGCGGTACCGCCGACGCCGGCGTCACCGAGGTCGTCGCGCCGTCCGCGCCGCACATCATCACCGTCCCCGCCGACCACCCGGACAAGGTGGCGGGCGTGGAGTACGGCCGCGAGACGGTCGTCCGCCGCCTCCAGGAGATCGGCTGCGACGTGTACGGGCAGGACGAGCTCATCGTCACCGTCCCGTCCTGGCGTCCCGACCTCGCCGAGGCGAACGACCTGGCGGAGGAGGTCATCCGCCTGGAGGGCTACGAGGACCTGCCCTCCACGCTGCCCAAGCTCCCCTCGGGCCGCGGCCTGACCCACCGCCAGCGGCTGCACCGCCGCGTCGGCCGCGCGCTGGCCGGCGCCGGGTACGTCGAGGCGCCGAACTATCCGTTCATCGGCGAGCAGGTCTTCGACCAGCTCCTGCTGGAGGCCGACGACCCGAACCGTCGTGTCGTGAAGCTGGCCAACCCGCTCAACGACGAGGAGCCCGCGCTCCGTACGTCGCTGCTGCCGGGCCTGCTCGGTGCGCTGCGGCGCAACGACGGCCGGGGCGCGCACGACCTGGCGCTGTTCGAGACGGGTCTGGTGTTCCACCCGCGGGAGGAGCGGAAGGCCGCCGCGAACCTGCCGGTCGACCGGCGTCCCACCGACGACGAGCTCGCCGAGCTGAACGCCGCGCTGCCCGACCAGCCGCGGCACGTCGCGGCCGTCCTCGCGGGCGCCCGCGAGCAGGCCGGCTGGTGGGGCAAGGGCCGCCCGGGCGACTGGGCCGACGCCGTGGAGGCCGCCCGCGCGGTCGCCCGTGAGGCCGGTGCCGAGCTGATCGTCCGCAAGGGCCAGTACGGTCCGTGGCACCCGGGCCGCACCGCCGAGCTCGTGGTCGTCGCCGACGGCACCGAGCAGGTCGTGGGCCACGCGGGCGAGCTGCACCCGCGCGTCGTCAAGGCACTGGGCCTGCCCCCGCGCACGGCCGCGATGGAGCTGAACCTGGACGCCCTGGAGCAGGTCGGCGACGGCGCTCCGCAGGCGCCGAGCATCTCCTCCTTCCCGGTCGCCACCCAGGACGTTGCCCTCGTCGTCGACGAGTACGTTCCGCACGCGGACGTCGAGGCCGCGCTGCGCGAGGGGGCCGGTGAACTGCTGGAGTCCATCCGGCTGTTCGACGTGTACGAGAACGCCGAGCAGCTGGGCGACGGCAAGAAGTCGCTGGCCTACGCGCTCCGCTTCCGCGCGAAGGACCGCACGCTGACCGTCGACGAGGCCTCGGCGGCCCGCGACACGGCGGTGGCCCTCGCGGGCGAGCGCACGGGGGCCGTGCTGCGCGGCTAGTCGCCGCGGGAGACCGCGCGGTCGATCGGGGGCAGGTCGCCCCTGGCCGACCGCGCGGTCTCCCGCGTTCCGGCGAGCCACTTCAGGCGCCTCACCTGCATAAATGCACGTGTTCTGACATGGCTCACTCATTTGGGTGAGAACTACCGGTGAACCTGCCTTTTCGGGGCAGGCCGTCGACAGAATCGGACCGGCCTTTCGGGGCCGGTCCGTCTGCTCTGTCTGGGCCTCCATGGGGGAACATCGGCATGATCCGTATCAAGGCACGGGCACCCACCCGACGGGTTTTCGTCCGCGGGCCGCACCGCCGATCACGGCGGCGCGCGCTCGCCCTGGCGCTCCCCACGGTCTGGGGCGCCGTGGCGGTGACCTACAAACTGGCCTGCCCGCTCGCCCAGCAGACCGGGCTCGGCGCCCGGATCGCCACCAGTGCCGTGTTCTTCGCGGTCGGGACCGGGCTGGTGTTCCAGGTCCGCCGGGCACTGGTCCGCGAGTTGAGGCAGGTCCGCAAGGTCGCGGGCGCCGCCCAGCGCGTGCTGTTGCGGCCCCTGCCCCCGCGCCTCGACGGCCTGGCCCTCGCCGCCGCCCAGCTCGCCGCCGACCGCGGCGCGGTCATCGGCGGCGACCTGTACGAGGTGATCGCCACCGAACACGGCGTACGTGTCGTGATGGGCGACGTACGCGGCCACGGCCTGGCCGCCATCGGCACGGTCGCCGCCCTCCTCGGCAGCTTCCGCGAGGCGGCCCACGACGAGCCCGGACTGGAGCGCGTCCTGTGCCGTCTGGACCGCGCCCTCGCCCGGCACCTGCGCGAACGCAGCCGCGCGGAACACCCGGCGGGCGGCCAGGAGCCCGAGCACCCGGTCGCCGAGGAGTTCGCCACCGTACTCCTCCTGGAGATCCACCCGGACGGCGAACTGCACGCGCTGAACTGCGGCCATCCCTGGCCGTACCTGATCGGCGCGCACGGCGTCGAGGCCCTCGCCGGGGCCGAACCCCTGCCGCCGCTGGGCCCGTTCCCGCTGCCCCGCGATCTGGAGGTCATACGCTGCGGCCATCTGCTTCCCGGTGAGTCGCTGGTCCTGTACACGGACGGCGCGGCGGACGCGAGGGACGCGCACGGCAGCTTCTTCTCCCTCCCGTCGGTGCTGCGTCGGACGGTGGACGACCGGCCGGTGACGCCGCAGGCCGTCCTGCGTACGGTCTTCACCGCACTGCGACGCCACATCGGTGGCAGGCCGACGGACGACATCGCCCTCCTGGTCCTGCGCAACGAGCGCCGGCACACCCATGCCCTGGGGGCGCGGGGAACCGCGCGGCACGCCCCCACGGACCCGCAGCCGACACCCCATCGGTAGGCACCGCTTCTCGGCCGACCCGGCCGAGTCCGACGGCCGGGCCACCGCACTGTTCGAGGGGGAGCCGGCGGCCCGGCCGGCCTCTTGCGAGGCATTTCAGTCAACCGGCTGCAAACTCTGCGCGACAGTGCGCGCACCGTGCGGATTCGCGTACTCCGTTCACACCCCGTGTGAACGGGCCCGCACTAGTCTGGCGGCACCAGGCCACTCGGGGGGCACACATGCAGCCCAACTCTCTGCTCGACGCGATCCTGGACGAGGCCGGCATCTCGCATGCCGGTCTCGCCGCCCACGTCAACCAGGTGGGCCGTACGCGAGGTCTCGCGCTGCGCTACGAACACACCGCCGTGGCGCGGTGGTTGAAGGGACAGCGGCCACGCGGCCAGGTGCCCGACCTGATCTGCGAGGTGCTCGCGGCCCGGCTGCACCGGCCCGTCACGCTCGACGACATCGGCCTCGGCGTCCCGGGCGAACCCTCGGCCCCGCACACCACCTCGCTGTCCGGCTTCGTCGAACGTGCCACCGCCCTGTGGCGCTCCGACGAGCAGCAACGCCCGCACATACTGGGCGCGCCCGCCGTCACCGGCACCCCCGCCGTCATGCCCGTGTGGGAGTGGGAGAACCCGCCGGAGGACGTGGACGTCTCCCGCGGCGGCCGCCACCGGGTCACCTCGGCCGACATCGAGATGCTCCGCTCCGCCCGCGCCCACTACGAGCAGATGTACCGCAAGGCCGGTGGCATAGCGACCCGCACCCGCATAGTCGGCTTCCTCAACGCCGAGGCGGCCCCGCTGCTGCGCGGCAGCTACACCGACGCCACCGGCCGTCAACTGCACCGCGCCACGGGCGGGTTGGTGGCGATCGCGGGCATCTGCGCGTACGACTCCGACGCGCACGGACTCGCCCAGCGCTACTTCCACCAGGCCCTGCGCCTGGCGAAGGCCAGCGGGGACCGGGGACTTGGGGCGTACGTGATCGCGCTCCTGGTCAACCAGGCGCTGTTCATGCGGGAGTACCGGCAGGCGGTCGCCTTCGCCGAGGCCGCGCTGCGCGCCGCCGGCAAGCACATCACCCCCGCGCTCGCCTCGGACCTGTACGCGATGCAGGCCAAGGCGTACGCCCACCTCGGCGACGGTACGAGCGCGCTGTCCTGCATACGGCGTGCCGAGGCGGCCGCCGAACGCATCCGGCGCGGATACGAGCCCGACGAGACCGGCTATGTCCAGCCGGGACTGGTCAACGTCCAGGTGGCCGAGGCGCTGCTCAGCCTCGGCGAACTCGCGGCCGCCCGCGAGCACGCCGCGGCGGCCGTGGACAACCCCGCCCACGACCGGGGCCGGGTGCACCGGCTCGCCATGCTGAGCACGATCGAACTCCGCCAGGGCAACGCCGACAAAGCGGTGGCCACGGCGGTGCAGATGGCCGAACAGGCCCGCGGGATGGAGTCCCGCCGACTGCGCGACAGACTCCGCGCGGTACGCGAACACCTGGTGCGCAGCGGCTGTGCCGGAACCGCTGAAGCCGCCGAACTCATCGACGGAGCACTGCGCGTACCGCTGTAGGCGCCCTGTGGGCCTGAGGAGTCCCTGCTGCGATATTGCCACTTACTCGGCGGAAGGTGGCAGAACCGTGCAGTGGACGAAACTGAACGAACAAACTGTGTACGCAAACCGCTGGTTCAGCGTCAATCTCGCAGATGTCGAGCTGCCGGACGGCCGGCATCTCGACCACTTCCTGATACGGCTGCGGCCGGTGGCCGTGGCCACGGTGGTGAACGAGGCCAACGAGGTCCTCCTCCTGTGGCGCCACCGTTTCATCACGGACAGCTGGGGGTGGGAACTGGCCGCGGGCGTCGTCGAGGACGGCGAGGACATCGCCCGCGCGGCCGCCAGGGAACTGGAGGAGGAGACCGGCTGGCGGCCGGGGCCCCTGCACCACCTGATGAGCGTGGAGCCGTCCAACGGCCTCACGGACGCTCGGCACCACATCTACTGGGCCGACGAGGGCGAGTACGTCGGACATCCCGTGGACGACTTCGAGTCGGACCGCCGGGAATGGGTCCCCCTCAAGCTCGTCCCCGACATGATCGCCCGTGGGGAGGTCCCGGCCGCCAACATGGCGGCCGCGTTACTCCTGCTGCACAACCTCAGGCTCGCCGATGATTAGTGGGCCAGCGCCTGCCAGACCGTCACGACAAGCGCTCCCAGTGCTGTGAGCGCGGCGACCGAGGGCAGCGGCCAGCGTGCGTGTTCCAGCGAGACCATCCGGGTGTTCAGCTCGTCCAGCTCCTTGGCGGTCTCCTTCGTGCGATGACTGAGCAGGGCCAGTCCTCCCTCGACACGGGCGTACGCCACATCGAGGCGGCGACGTAACTCTGCGAGTTCTCCATGGACCACGGGATGCTCGGGATCGGCGGTCACGGGTCCGCTCCTTTCCGTAGTTGTCTCTCGTCACTTGCATGCGCATCAGGAGTCAACTCGCCTGGTGGGCGCGTGGGGAGCGTGTGCGAAGGGCATATGCGTGCCCGGCGTGCACACGGTGTGTGAAAGGCGCGGGCCCGGCACCGAAAGTCGGTGCCGGGCCCGTGTGAACCGGTGAACTACCGTGTGTAATCAGCCGTAGGTGTAGAAGCCCGAGCCGGTCTTCCGGCCCAGCCGGCCCGCCTCGACCATGCGCTGGAGCAGCGGGGGAGCGGCGTACAGCGGCTCCTTGTACTCCTCGTACATGGAGTTGGCGATGGAGACGATGGTGTCCAGGCCGATCAGGTCGGACAGCCTCAGCGGACCCATGGGGTGGGCGCAGCCCATCTCCATCCCGTTGTCGATGTCCTCGCGGCCCGCGATGCCCGACTCGAACATCCGGATGGCGGACAGCAGGTAGGGCACGAGCAGCGCGTTGACGACGAAGCCGGAGCGGTCCTGGGCGCGGATGGCGTGCTTGCCGAGCAGCTTCTCGGCGAACGTCTGGGCCCGGCCGAGCGTGGTCTCGGAGGTGGTGAGCGCCGGGATCAGCTCTACCAGCTTCTGCACGGGGGCCGGGTTGAAGAAGTGGATGCCGACGACGTGGTCGGGCCGCGAGGTGGCGACCGCCAGCTTCACCAGCGGGATGGAGGAGGTGTTGGAGGCCAGGATCGCGTCCGGCCGCGTCACCACCTGGTCGAGCACCTGGAAGATCTCCGTCTTCACCTGCTCGTTCTCCACGACGGCCTCGATGACCAGGTCGCGGTCGGCGAACTCGCCGAGGTCGGTGGTGAAGCTGAGCCGCTCCAGGGTGGCGTCCCGCTCCTCCGCGCTGATCTTGCCGCGCTCGGCGGCCTTGGCCAGGGAGTTGAACAGCCGGGTACGGCCGATCTCCAGGGCCTCGCCGGTGGTCTCGGCGACCTTCACGTCCAGTCCCGAGCGGGCACACACCTCGGCGATGCCCGCTCCCATCTGGCCGCAGCCCACGACTCCGACGCGTGCGATGTCTCCCGCCGGGATGTCCGTCACATCGGCTCCTTCGCTGATCTTCGGCTGCTCTGACAGGTCCGCTGGTTCGGAGCCTGCTCCGATCGTGCACGTTACTCCCAAGTATCGATGATCGATCGTCCGGGTGGGGGCATCCTGGGGCGCGAGACGATCCGTGACGGAGCGGATCCGCAACGTACGGGGTGTGCCGGATGGGGCGACTGTCACGCAGGGCGCTCGCCGCGGCGGCCCTGGCCACCCTCGCTCCGGTGCGGGGCGCGGCCTCGGAGCCCGGAGGGCCGACCGAGCGCCGGGGCCTGGTCTCGGCACGGGGAGGGCCGCGTGCGCCGACCGAGATGCGGGGCGTGTGGCTGGCGACCGTCGACAACCGCGACTGGCCCTCGCGGACCGGCCTGTCCGCGGCCGAACAGCGCGCCGAGCTGATCGCCCACCTGGACCGGGCGGTCCGCGACCGCCTCAACACGGTGATCTTCCAGGTGCGACCCACGGCCGACGCCCTGTGGCCCTCGCCCTTCGAACCGTGGTCCGGTTTCCTCACCGGGACCCAGGGCACGGCGCCGGGCTGGGACCCGCTGGGCACCGCCGTGACCGAGGCCCACGCCCGGGGCCTGCGGCTGCACGCCTGGTTCAACCCGTACCGGATCGCCAACCACGCGGACCCGACGCGGCTCACCGCCGCGCACCCGGCCCGCGTGCACCCCGAATGGGTGGTGCGCTACGGCGGTCGGCTCTTCTACAACCCCGGCCTGCCCGAGGTCCGAGCCTTCGTCCAGGACGCGATGCTCGACGCGGTGGCGAAGTACCCCGTCGACGCCGTCCACTTCGACGACTACTTCTACCCCTACCCGCTGGCCGGCCAGACCTTCGACGACGACGCCGCGTTCGACAAGTACGGCGCCGCCTTCGCCAACCGGGCCGCCTGGCGGCGCGACAACATCGACAAGCTGGTGACCGAGATCGCCGCCCGGATCAGGAAGCTCCGGCCCGGCACCCGGTTCGGCATCAGCCCGTTCGGGGTGTGGCGCAACGCCTCGAACGACCCCCTGGGCTCGGACACCCGGGCCCTCGTGCAGACGTACGACGACCTGCACGCGGACACCCGCCGATGGGTGCGCGAGCACTGGATCGACTACGTCGTGCCCCAGATCTACTGGCACATCGGCTTCGCCGACGCCGACTACGCCCGCCTCGTGGACTGGTGGGCACAGGTGGCGAACGGCACGCAGACGAGGTTGTACGTGGGGGAGGCGCTCTACAAGGCGGGTGCGGCGGGACAGCCCTCGGCCTGGCAGGACCCGGTGGAGTTGTCCCGGCACCTCACCCTCGCCGCCGGCCACCCGCAGGTGCGCGGGCACGTGTTCTTCGCCGCCAGGGACGTGGCGAAGGACCCGGTCGGGGCGATGGCGCGGGTGATCGCCGACCACTACGGGCAGCCGGCGACTGCCCCGCGCTGACCTACTGCGTGCGGGCCCGCTGTTCCCGGTGCTTGACCTCGCAGTCGGGACCGGGGGCCATCACGGCCTCGTGCCCGTCCGGGAAGCGGACGCGGTACGGCGGGTTGCCTTCCGTACCCATCACTTCGACGACTTCGCTGACCTGGTCGTGTTGGCCGACCACCCTGCCGTGCTGGACAAGCTGGTCGCCCACGGTTGCGCGCATCTGTGGGCCTCCTCACGAACGCGATCGTTGGGTGACGGCGATGCACACGAGCACGGCCGCGGCGGCCAGGGGAGCGGCCGCCGTGAGGTGTTCGCCCAGCAGCAGCACCGACCACACCAGTGTGAGCAGCGGCTGGGCCAACTGCAACTGGCTGGCCTTCGGAACTCCGACGGCCGCCATGCCCCGGTACCAGACGACCAGACCCAGGAACTGCGAGCCCGCCGCCACCCACAGCACACCGGCCACGGAGTGCGCCGTCAGCCGCACGGGTTCGTACGACAGCGCCAGCGCGGCGGCCGGCACGGTCAGCGGCAGACACAGCACCAACGCCCAGCCGATGACCTGCCAGCCCGGCATGACCCGGGCCAGCCGGCCGCCCTCGGTGTAGCCGGCCGCGCACACCAGCAGCGCCGCGAACAGGTAGCCGTCGGCGGCCGTGAGCGCGCCGCCGCTCTGCTGCACGGTGAAGGCGAGCACGGCGGCCGCGCCCGCCAGGGCCGCCACCCAGAAGGTGCGGGAGGGGCGGGTGCCCATGCGCAGGGCGGAGCAGATCGCCGTGGTCAGCGGAAGCAGGCCGACCACCACGGCCGCGTGGGCGGTGGTGGACGTCTCCAGGGCGAGCGTGGACAGCAGGGGGAAGCCGAGCACCACTCCGGCGGCAACCACGGCGAGGCCTAGCCGGTGCCCGCGCTCGGGCAGCGGGATCCGCAGGGCGAACAGACAGCAGCCCGCGATCGTCGCGGCGAGGACGCTCCGTACGGCCACCAGCGCCCAGGGCCCGAAGCCCTCCAGACCCCACGCGGTAGCCGGGAAGGTGAGGGAGAAGGCGACGACACCGAGAGCGGCCTGCAGGGTGCCCAGGCCGGGACGCTCTCGGGGCAGGGTGACCGCTATCGGGCTTGCGCTGGTAGCGCTACTCTGTGCTCTCATGCACGAGAGTAGCAGTGTCACCGAACTGGCGAACCGACTGCGACAGGAACTCCACCGCTACTCACCTGGTGGAAAGCTCCCGTCGAGCCGGACCCTCGTCGAGCGGTTCCGGGTGAGCCCGGTGACCGTCTCGCGCGCCCTGGGACAGTTGGCCGCCGAGGGCCTCGTGATCACCCGGCCCGGCGCCGGCGCCTTCCGCGCGCACCCGCGCGCCGCGGCGGCACCCGCCGGGGACACCTCCTGGCAGGAGGTCGCGCTCAGCGCCGAGGGCGCCGCCGACCTCGTACCGCGCACCGTGGACGCCTCCGGGGTCACGGTCTCGCTCGCCGCCCCGCCGCCCGGCGTGCTGGAGCTCAGCGGCGGCTATCTGCACCCCTCGCTCCAGCCCGAGCGGGCCATGGCCGCCGCGCTCGCCCGCGCCGGGCGGCGCCCCGGCGCCTGGGGGCGGCCGCCCATGGAAGGACTGCCGGAGCTGCGGGAGTGGTTCGCGCGGAGTATCGGCGGCACCGTCGGCGCGGCCGAGGTGCTGGTCTCCGCGGGCGGCCAGGTCGCGCTCGCCACCGCGCTGCGCGCACTCGCCCCGCCGGGCGCGCCGGTGCTCGTCGAGTCGCCCACCTACCCGGGCATGCTGGCGATCGCCCGCGCGGCCGGACTGCGCCCCGTGCCCGTGCCCGTGGACCCCGACGGGGTGCGGCCCGATCTGCTGGCCGATGCCTTCCGGGCCACCGGCGCCCGGGTGTTCGTCTGCCAGCCCCTGTTCCAGAACCCGACCGGCGCGGTCCTCGCCCCAGCCCGGCGCGTCGAGGTGCTGCGCATCGCCCGCGAGGCGGGGGCCTTCGTGGTCGAGGACGACTTCGTCCGCCGGCTGGTGCACGCGGACGCCGGTCCGCTGCCGCGCCCGCTGGCCGCCGAGGACATCGAGAACGCCGACGGAGTCGTGGTGCACGTCGGCTCGCTGACCAAGGCGACCTCGCCCAGCTTCCGGGTGTGCGCCCTGGCCGCCCGCGGCCCGGTCCTGGAGCGGCTGCGCGCCATCCAGGTGGTCGACACCTTCTTCGTCCCGCGCCCCTTGCAGGAGGCGGCGCTCGAACTGGTCGGCTCACCCGCCTGGCCCCGCCATCTGCACACCGTCTCCGCCGAGTTGAAGACCCGCCGCGACGCCATGACGACCGCGCTCCGGCTGCACCTCCCCGAGCTCGCCCTGTCGCACGTCCCGTCCGGCGGTTACCACCTCTGGCTCCGCCTCCCCGACGGCACCGACGACACCGCGCTGACCGGCGCCGCCCTGCGCGCGGGCGTCGCGATCACTCCCGGCCGCCCCTACTTCAGCGCCGAACCCCCGGCCGCCCACATCCGGTTGAGCTTCGCCGCGGTCGCGGGAACGGGGGAGATCGCGGAGGGGGTACGGCGGCTGCGGGCGGCGTGCGACGAGGTGCTTTAGCAACCGGGCGCCGTGGGGACGCGCCGCCGGGGAAACCGTTCGACGCGGGCCCGAGCCGCCTGCGAGCATCCCCGCATGAGCGACGCACCTGACCTTCCCGAGGGCTACGAGATCTCCACCGACCCCGAGCGCATCGACATCGCCCGCGTCCACGGGTGGCTGTCGACCGACGCGTACTGGGCGATGGACCGCCCCCGCGAGCAGCACGAGCGCGCGGCCGCGGCCTCGCTGAACTTCGGGGTGTACGACAAGGCGTCGGGGGAGCAGGTGGCCTACGCGCGCGTGGTGACCGACCATGCGCTGTTCGCCTGGCTGTGCGACGTGTACGTCGACCCCTCGGTGCGCGGCAAGGGCGTGGGCACGGCCCTGGTCGGAGGCGTGCGCGAGCACCTGCGGCCGTACGGGGTGCGACGCGTCCTGCTCGCCACGGCGGACGCGCACGGGGTCTACCGGAAGCTCGGCTTCGCCCCGCTGGCGCGGCCGGACCAGTGGATGGCGCTCATGTTCGAGTGACCTCGGGGTGCCGTGCGCATGGCCTTTCGGGTGACTTGTCCGGCAAATCCTTACCTTCGAGTAAGGTTTCGCGCACCTCAGGTAACGCACAGGCGGCGACCCTTGACCTGAACACTTGAGCGTCACACCATTCCCGCATGCAACTTCGGGTCACGTTCGTCGCCGCGGCGCGCAGCTCCCCGCGGCTCGCCGAGCGCTTCGAGGACGACCGGCCGCTGGATCAGGCGGGCTGGGACGAGGTGCAGCGTCTCGCGGGGGATCTGCTGCCTCTTGGCGCGGCCGAGCTGCGCTACTGCTCCCCGACGCCGCGCAGCCGCGCGACCGGGGACGCCCTGGGCTTCGCCCCCCTGGTGCAGCTCGCCCTGCGGGACTGCGACATGGGCCGCTGGCGCGGGCTCACGCTCGGTGAGGCGATGGCCCGGGAACCGGCGGCCGTGGACGCCTGGCTCGCCGACCCGCGCTCCACTCCGCACGGCGGCGAGTCGCTGCTGTCCTTCATCTCCCGGGTGGGCGGCTGGCTCGACACCCGCCCCGGCGACGACGGCGGCCGGATCGTCGCCGTCGCGGAACCGTCCGTGATCCGCGCCGCCCTCGTGTACGTCCTGAAGGCGCCGCCCTCGACGTACTGGAACATCGACGTCCGCCCCCTGTCGACGACCACCGTCACCGGCCACAGGGGTCGCTGGAACCTCCGCTTCGACGGCGCGTCCGCCCAACGCACCCGCGCGTAGGGGGAGTCCCCCTCAATTCACGCGTGTGTACTCGGTCGTGAGCACCAGGTGCTTCGCGGGTCCGCCGACCCGCCACACCGTCCGCCAGTGGTCCCGGTCCAGGACGGTGAACTCGCCCCGGTAGAGGTCCGCCGCGCAGGGGTGGTCGGCGACGTACCGGCCGGAGGCCAGGTCCAGGTCGTGGAAGGGCCGACCGTCCGCGAACCGGACGTCCGCGGTGCCCGGCGCCGCGCCCGGCAGGAAACGCAGGGTGCGCTCGGCCGGCCGCGCGACGCCCCGCCAGGTGAACGTGCCCGACTCCTCGTGCAGCAGGCCGCCGCCCACCAGGGGGCCGAAGACGGTGACGCCCTCGAAGCGGCCCTCGTCGCCGCTCGCCAGGTCCCGCACGCTCCGCTCCACGCGCCAGCGCCCGGCCAGATGGGCCAGGGCGTCCGGCACGGGCCAGAACTCGCCCATCGTCACCCCTTCCGCTGCTGTCCCGATGGCGCCACCGTCGACCCTACGTCCCGTCGACCCGATCGCCTTCCCGCGGATCAGGCGGAGGCGGCCGCGGCGCCCTGGGCGGGCTGCTCCCCGAGCGGCAGCAGCCCGCGCTCGGCGAACACCTTCTTCGCGGCGAAGGTGGCGTTCAGCGCCTTCGGTATGCCGCAGTAGACGGCGGAGTGCAGCAGCGCCTCGACGATCTGCTCCGCCGTGAGCCCCACGTTCAGTGCCGCGTTGACGTGCACGTCCAGCTGGGCCTCGCAGCCGCCGAGCGCCGTGAGCATGCCCAGCGTCACCAGCTGGCGGTCGCGCGGGGCGAGGCCGGACCGGTCGTAGATGTCGCCGAACGCCCAGGCGACGATCTGGTGGCCGAGCTCCGGGCTGATGTCGGCGAGCGAGTCGACGACCCGCTGCCCCGCCTCGCCGTCGACCTTCTTCAGGACCTCCAGGCCATGGGCGAAACGCTCGTCACGGGTGGTGCTCTCGGTCATGTCGGCTCGTCCGTCCCCGGCTCCCGCTCGTGCAGCAGCCGTACGTAGTGATCGATCTTGTCGTCCAGGGCCGACGCGTTGCGCCTGAGCGCCCGGATCCGCTCCGCCAGCCCGGCCCGGTGCTCCCGGAGCATCGCCAGCCGGTCGGCGACCGTCGCGTCCCCCTTTGCCCGCAGCCCCGCGAAACGCTGCATGTCCGCGATCGACATGCCGGTCTCGCGCAGCCGCAGCAGGAACTCCAGCCAGGCCAGGTCCGCCGCCCGATAGCGCCGCTGGTTGCCGCTGGTCCGGCCGACCCGCTCGATCAGGCCGGCCTTCTCGTAGTAGCGCAGCGTGTCGTGCGACAGGCCGGTGCGTTCGACGACCTGAGCGATGGTCAGGGAGGTCTCCCCGTCCTGTCGGAGGGGCTGTCCGTCGGTCATGACACGACCGTAGAACCTGGAGTGCGCTCCAGGTCAAGCCCGATATCGGTTCACCTGCGGCTCATATGGGCGACGACGTTTGTTTTCCGAGTGATAACCGGTGATTTCCTTATGTCGGTGACGTGTATTCGGAATTCACTTCGTCAATTTTTGAGAGCGGCACAACCATCCGGAATGAAGGCCCGTCTAAGGGGGCGAATCGAACAGGCGCGGGGGCGACAACCCCGGACCGAGACGCGCCGCGTCACAAATCTTCTGGGGGTTACCGAGAATGGACGGCACGACCCTGTCCGTGGCCGATGTTCCCGGGAACCGGCGACGCCGCACGGACGGGAACAGGGTGTGAAACCGACGATGCGTCCGGCATTGCTGAGCGGCCCCGGGAAAGCGGCCTCCCTGCTCGCTGCGGCCATCACCGTCATCGCCCTGTGCGCCGCGGACGTGGTCGCCCGCAGCTACCCCTTCGGGCCCCGCACCCGCTCCGTCAACGACCTCGGCAACCAGTACGTGCCCTTCCACGCCCACCTGTGGGACCTGCTGCACGGACGGGCCGACGGCGGCCTCCTCGTCAACTGGCAGTCCGGATTCGGCGCGAGCTTCCTCCCCGACCTCGGGACCTACCTCAGCAGCCCGTTCGCCCTGCTCGTCGGGTTGTTCCCGCGTGACGAGATCGACCTCGCTGTCTATGTGGTCACCCTGCTGAAAATGGCGTCCGCCGGCGCCGCCATGGCCTGGCTGCTGCTCACCCTGCGCCCCGGCCGCTGGTGGGCGGCGGGGCTCCTGGGCGCCTCCTACGCGCTGTGCGGCTGGAGCGTGGCGGACGCCGCGTACAACCCGATGTGGCTCGACGGCCTGGTCGCCCTGCCGCTGCTGTGCCTGGTCGGCGAGTGGACGCTGACCGGACGGCGCCGGATGCTCGGCGTGCTGGTCGTGGCACTCGCCTGGATCGCCAACTTCTACACCGCCTACATGGCCACCATCGGCGCCGTCCTGGTGCTGCTGCTCCGGCTGCTGCTCGCCGATCTGCCGCGCCGCCGGGCCCTGGCGGCGGCCGGCCGCGGCGCCCTGACCGTGGCGCTCGGCGTGGGCCTGGCCGCACCGCTGGTGGCGGTGGTCTACTTCGGCACCCGGCACGCCTACCCGGGCCGGGTCCGGCACTTCGCCCCGGTGCCGAGCGAGGACCTGCTCGCCCGGCTGCTCCCGACGACGTACAGCTTCAGCTCGCCCGCCCTGTACGTGGGCGTCACGGCGCTGCTGCTCGTCCTCGCCCTGCCGTTCCACCGGTCGGTGCCCCCGCGGGTGCGCGGGGGGTGGACGCTGCTGGTGGTCGGGGTGGCGCTGTCGATGCAGTGGGGGCCGACCCATCTGGTCTGGCACGCCTTCGCCACACCGCAGGGCAGCTCCTACCGCCAGGCCTTCGTCCTGTGCGCGCTGCTGGTGATCGCCGCCTGGCACTCCCTCTCGTACGGCCCGCCCGACCGGCGCGCGCTGTACGCGGCGGGCGCGCTGCTCGCGCTGATCGCCGTCGTCGCGAGCCTGAGCCGGGTGGTGCGCCCCTTCGCCTGGCCGGTGCTCCTGCTCGCCGCCGTGGGCGCGCTGGGCGGGCTGGCCCTGCTCAGGCTCGCCGGCGACGACCGCGCCGGCGACGACCGCGCCGGCGACGACCACGCGGGCAACCACCGCACGGGCGACGAGCGTTCGGGTGCCGACCGCAAGGACGGCGTCCTCGCGGGCCGGACGCGTTTCGCCGGCCTCGGCCGTCGCGTCACCCCGGCGGGGCTCGCGATACTGCTGCTCGTCGGCGCGCAGTTCGGCGAGGCCACCGCCACCGCCGCGGTGGCCACCAGGCTGCGGCTCGCGCACATGGACGACTACGCGCCCTGGGGCGAGCGGCAGCAGGAGCAGTCGGAGGCGATCGCGCGGGCCGAGGACTGGCCCCGCTACCGCACCGACCCGGGCCGTGAGCAGACCGTCGGCAACGACCCGCTGATGGTGGGCGGCCAGGGTGCGCAGTACTACAGCAGCCTGACCTCCGACGTGCTCAGCCGCACCCTCACCGCCCTCGGCGACGGCTGGACCTCGCGCGGCCGGAACCTGCAGAGCCTCGACAACGCCGTCACGGACGTGATCTTCTCCGTCGGCGCCCGGGTGCACTCCCCGCCGGACCCGCACCAGGCGTGGTTCGCGCAGGACGGCAGCGGGGTGACCGTGTCCCGGCAGGACGTCCCGCCCCTGGTGACGGTGCGTCCGGGGCACACCCGGACCGGCCCCGCCGCCTTCGGCCCGTCGCCGTACCACAACCAGGAACTGCTGCTGGGCAGCCGCGTCTACACCGTGCCCCGGCTCACCGTGCGCACCGCCGCCGGGAAGCGGCCGGACCGCAGCGACGACGAGCGGCCGGGCCTGCGGCTCGGCCCCCTGCCCGCCGGAACCTCCGGGACCGCCGTGCCGACGCCGACGATCACCGCCCGGTGCCCGGCCGGCAGCGCGGTCTACCTGTGGGCGCCCCACTTCTCCGGCACCGCCCGGCTCCCCGGTGCCCCGGCCGACGGCCCGACCGGGCTGTTCAGGTCCGACCACCCCGTCACCAAGATCGCGTCCATGCAGCGGCTCGGCAGGGTCCCGGCCTCCGGACGGCTGCGGATCGACCTGTCCCCGAACCGGACCAGCGTCGTCCGGGACGGCGCGGTCGGCTGCCTGGACACCGCCCGGCTGCGCGCCGCCGTCGACCGGCTCAAGGCCACCGGCGCCACCCGAGTGACCGTCTCCGACGCGACCCTCCACGCCGAACTGCCCGCCGGCAGCACCGGGACCGCCGTCGTAGCCGTCCCGCGGACCGCCGGCTGGCGCTGCGCCACGGGGAATCGTTCCGCCGTACCCGCCGGTGAGTACTACGGACTCGTCGCGGTGCCGCTCGACGGCTCGTCGACCAGCCTCACCTGCACGTTCCATCCGCCCGGCCTGCGGCTGGGCGCGACGGCCGGGGGCGTCTCGCTCCTTGCCCTGATCCTGCTCGGTGTCCTGTCCGTCGTCCGCCGACGGCGTGCCATGGGCCGCCCCACGCCACCGACGACCACACCGGCGCCCGGGCGCCTGACCAACGCGCTGTGAACCGTGTCCACTGGGGGAGAACCATGCTCATCTCGATCGTCGCACCCTGCTACAACGAAGAGGACGTCATCGAGCGCTTCCACGACCGGATCCAGCAGGTCGCGGAGGAGTTCCTGCCGCTCGGCCACGACATGGAGTTCGTGTACGTCGACGACGGCAGCCGCGACCGGACCCTGGGCGCCCTGAAACGGCTGGCCGAAGAGGACTCGCGCGTCCGGTACGTCTCCTTCAGCCGCAACTTCGGCAAGGAGGCGGCGCTGCTCGCCGGCCTGCGGCACGCCGCGGGGGACTCCGTGATCGTCATGGACGCGGATCTGCAGCATCCGCCGGAACTGATCAAACGGATGGTGGACCTGCGCGACGAGGGCTACGACCAGGTCCTCGCCCGGCGCACCCGGACCGGCGACGGGTTCGCCCGCACCGTCGCCGCCCGCCTGTACTACCGGCTCATCAACCGTCTCGTCGACGTGGAACTCGTGGACGGCGTCGGTGACTTCCGCCTGCTGTCGCGGCGCGCGGTGGACGCGGTCCTGGCCCTCACCGAGTACAACCGCTTCTCCAAGGGCCTGTTCGCCTGGGTCGGGTTCCCCAGCACCACCTTCGAGTACGAGAACGCGGTGCGCGAGCACGGCCGCAGCTCGTGGAGCCTGCGCAGCCTGCTCAACTACGGGCTCGACGGTCTGATCTCGTTCAACAACAGGCCGCTGCGGGCCGCCCTCTACCTGGGCCTGGGCCTGCTGCTGTGCGCGGGGGTGTACACGGCGTGGATCGTGGTGGCCGCGCTCGTCAACGGCGTCGAGACGCCGGGCTACGTCACGATCATCACCGCCGTCAACGCCCTGGCCGGCGTACAGATGATCATGATCGCGGTCATCGGGGAGTACATCGGCCGGATCTACTACGAGGTCAAGGGACGCCCGCACTTCCTGGTGAAGGCGACCAACGTGGAACGGATGAAGGGCCTCATCCGCTGATGCGCACCCTGCTCGCCCGCCCGATATCGCGGCAGATCCTGACCTTCGGCGTGGTCGGTGTCATCAATACCTCCACGTATTACGGTCTTTACCTTTTCTTCCTCACCCTTTTGCCTTATCTCGGCGCTCACGTCCTCGCATTCCTGATCAGTATGGCGGGATCCTTTTTCCTGAACGCGCGCTTCACCTACCGGACGCGGCCGACCCTGCGGAAATTCCTGCTGTTCCCCCTGACGAACGCCACCAATTTCCTGGTCACCACCGCGGGCGTGTACGTGATCGTCGAGGTGCTGCACGCCGGGAGTCGGCCGGCCCCGCTGTTCGCGTCCGCGGCGGCCATCCCGGTGACCTTCGTGGTCTCCCGCCGGATCATGCTCCCGAAGGTGGAGGCGGAGGTGGAGGCAGAGGTGGAGATAGGGGCCGCCTAGGAGCGCGCATTGCATAAAAGTGCAGCGATACGTATAGTCATGCCATCCAGGAGGAGGGTGACATGGCGGTACGAGCGGCGGTGGCCGGAGCGAGCGGGTACGCGGGCGGAGAGGTCCTGCGGCTGCTCCTCGCGCACCCCGAGGTCGAGATCGGTGCCCTGACCGGCAACTCCAACGCCGGTCAGCGGCTCGGCGCGCTCCAGCCGCACCTGCTGCCGCTGGCCGACCGCGTGCTGACCGAGACCACGGCCGAGGCCCTGGCCGGGCACGACGTCGTCTTCCTCGCCCTGCCCCACGGACAGTCCGCCGCCGTCGCCGAGCGGCTCGGACCGGACGTCCTCGTCGTCGACATGGGCGCCGACTTCCGGCTGAAGGACGCCGCCGACTGGGAGCGGTTCTACGGCTCCGCGCACGCCGGCACCTGGCCCTACGGCCTCCCCGAACTTCCGGGTGCCCGAGCCGCGCTGGAGGGGTCCAAGCGCGTCGCGGTGCCCGGTTGCTACCCGACCGCCGTCTCCCTCGCGCTCTTCCCCGCCTACGCGGCCGGGCTCGCCGAGACCGAGGCCGTGATCGTCGCCGCCTCCGGCACCTCCGGCGCCGGCAAGGCCCCCAAGCCCAACCTGCTGGGCAGCGAGGTCATGGGGTCCATGTCGCCGTACGGCGTCGGGGGAGGCCACCGGCACACCCCCGAGATGATCCAGAACCTCAGCGCGGCCGCCGGCGAGCCGGTCTCGGTGTCCTTCACCCCCACCCTCGCGCCGATGCCCCGCGGCATCCTCGCCACGTGCAGTGCCAGGGCCAGGCCAGGCGTCACCGCCGAGTCCGTGCGCGCCGCCTACGAGAAGGCCTTCGCCGACGAGCCCTTCGTCCACCTCCTGCCCGAGGGCCAGTGGCCCGCCACCGCGTCCGTCTACGGTTCGAACGCCGTTCAGGTGCAGGTCGCACACGACGCAGCGGCGGGCCGCATCATCGCGATCAGCGCCATCGACAACCTGACCAAGGGCACCGCGGGCGGTGCCGTACAGAGCATGAACCTCGCCCTCGGGCTCGACGAGACCACGGGGCTTTCCACGATCGGAGTCGCGCCTTGAGCGTCACGGCAGCCAAGGGATTCACGGCGGCGGGCATCGCCGCCGGAATCAAGGAGAACGGCAACCCCGACCTGGCCCTCGTGGTCAACAACGGGCCCCGCCGCGCCGCCGCCGGTGTCTTCACCTCCAATCGTGTGAAGGCCGCGCCCGTGCTCTGGTCCGAGCAGGTCATGAAGAGCGGCCAGGTCTCCGCGGTCGTCCTCAACTCCGGCGGCGCCAACGCCTGCACGGGGCCGAAGGGCTTCCAGGACACCCACGCCACCGCCGAGAAGGTCGCCGACGTCCTCGGCCGGGGCCCCATCGAGGTCGCCGTCTGCTCCACCGGCCTGATCGGCGTCCTGCTCCCGATGGACAGGCTGCTCCCGGGCGTCGAGACCGCCGCCGCCCAGCTCTCCGAGCACGGCGGCGAGAAGGCGGCCATCGCCATCAAGACCACCGACACCGTCCACAAGACGTCCGTCGTGACCCGGGACGGCTGGACCGTCGGCGGCATGGCCAAGGGCGCCGGCATGCTCGCGCCGGGCCTCGCCACCATGCTGGTCGTCCTCACCACCGACGCCGACGTCGACAACGACGTACTGGACCGGGCGCTGCGCGCCGCCACCAAGGTCACCTTCGACCGCGTCGACTCCGACGGCTGCATGTCCACCAACGACACCGTGCTGCTGCTCGCCTCCGGCGCCGCCGGGGTCACCCCCGAGTACACGGAGTTCGCCGAGGCCGTACGACAGGTCTGCGACGACCTCGGCCGGCAGCTCGTCCGGGACGCCGAGGGCGCGAGCAAGGACATCAAGGTCGAGGTGATCAACGCCGCGACCGAGGACGACGCCGTCGAGGTGGGCCGCTCCATCGCCCGCAACAACCTCCTCAAGTGCGCCCTCCACGGCGAGGACCCCAACTGGGGCCGCGTCCTGTCCGCGATCGGCACCACCGCGGCCGCCTTCGAGCCCGACCGGCTCAACGTCGCCATCAACGGCGTCTGGGTGTGCAAGAACGGCGGCGTCGGCGAGGACCGCGAGAAGGTCGACATGCGCTACCGCGAGGTGCACATCGTCGCCGACCTCGCCGCGGGCGCCGAGACCGCCACCATCTGGACCAACGATCTGACCGCCGACTACGTCCACGAGAACAGCGCCTACTCGTCATGAGCAACGCACCCACCCGGAAACACACCGCACTCCCCAAAGCCCAGATCCTCATCGAGGCGCTGCCCTGGCTGACCCGCCACCACGGGAAGACCGTCGTCATCAAGTTCGGCGGGAACGCCATGGTCAACGAGGAGCTGAAGGCGGCCTTCGCCCAGGACGTGGTCTTCCTGCGGCACGCCGGCCTCAAGCCCGTCGTCGTGCACGGCGGCGGCCCGCAGATCAGCGCCGCCCTCGACCGGCACGGCATCGTCAGCGAGTTCAGGGCCGGCCTCCGGGTCACCACCGAGGACGCCATGGACGTCGTACGGATGGTGCTGGCCGGGCAGGTGCAGCGCGAGCTGGTCGGCCTGCTCAACCAGCACGGACCGCTCGCCGTCGGCCTCACCGGCGAGGACGCGCACACCATCACCGCCACCAGGCACCAGCCCGAGATCGACGGCGAACTGATCGACATCGGGCGGGTGGGCGAGATCACCGAGATCGACACGGGCGCGATCGAGGCCCTGCTCGCCGACGGCCGCATCCCGGTCGTCTCCTCCATCGCCCGCAGTCAGGACGACGGACATGTCTACAACGTCAATGCTGATACGGCGGCTGCGGCACTCGCTGCGGCACTGGGCGCCGAAACCCTCATGGTCCTCACGGACGTCGAGGGCCTCTACGAGGACTGGCCGCACAGCGACGAGGTGATCAGCCGCCTCACCGCGACCCAGCTGGAGAAGCTGCTGCCGGAGCTGTCCTCCGGCATGGTGCCGAAGATGGAGGGCTGCCTGCACGCCGTACGAGGCGGCGTCCGCACCGCCCGCGTCATCGACGGCCGGGTCCAGCACTCGATCCTGCTGGAGATCTTCACCGACGAGGGCATCGGCACGATGGTCGTGCCCGACGAGACGCCGAACGCACAGTCGCACGCACTGCCGGACGGACAGGGGGAGTCATGAGCAACCAGGAACTGACCGCGCGGTGGCAGGGCGCGCTCATGAACAACTACGGCACCCCCCGGCTGCCCCTCGTGCGCGGCGCGGGCGCGAAGCTGTGGGACGCCGACGGCACGGAGTACGTCGACTTCGTCGGCGGCATCGCGGTCAACGCCCTCGGCCACGCCCACCCCGCCGTCGTCGAGGCCGTCAGCAGGCAGATCGCCTCCCTCGGCCACGTCTCCAACCTCTTCGTCGCCGAACCCCCCGTCGCCCTCGCCGAACGCCTCCTCCAGCTCTTCGGCCGGGACGGCAAGGTGTTCTTCTGCAACTCCGGCGCCGAGGCCAACGAGGGCGCCTTCAAGATCGGCCGGCTGACCGGGCGCACCCACATGGTCGCCACCCAGGGCGGCTTCCACGGCCGCACGATGGGTGCCCTCGCGCTCACCGGCCAGCCCGGCAAGCAGGCCCCCTTCCTGCCGCTGCCCGGCGACGTCACCCATGTGCCCTACGGCGACGCCCAGGCGCTGGCCGCTGCCGTGACCGAGCAGACCGCCCTCGTCGTCATCGAGCCCATCCAGGGCGAGAACGGCGTCGTCGTCCCGCCGGCCGACTACCTGAAGGCGGCCCGCGCGATCACCGCCGCCAGCGGGGCCCTCCTGGTCCTGGACGAGGTGCAGACCGGGATCGGCCGCACCGGCACCTGGTTCGAGTACCAGGCCCACGAGGGAGTCCTGCCCGACATCGTGACCCTGGCCAAGGGCCTCGGCGGCGGACTGCCGCTCGGCGCCACCGTCGCCTTCGGCCGCGCCGCCGACCTCCTCCAGCCGGGCCAGCACGGCACCACCTTCGGCGGCAACCCGGTCGCCTGCGCGGCCGGACTCGCCGTACTCGACACCCTCGCGAACGAGGGGCTGCTGGACAACGTCAAGCGGCAGAGCGGGCGGTTGCGGGACGGAATCGAGTCACTGGGCCACTCGTTGATCGGCCATGTCCGAGGTGCGGGCCTTCTGCTCGGTATCGTGCTCACCGAGCCGCTCGCGCCCCAGATGCAGCAGGCGGCTCAGGAGGCCGGTTTCCTGGTGAACGCGCCCGCCCCCGACGTCGTACGGCTGATGCCACCGCTGAACCTCCACGACGACGAGGCGGACGCTCTTCTCCGGGCGCTGCCCGGCATCCTCGACGCAGTGCACGGGGACGGACGATCCGGAGAATGAGACGACGATGAGCCAGGCGCAGGACCACGACCAGACGGGCGCCGGGCCCGCCGTGCCGCAGACCCGTACCGCCCGCCACCGCCGGATCGTGGACATCCTCAACCGGCAACCGGTGCGCTCGCAGAGCCAGTTGGCGAAGCTGCTCGCCGACGACGGGCTGAACGTCACCCAGGCGACGCTCTCCCGGGATCTGGACGAGCTGAACGCGGTGAAGATCCGCAACACCGATGGCGACCTGATCTACGCGGTGCCGAGCGAGGGGGGCTTCCGCACCCCCCGCGCGCCGCTGGGGGAGTCCGCCAAGGAGGAGCGGATGCGGCGGCTGTCCCAGGAGCTGCTGATCTCGGCGGAGGCCTCCGCCAACCTCGTGGTCCTGCGCACCCCGCCGGGCGCGGCGCAGTTCCTGGCCTCGGCCATCGATCAGGCCGAGCTGCACGACATCCTCGGGACGATCGCGGGCGACGACACGCTGCTGCTGATCAGCCGGGACCCGGTGGGCGGCCAGGCGCTGGCGGACCATCTGCTCCGGTTGGCCCAGAACGGGCACTGAGCGGGAGTCCGCGTGCGGGCGGGCGGCGTGTCACCAACATGACGGCCGAGTGCATCTAGCCCAGCCGGGTGGCCAGCCCTCCGGTGCACCGGACCTCGTCGCCGGCCGTGATCAGGAGCGCCTCCACCTCGGGCAGTGACTCCAGCCAGGCCAGCGCCGCCCGCGAGCCCATCGCGAACGCGGCCGTGGCCCAGCAGTCCACCCAGGTCAGCCTGGGCCCGACCACGGTCACCGCCACCAGGTCGGTCACCGCGGACTTTTTGGTGCGCGGATCGACGATGTGGGCGCCGCGCTCCGCCGTGCCGGAGGTGGCCACGGCGAGCTCCGAGACACCGGCGGACGAGATCACCGCCGCCAGCCCACCGGGCCGCAGCGGATCCGACACGCCGACGCGCCACGGCCGGTGCGGCGCGGGCGCGCCGTACATCTGCACGTCCCCGCCGCCGTTCACGCTCACCCCGCTGACCCCGACGGCGGCGACCTGCCGCGCCGCCCGCTCGGCGGCCCAGCCCTTGACGATGCCGGTCGGGTCGATCCGCCCCAGGTAACGCGGGCTGAACCAGCCGTCGGTCACCCGCTCCGCCTCGTCCGCCAGCTCCAGCACCTCGGCGACCTCGGGATCGCACCGGTCCACGGTCAGCTCCCCACGGGCCAGCCGCGAGATCTGACTGTCGTCCCGGTAGGTGCTGAACACGGCGTCGACCCGGTGCAGCCCGGCGACGGCCTCGTCGAGAGCCGCCCGCACCGCATCGGGATCCCCGCCGCGGACGTCGAAGGAGAAGACGGTCCCCATGACCTCCTCCGCCCGGCGCACCGCGGCGGGAGCTTCTGCGGACTCCGCCACGGCCTCAGCCGCCGACCTGGTCCAGCGCGGACTGCAGCGACTGCTTGTAACCGGTGCTCGTGTACGTCGCCCCGGACACCGAGTCGATGTCCGCGGTGCCGGCCGCCACCGCCTCCTGGTTGAGCCTGGGCATCGCGAGCGCGGTCTTCTGGTCGCTGGTCCCGCCCTTGGGCGCCTGCACCGCCTCCGCCTTGGTGATCTTCCCGCCGGCGACCGTGATCCGGACCTGCACCGGCCCGTACTGGGTCTGTGCCACCTGCCCGGTCACGGTCTTCGCGGCCTGCCCGGCCCCGGCCGACGGAGCCCCACCGCCCTGCGAGGAACCGCCCGCCGCCTTCATCTTGTCCAGCGCGGACTGCAGCGACTTCTTGTAGCCGGTGCTCGTGTACGTCGCTCCGGACACCGAGTCGATCTGCGCGCTCTGCGCCGCCACGGCCGCCTGGTTGAGCCTGGGCACCGCGAGCGCGGTCTTCTGGTCGCTGGTGCCGCCCTTGGGCGCCTGCACCGCCTCGGCCTGGGTGATCTTGCCGTTGCTGACCGTCAGCCGCACCTGCACGGCGCCGTACTGGGTCTGGGCCGCGTCACCGGTGACCGTGCCGGCGCCGGCGGCCTGCGCGCCGCCCTGCGGCGAGTCCTGCGCGCCCGCCGACTGCTGCGCCGCGGCGCCCGCCGCGGAGGCGGAAGTGGGGTCCGTGGCCGGTTTCAGCGACAGCAGGAGGACGACACCGGAGACGGTGGCGGCGGTGGCCAGCACGACGCGTCGAATGGGGTGGCTCTTCCGCATTTCTTCTGAGCTCCTGATTTCCCGTCGGGTTCCCGTGGAGGTTTCGTCGTTCCCCGTCGCTCACATCTCGAACGACTCGTGATGGATGCGGCGGGCGGGGACCCCCGCACCGCGCAGTGCTTCGTACACCGACTGCGCGAACCCGGGCGGGCCGCACATGAACACGTCGTGGCGATCGATGTCCGGGATCTTCCGCTGGAGGCTCTCCGCGGAGATGTCCGGCCGCTCGCCCTCCGGGCTGTTGACCGCGTACATCAGCCGGGCGCCGCGCTCCTTGGCGATGCCGGCCAGCTCGTCCCACAGGGCCAGGTCCTGGGTGGTGTTGGCCCGGTAGAGCAGGGTCAGGTCCCCGGCCGCGCCGGGCAGCGTCTCGAACAGCGCGCGCATCGGCGTGATGCCCACACCGCCCGCGACCAGGAGGACCTTGCCCCGGCTGCGGCGGGACGCCGTCAGGGCGCCGTACGGGCCCTCCGCCCACACCGTGGTGCCCGGCTTCAGCCCGCGCAGCGCCGAGCTGTGGTCGCCGATCGCCTTCACCGTGATCCGCAGCAGGTCCGGGCGGGGCGCCGCCGACAGCGAGTACGGGTGCGAGCTGAACCGCATGCCCGGCGCCAGGAACCGCCACCGGAAGAACTGCCCGGCCTCCGCGCCCATCCGGTGCAGCTTCCGCCCGCCGATCAGCACCGACACGATGCCCGGCGTCTCCTCGATGACCGCCTCGACACGCATGCGGTGACGCAGGTTCAGCCGGATCGGGGTGAGGATGCGGTACCAGATCACCAGCAGGGTGACCGAGCCGTACAGGACGTACCAGAAGGTCTTGGCGGTGGGTTCGACGGCGAAGTCGTTGCCGGTGGTGATCTGGTGCCAGAACGTCAGGAACACCGCGGCGTACGTCATCAGGTGGATGTGGTACCAGGTGTCGTACGGCATCCGCTTGCGCACGCCGCCGATCGACACCAGCCCGATGAGGAACAGCAGACCGGTGCCGATCGCGGCCTTGCCCATGTCCGGCAGCTGGTTGATGGAGTCGACGGTCTGCTGGACGATGTCGCCCAGCGTCTTGCCGGCCTGCAGCGCGTAGCCCCACATGATCAGGAAGACGTGCGCGACGACCAGGCAGAGCGTGTAGCGGCCGCTCATCGCGTGCCAGCGGGCGACGCGGTCGGAGCCGACCCGCCGCTCCAGGGCGGGCACCCGGGCCATCTGGAGGACGACCAGGGCCATCAGATAGCCGGCGAGCAGGCCGGTGATCCGGCCCGCGTTCAGGATCCTGCTGTTGTCGTCGGCGATGGACGGTGTGTTGTGCCACCACAGCCACAGCACGGCCGCCGCGCCCGCCCACACGGCGAGCAGCAGCGGGACTGCCGGGGAGCGGCGCGGACGGATACGGCGCATCGTCTGTCGGCGGGCGGCACGTCCGCCTGCGATCGTGGTGGTCACGGTTCCTCCGTGGGGACTTGACCCTTGGCCCACAGATACGTGCCACGACACCCGAGTGTTCAAGACTCCGGCCGAGTCCGAGCCGGACTTGAGCGACCGGCGGTAGTCGCTCGCAGGGCGACGCGTGTGGTCCCGGTCGTGCGGCCCCCTTATTGCGCTGCGCCGCAGGAGGTGACGGGAGACACCGCCGTCACCGTGCCCGCGGGCAGGAGCACCCGCTTCCGCTCGATCTTCAGTACGACCCCGTCGCGACCCGAACCGACGAACTCCCCGCACCGCTGTCCGGTCGTCGTCGTGACCCGCACCAGATGGTCCGGCGGCGACTCGGTGGTCACCCAGGCCAGGACGACGACCCCGGCCACCAGGGCGAGGCCCGCGCCGCAGCACAGGGAGGCGTAGCGCAGGGAGCGGGTGACCCGGGTCACCTCGTCCTCCGTCCAGCGGCGCAGCGCCTGGCCCGCGAGCAGCACCCGGTCGCCGGGGTGGCCGTGCGCGGCACGGACCGCGAGGATCGAGCCGACGACGAAGAGCAGGAACGCGGCACCCAGCGCGACGCCGGCCGCGAGCTGTGCGCCGGCCGGGAGTTGGGCCAGGTCGTCGCGGCCCTTCAGGGTCACCAGGACGGCGAGCAGCGCCGTCAGTCCCGTGAGCCCCGTCCGCCAGCCCTCCGCCTGTCGGCGCAGCTCCGGGAGCTGGGTGAACTCCAGCTCCCGGGCGAGTTGCGCCCAACGGCGCGCGGACTGGGCGTTCATGGGGTCCCGCCCTCGACGAGCGTGGCGATGCGCCAGCTGGCGCCGCAGCCGGCGGGGGCGTCCGCCGGGAGGTTCGGGTGCGGGTGGCCGCACTCGCAGAAGTGCACCTCCTGGACCAGGACCGCCGCGTCGTCCCGTGGCTTGCCGGTACTGCCCGCGAGCCAGGACAGCAGACCCTTGGTGCCGGTGCCGGGAAGGCCGTGACGGTACTCGGTGGTCGTCCGGCCGTGGCAGCGGGGGCAGTTGCCCTCGACTATGACGCCGTGACCGTCGGCGGAGGCACGCCGGGTGAAGGGCGTCGGTGCCGTCCCGAGGTCGTCCTCGGCGTAGGCGGCCGCGAAGTCATGGCTGGGGGTGGGGTGTTGGGTCATTCGGAGTCGTCCAGTTCCAGGTCGAACATCGTGCGGTAGATGCGAAGGCGGTCCATGACCCAGGCCTCGGTCTCACCGACCGCCGCGGCGGCGAGGCCCAGGTGGCTCCTCGTCACCCGGCCTCCAACCGCCGGGAGTCGGCCGTCGAAGTGCCGGCTGAGCACGGCCAGGTCCTGCCACAGGGGAATGGCGCCCGGGGCGGGTGGCAGCGGCTCGCTCCCCGGGAGCAGCGGGACGTAAGGGGCGATGCGCCGGACGGTCTCCGTGACGGGCTCGCCGAGGCGGGCGGCGATGCTGACCAGGTCCAGGGCGGTGTAGGGGCCGTCGACGGGGGAGAGCCGCTGGGCGGGGGAGAGAGCGAGGAGGTCACGGTCGTCGGGGACGCGGTCGCGCAGGGCTTCCAGGGTCGAGGGCGGGAGGTCGGGGACGAGGGCGCCGAGAGGGCGCAGCGCGGACAGTTGCTCGTACGCGGTCGCGGAATCGATGGCCGATCGGTGGGCGTACGTGGCTAGTTCCGCCGCGGCGAGCGGCTTCCACTCAGGGGTTCCGGCGTCGCTGAAGGCATTGCCCTGATGTGAGATGAGAGCCGCCTGGGCATGCCTGGAAGGGCGGATTCCGGCGAGTCCCTCCGGCAGGGAAGGAATGGTGAGACGGAAGCGGGCCGCCTCCGCAGCGGCCAGTTCCCGAGCCTCGTGGAGCGATTCACTGAGGCGGCTCGCGGCGCTGAAGAGGACTGCGTGCGTGATGTCCGGTGCCGGCTGGTTCTGATCCTCCATGGAGGCGTTCTTTCCGGAGAGCACATAGCGGCTGCGCAGGGGCAGCTCACCCCAGGCGGCGGCGATGCCGATGTTGTCAGCAACACTGACCCCTGCGGCCTTGAGTTCTTCGACCGCCTCGGTCAAGTCGAAGTCGTCCCAGATCCCCTGAGCGAGCACCAGCGACTCGGGATCGAGACCGTCCTCCAGGAAGACCTCGATGAGTGCCAGATATCGGACCAGCGTCACAGCATCTGCGGAGAGGACGGTCCGACCCGCGCGGGAATCCGCCAAGCGAGGGTGATACGTCATGTTCAGCTCGGCCACGATCCGCGCGAGCCGGCGCTCGGCGGTGCCCAGGTCCTCGTCGACGAGGGAAGCGAACTCGACGGTCGCACCGTAGCTCACCTCGGGACTTCCGTCGGGTGTGGACATCAGGTAGCGGGACAGGATGTCGGCGACCTCGTCGTCCAGGTCCATCCAGGGTGCGATCTCTGCGGCGGAGGGAGCGGACCAGCCCAGCCAGCTGAAGGCCGAGAGCCTGTGCAGGACGTCCGACGGGGATGCCCCGGTCCTGCGACACACCTCGCGGACGTCCCAGCCGTCCGTCACCCGGCGCAGCCGGTCGAGGCTCGGACCGTCTCTTTCGAGGAGGAACGCCACGTCGTCGTCCGTGCACACGTAATTCTCGTGGTGCGGTGGAGTCGGGCCGATGCGCAGGGAGTGCAGCGCGTGACAGCGGTTCAGGGACCGAGCGAGCGCGCCCAGGGGAACGGACAGGTGCATCGAGGCCGGGACCAGGCCCGCGACGTCGTCCGCCTCACCACCGGTGAAGACCTGGGGGTTGCGACCCCCATCGGTTCGTGGCCTGCCGTCCAGCGCTTCCGCCAGCCGGCGGTCCAACCCGCTCGGTATCCAGTCCGGATCCGGCACGGCCAAGGGCGGTGGCGCCAGGTCCGGATCGACGATGCGCAGCTTGCGCCTGCGGTGCAGAACCTCGGCCACCGTCAGGCGGCGCCGCTCCGCGCAGATGACGATCCCACGCCAGGAACGTGCTCCAGGCTGCGCTATGTCGAAGTCTCCCGGCCGGGGTACGGGATGACCGCACAGGCTTGCCGGCCGCGGTGCGCTCTCCACGCGTGTGGGCAGCGCCTGCGCTGCCAGGCGCCATGGGAGCATCTCCGGCATGCCAAAATTCGGAATGCCGGGGTCGAGGAGCCGACTGTCCAGCTGGAACCAGCCGACCGTGTCCAGCGAGACCGAGGACCCGTCCGGCTTGCGTAGGCCGACGTTCCTGCCCCGCCATTCCTCGTCGAGGACGCGTGGGACATCCACGTCCCTCGACTCCAGTTCCGTCACCCACTTCAGCGACAGCTCCGGCCACTCGGCGAGCGGCCCCGCTCCCGCGCGCCACACGCTTTCGGCCCAGCCGTGATCGAAGTCCTGGAGTACGTTCCGGCTGACGCTCAGCTGACCGGCGTGCGGCCCCTTCAGGTCGAGCACGTACCCGAACGGTTTCCGATCGGTCGTGATCCCGTCGCAGAGGATCGCCCCTTCGCCGGTGACCCACCACAGCACGCCCGGCACGGCCTCCAGGGACGCCCCGACGTGCACGCCGGGCGGCGACTCCAGCTTCCCGACCGGCCACTCGTGCGGGGGCCCACCCCCCTCCTCGGACACCGTCAGCCGGAACTCGCTCACCCGCACGAGCTCCCGCAGCACCCGCAGACACGACAGCCCCTCGCTCGCGGCCCCCTCCCGCAGATAGAGCCGCACCCGAGTGCCGCCCTGCTGCATCCCGTCGTCCGCACCGGCATGCCGCTGGATCCGGAACAGACTGCCGCTGCTGGGAATGTCCACCCGCAGCGCGTGCTCGGCGGGCATGCCCTCGGGGCTGACATGACGGGTGACGATGGTCATCTCGTCGGCGAGCATGAAGTAGCTGAACACCCCAATGCCGAAACGGCTGTTGGGATACAGACGGAGCGACGGATCGTGGCGCAGCCACCGTGACTGCTCCTTGCGGAACGACTGCGACCGCTCGAACCGGCTCCCCGCCCGGGTGAACGTGTGCGTCAGCTGCTCGGCGCTCATGCCCACACCGTTGTCCCGGCACTCGACGTAACGCCCGCGGTCGTCCTCGCCCTGGGTGAACGTGATCCGCCCGGTCCACTCGGTGGGACAGGCCCCGCTGCTCTCCAGGTACCGCCACCGCATCGCCCGGTACCGGCAGGCGTCCATGGCGTTCTGGTACAGCTCACGGAGCGCCAGTTCCGGTCGGCCGCCGTAGAGTTGCTCGCCCATCAGCAGCTCGCGCACCTCCGTCTGGGCGAGGTGGAATCGCAGCAGGGGAGTCGCGTACGGCGCCTCGGAGCCGGTCTCCCTCGGGCGGAGCCCGCGCTCGGTGACCCGGGTGGGCACGGCGGCCAGGAGCGCAGCCTCCGCCTCGGGCAGGTCGGCGGACAGATCCTTGACCTGCGCGGCCAGTTGGTCCGCGTGCTCCACGACCTCGGACAGGGCGGCGTGCACGGCCTGGTGCGGACAGGGGGCGTCCAGGTCCAGCGCCTCGCCGTCCCGGTCCCAGCTCAGCCGGCCCGACACCCCGATGACATGCTCCGGGAGCACGGGATCGGTGACGGCCAGGTGCTCCCCGACGACCTCGGGGAAGGTCCGTACGTCCACGGCCAGGCAGGTGGCGAGCCGCAGCAGGGCCCACAGCGGACGAATGCGCAGCGGCTGGTGGCCGCCGGGCAGCAGCACCTTCTTCGGCGACCGGGAGAGCAGATCGTCCTGGACGTCGTCGAGACCGATGCCGGAGGCCAGCCCGCACAGCAGCCCGGACAGCTCCCGGACCCGGTCCTGGTCCACCCCCAGCGCGGTGACCAGAGCGCGTGCCCGGGCGGCGGGCACCGTCTCGTCGTCCGTCTCGAAGCGGTCGGTGATCCAGCGGTGCACCAGCCACATCACCACCGACGCCTCGTCCTGCACCCGGCCGCGGGCCCGGCACTGGGCCGCCTTGCGCGCCACGCGCGCGTGCTGGTCGCAGATCTGCTCGTAGTGCCGGCGGTGCGCGTCGGCGTCGGGCCGGCGTCGTCCGTCGTACGGGTCGATCTCGGCCGCCTGGCTCAGCCGGTCGGCCCACGCGGCCTCGTGCAGGAACGGCGCCGCCACCAGCAGCGCGGCCTCCACCGAGGACAGGGCCGCCGTCCCGGGGAGCACGAGGGGCAGCCGGTCCCTCAGCAGCCGTACGGGAAAGTCCTCGTCGGCCCACGGGTCGGGACGCGGCAGGCGTTCCTGGGCGTGGTGCAGGGTGCGCGCGCACTGCTCGACGAAGTCGTTCAGCCGGGTCTTCAGGAGGGGGACGCCGTCCTTGTCCTCCGGTCTGACCCTGTCCCACAGCGGTGTCTCGCGCGCCGCCTCCTGCCAGGCCTCCAGCAGCGGGCGGCCGCTGCAGATCTCCGTCTCCCGCGTCGCCGCCTCGGCGTTGGTGCCGTAGCGGATGTCGGCGGTCTGGGTCAGGCCGTGCCGCCGGGCCGCCTCCCGCGTGCGGGAGCGGGCCGCGACGAACACGTCCTGCACGGTCCGCGCGGGAGTGAGCGGGCCCAGCGCGTCGGCCAGGCCCCGGGTGAAGAAGCTTCCCTCGGCCGTGTGACCGCAGCGTTCTCCCGCCGAGCAGCCGGTCAGCACCGCGAAGCCGCCGCCCGGCGGACCGTTGTCGATGGTGTTGCCGAAGGCCACCCCGTCGCTGTCGGTGAGGGTGCGGCAGGCGTCGATGACCCACAGGACCGTGGCGGCCCGGCAGTCCTTCAGCAGGGGACTGATGGACGCCGGCAGGAGCGAGTCGACGTACGGCTCCTGCCACACCCCGTCCCCCGGGGGGATGGCGTCGGCGGGGACGAGGTAGTCGGTGCCGCCGATCCTGACGCCGTGACCGGTGAAGTACAGCAGCAGCGTGCCGCCCTCGGGGACGTCACGCGCGACCTCGTAGATCTTCGGCCGGATCCGGCTGAGCCCGGCGTCGCGCAGGACCTCGACCTCGTACCCGGCGCTGTCCAGTGCCGACCGCATCAGCCTGAGGTCCGCCTGGACGACCTCGTCGAGCGGTTCGAGGACTCCCTCTGTCGCGGGCGCCTGCCCGATCCCGATCAGCAGAGCCCTGCGCGCCGCCCCTGTGCCCCGTTGCATGTCCCCTCCCACCAGCAGAGGAACATGATGGCACCGACCACCGACTGCGGGGCGTCACAACGGAGTTCACGGCCGAAAGGGAGGTTCGGCGGGGTCCTGAGGCCACGTCGGGATCAGTAGCCGGTGATCGCCGTCGCCCCGCTGTCCGTGCCGATCGCGATGTGCGGTTTCGCCGCCGGATCGGCCCACTGCAGAATCCGGCGCATCGCGTCCACCGGCACCGACACACAACCCGCGGTCGCCCCCTTGCCGTTGACGTGCAGGAAGATCCCGGCCCCGCGTCCGGGCACCGGACGCTGGTAGTTGAAGCCGATGACGAGGGCGTGCGCGTACTGCGTCGCGTAGGTGACGAGGTGTTCGGACTCGGAGGCACGGCAGTCGGCGGGGCGCGGCTCGGTCCACCGGTTGTAGGAGGTGGAGACGGGGTCCTGGCACCACCACGACTCCTCGTGCACGGGGCGGTAGGTGACGGACGTACCACTGGGCGCCGCCTCGATGCCGAAGGCGAACGGCAGGTCGTACAGCCCGGTCGGTGTCGTGTTGGTGCCCTGGGTCCGCGAGCCGCCGTCGACGAGCCCCTTGGCGCCGAAGCGGGCCGGTGCCGAGCCCGCCTGGACCCACTGCCCGTCCCGCAGGTCCCACCAAGTCACCGTGCCCGACGTCGAGTCGGTGCCCGGAGCCTGGGCCGTGATCAGCTGGGTGCCGCCCCCGGTGTCCGCCATCAGGGCGGGCAGCGGCGGTGCGTCGGCGCCGGGCGCGGCACCGAGCAGCAGGACGGACACGGACGCGAGGGCGACGACGGCTCCGGGGCGCATGCCTCAGACGGTAGACGGCGGCAGCGGCAACGGCAGCCCGGGTAGGCCGTCCAGGCTAGTGGCGATGTACTCCTTCTTCTCGAAGTACTCGCTCAGCGACGCGTCGTCCTCCCGCGCGAACCGCTTTCCGTGCAGATCGCGGTCCGTGTCGTACGACATGAAGGGCACCGCGTAACCGCAGCTGTCCCGTACGCGTTCGGCATGGACGACGATGACCGCGCGCAGGCCGTGCGGGGTCGGGTCGATGTCCGGGAAGTGGGTGAGCAGTTCCTCGAAGCGCGGGTCGTCCCGGAAGACGGCCTCGCCGCGCCCGTGCACCCGCACGATGTTCGGCGGCCCCTGGAAGGCGCACCACATCAGGGTGATCCGGCCGTTCTCCCTGAGGTGCGCGACCGTCTCCGCGTTCGAGCCGGCGAAGTCGAGGTAGGCCACGGTGTGTTCGTCGAGCACCACGAAGGAGCCCTTGAGTCCCTTGGGGGAGAGGTTGACCGTGCCGTCGCCGGAGAGGGGAGCGGTCGCGGTGAAGAAGAGGGGCTGCTCCTCGATGAACGTGCGGAGTCTGCCGTCTATGCGCTCATAGCTCTTTCCCATGGCTAACGATTATTGGCGCCACCCTTTCGTCTGTCTAAGGGATTGCCGGACTCCGTTCCCGGGCCGTCCCCGGATCGCCATGGCCGCCCCGCGGCCGGCGCCCACGCGGGGCGGCCATGGCTGCCTGTCACCTCACTTCGTGAGCCTGCAGGCGGCCAGGGAGTCCAGGCCGGTCGGCTTGGCCGCCGTGCGCCCGATCGCCGTGGCGATGCGGTTGATGGTGGCTACGCGCTTGTCCTTGAGCGGGCCGAGGATGGCGTTGTCGACGAAGTGGGGGCCGCCCTGTCCCACCGTGCTGACCAGGCGCTTGTCGGCCTCCTGGATCTGGGTCTGCAGGAGGGTGAGGTTGCGGTTTACCTCGGCCTTCGCGGAGGCCGGGACGGCCGGCAGCTTGGAGGCCACGTCGGGGCAGGTGATCGTGCCCGCCCCGGCGGCGCTGCTGCCGCCCGTGTTGCCTGTCGACTGCTGCTGGGTGGCGGTCGGCTCGGCCGTGGCGTTGTTGTTCGCCGCGCCGACGCCCGTGCCGGCGCCCCCGGCGTTCAGGGCGCACGGCGCGAGTGCGTCCAGCCCCGTCGGTCTGGCCGCCGTGCGCCCGATCGCCGTGGCGATGCGGTTGATGGTGGCTACGCGCTTGTCCTTGAGCGGGCCGAGGATGGCGTTGTCGACGAAGTGGGGGCCGCCCTGTCCCACCGCGCTGACCAGGCGCTTGTCGGCCTCCTGGATCTGGGTCTGCAGGAGGGTGAGGTTGCGGTTTACCTCGGCCTTCGCGGAGGCCGGGACGGCCGGCAGCTTGGAGGCCACGTCGGGGCAGGTGATCGTGCCCGGGCTCGCGAGGGTGCGGGCGCTCGTGCCGCTGTCGCTCTTGGCAGGCGTCCCGGCGAGGGCGGAGCCGGCGATCACCGCGCCGGACAGCGCCACGGCGGCAGCGCCGCCGATGACCGCGACGCGACGCTTGCTGTACTTCGGAAGAGCCCTGGACATGCGGATGCCTCACTTGGGTCAGGGGTGGGGTTACAGACACGGCGCCGGCGTTCGGGGGTGAGTACGAGAAAGCGGTTTCATTTGTTCAACGCCCATTCGAAATTCCCCGCGCCCCTCTCGCGATCACGCCACGCCGCCCGGCCGGATTGACGAACCATGCAGAGTTCTGCATACTCATGCATGTCAGAGAACGCATGTGAGGAGAAACCCGTGACCGAGCGCGTCGTACTCGCCTACTCGGGCGGTCTGGACACCTCCGTCGCCATCGGCTGGATCGCCGAGGAGACGGGCGCCGAGGTCATCGCCGTTGCGGTCGACGTCGGCCAGGGCGGCGAGGACCTGGACGTCATCCGCAAGCGCGCCCTCGCGTGTGGCGCCGTCGAGGCCGAGGTCGCCGACGCCAAGGACGAGTTCGCCGACGAGTACTGCCTCCCGGCGATCAAGGCCAACGCCCTGTACATGGACCGCTACCCGCTGGTCTCCGCCCTCTCCCGGCCGACGATCGTCAAGCATCTCGTCGCCGCCGCCAAGAAGCACGGCGCCACGACCGTCGCCCACGGCTGCACCGGCAAGGGCAACGACCAGGTCCGCTTCGAGGCCGGCATCGTCGCCCTCGCCCCCGACCTGAAGTGCATCGCCCCGGTCCGCGACTACGCGATGACCCGTGACAAGGCGATCGCCTTCTGCGAGGCGAAGCAGCTTCCGATCGCCACCACCAAGAAGTCCCCGTACTCCATCGACCAGAACGTCTTCGGGCGCGCCGTCGAGACGGGCTTCCTGGAGGACATCTGGAACGCCCCGATCGAGGACATCTACGAGTACACCTCCAACCCGGCCGAGCCTCGCGAGGCCGACGAGGTGATCATCACCTTCAAGCACGGCGTCCCGGTCGCCCTCGACGGCAAGGCCGTCAGCGTCCTGCAGGCCATCCAGCAGCTCAACGAGCGTGCCGGCGCCCAGGGCATCGGCCGGATCGACATGGTCGAGGACCGGCTCGTCGGTATCAAGTCCCGTGAGGTGTACGAGGCTCCGGGCGCCATCGCCCTGATCACCGCCCACCAGGAGCTGGAGAACGTCACCGTCGAGCGCGAACTCGCTCGCTACAAGCGGCAGGTCGAGCAGCGCTGGGGCGAACTGGTCTACGACGGCCAGTGGTTCTCCCCGCTCAAGCGCGCCCTCGACGGCTTCATCGACGAGGCCAGCCAGCACGTCAACGGCGACATCCGGCTGACCCTGCACGGCGGCCGCGCGGTCGTCACCGGCCGGCGCTCCGAGTCGTCGCTGTACGACTTCAACCTCGCCACCTACGACACCGGCGACACCTTCGACCAGGCCGCGGCCAAGGGCTTCATCGACATCTACAGCCTGTCGTCGAAGATCGCCGCCAAGCGGGACCTGGCGTAACCGTCTGACGACCCCTCACACGCACTAGCCTGACAGCCGCCTCCTCACTCCCGGGTGGGGAGGCGGCGGCACATCCGGACTTCCTAGGAGCAACGCAAGTGAGCAGCAACAGCGGTGACGTACGGCTCTGGGGCGGCCGTTTCGCCGACGGTCCCGCCGAGGCCCTGGCGAAGCTGTCCGCGTCCGTCCACTTCGACTGGCGGCTCGCGCCCTACGACATCGCCGGTTCGCGTGCCCACGCGCGCGTGCTGCACAAGGCGGGGCTGCTCACGGCCGACGAGCTGACCCGGATGCTCGCCGGACTTGACCGGCTGGAGGCGGACGTGGCCGACGGCTCCTTCGTCGGCACGATCGCCGACGAGGACGTCCACACCGCCCTGGAGCGCGGCCTGCTCGAACGCCTCGGCCCCGACCTCGGCGGCAAGCTGCGCGCCGGCCGCTCCAGGAACGACCAGGTCGCGACCCTCTTCCGGATGTACCTGCGGGACCACGCCCGGATCATCGGCGGCCTGATCGCCGACCTCCAGGAGGCGCTCGTCGTACTGGCGGAGGCCCACCCGGACGTGGCGATGCCCGGCCGCACCCACCTCCAGCACGCCCAGCCGGTGCTCTTCGCCCACCATGTCCTCGCGCATGTGCAGTCCCTGTCCCGGGACGCCGAGCGGCTGCGCCAGTGGGACGAGCGGACGGCCGTGTCGCCGTACGGCTCCGGGGCCCTGGCGGGCTCCTCCCTCGGCCTGGACCCGCAGGCGGTGGCGAAGGACCTCGGCTTCGAGCACGGCAGCGTCGGCAACTCCATCGACGGCACGGCCTCCCGTGACTTCGTCGCCGAGTTCGCCTTCATCACCGCGATGATCGGCGTGAACCTGTCCCGGATCGCCGAGGAGATCATCATCTGGAACACGAAGGAGTTCTCCTTCGTGACCCTGCACGACGCGTTCTCCACGGGCTCGTCGATCATGCCGCAGAAGAAGAACCCGGACATCGCGGAGCTGGCGCGCGGCAAGTCCGGCCGGCTGATCGGCAACCTGACGGGGCTCATGGCGACCCTCAAGGCGCTCCCGCTCGCGTACAACCGCGACCTCCAGGAGGACAAGGAGCCCGTCTTCGACTCCTGCGACCAGCTGGAGGTCCTGCTCCCCGCCTTCACCGGCATGATGGCCACGCTCACGGTCAACCGCGAGCGCATGGAGGAGCTGGCCCCGGCCGGCTTCTCGCTCGCCACCGACATCGCCGAGTGGCTGGTCAAGCAGGGTGTGCCGTTCCGGGTGGCGCACGAGGTCGCCGGCGAGTGCGTGAAGGTCGCCGAGGCCGAGGGCAAGGAACTGGACGGGCTGACCGACGAGCAGTTCGCGAAGATCAGCGCCCACCTGACCCCCGAGGTCCGTACCGTCCTGAACGTGCCCGGCGCCCTCGCCTCCCGCGACGGCCGCGGCGGCACGGCACCCAGCGCGGTCGCCGTCCAGCTCGCCGAGGTCAAGAACGACCTGGCGGCACAGCAGGCCTGGGCGAGCGCGAAGCGCACGAAGTAGCGGCCACGCGCGCGTCCCGATGTGGCTCGCGCGCATGAAGCGTGGGCATCGCGGTTACGTTGGTCGTGAGCCGCAAGGAGCCGACCGAACGGAGCCCGCGATGCCCTTCGCCCGCCTCGCCTCAGCGACGACCGCCGCCTGCCACATCGGCCTGGGTCTCGCCGCCGTCGGCCGACCGGGGTACATCAACCTGGGCCGGGAGGAGGACCTGCCGGCCGAGCGCACGGTCGACGCCCTGCGGCAGCGCACCCACGAACTCCTGGACGCCGCCTACGCCCAGGGCGTCCGCTACTTCGACGTCGCCCGCTCCTATGGCCGCTCCGAGGAGTTCCTCGCCGACTGGCTGACCGCCCGCCCCGGCATCGACGACATCGTCGTCGGCAGCAAATGGGGCTACACCTACACCGCCGGCTGGTCCACCGACGCGGAGCGGCACGAGGTCAAGGACCACAGCCTCGCCACCTACCAGCGGCAGCGCGCCGAGTCCGACAGCCTGCTCGGCGACCGGCTCGACCTCTACCAGATCCACTCGGTGACCCCGGACAGCCCGGCCCTCACCGACAAGGAGCTCCACGCCGAACTGGCCGAGGCCGCCGCCGCGGGACTCACCGTCGGCTTCTCCACCAGCGGGCCCGCCCAGGCCGACGCCATCCGCGCGGCCCTCGCCGTGACGGTGGACGGCGAGCCCCTGTTCCGTACCGTCCAGTCGACGTACAACGCCCTGGAGACCTCGGCCGAGCCCGCCCTCGCCGAGGCCCACGACGCCGGGCTCACGGTGATCGTCAAGGAGGGCATGGCCAACGGGCGGCTCGCGGAGCCGTACGCGCCGGACCTGCTCAAGGCCGTGGCCGCGGAGACGGAACTCGGCTGCGACGCCGTCGCGCTCGCCCTGGTCCTGCGCCGGCCCTGGGCCGGAGTCGTCCTCTCGGGCGCCGCGACCCTCAACCAGCTCGCCTCCAACCTGCACGCCGCCGTGGTCGACCTCGACGAGGACCAGCTGACCCGGCTCGCGACGCTCGCCGAGGAGCCGGAGGCGTACTGGCGCAAGCGCGGCCAACTGCCCTGGCACTGACGGGCACACCCGCACCACAAGGGGCCACCCGGGCACACCTTCCCACCGCTCCCGCGGAGACACAGCCTGACCAGCGGCGATGAGTCACGCATGCCCAGCATGAGACAATGTTGTCTCACTTGGGCTATGGTTGTCTCATGGCCCTCGACCGTGACCACGTGCTGCGCAGCGCCGCGGCCCTGCTGACCCGCAAGTCCACCGCCACCATGGACGAGGTCGCCAAGGCGGCCGGGATCAGCCGGGCCACGCTGCACCGGCACTTCGCCGGGCGCGACGCCCTCGTACGGGCGCTGGAGTCGCTCGGCATCGCCGAGTGCGAGGCCGCGCTGGTGGCCGCCCGGCTCGACGAGGGGCCGGCGGGCGACGCCGTGCACCGGCTGGTGCGCGAGATCGAACCCGCCGGCGGACTGCTGGCCTTCCTCTACACCGAGAACCAGCTGTTCGAGGGTGAGGAGCAGAACGAGGGCTGGAAACGGATCGACGACCGCATCGCCGCCCTCTTCCGGCGCGGCCAGGCGAACGGCGAGTTCCGTATCGACCTCACCCCGGCCTGGCTCACCGAGGCGCTCTACGGCCTGCTGGCCTCCGCCGCCTGGGCCGTGTCGGAAGGCCGGGTCGCCCCCAAGGACTTCACCCACATGATCGTCGAGCTGTTGCTCGGCGGCGCACGACGAAGAGAGGAATCATGACCAGCACCCTGCAGCCGGCGTCCATGACGCGGGAGGCGGACAAGCGCCCGGGCCGCTGGCTCGCGCTGTCCGTCCTCGTGCTCGCCGTGCTGCTGGTGGCCGTCGACGCGACCGTCCTCGGCCTCGCGACCCCCTACATCAGCGAAGACCTGAGGCCCTCCGGCACCCAGCTGCTCTGGATCGGTGACGTCTACTCGTTCGTCATCGCCGGACTGCTGGTCTCCATGGGCAGTCTCGGCGACCGTATCGGCCGCAAGCGCATTCTGCTCGTCGGCGCGACGGCCTTCGGCGCGATATCCGTCCTCAACGCCTACGCCACCACGCCCGAGCTGATGATCCTGGCCCGGGCCCTGCTCGGCGTCGCGGGCGCGACCCTGATGCCCGCCACCCTCGCCCTGATCCGCAACCTCTTCCACGACGCGCGCGAGCGCAGCCTCGCCATCGGCATCTGGGGCGCCACCGCCTCCGCCGGTACGGCCGTCGGCCCCATCGTGGGCGGTTTCCTGCTCGAACACTTCTGGTGGGGCTCGGTCTTCCTGATCAACCTGCCCGTGATGGCGGTTCTGGTCCTCGTCGGTGTCCGGTCGCTGCCCGAGTCCCGCAACCCGAACCCCGGCCCCTGGGACCTGACGAGCGTCGTCCTGTCCCTCGTCGGCATGATCGGCGTGGTCTACGCGGTGAAGGAGGCCGCCTCCCACGGCTTCACCTGGGTGACGCTCGGTGCGGGCCTGCTCGGTGCCGCAGCCCTGTACGGGTTCGTGCACCGCCAGCTCACGCTCCCGATCCCGCTGCTGGACATGCGCCTGTTCTCCCGGCGCGGCTTCAGCGGCGCGGTCCTCGCCGACCTGCTGACCGTGCTCGGCATGTCCGGCCTGGTCTTCTTCCTCTCCCAGTACCTGCAACTCGTCCAGGGCAGGCACCCGTTCGAGGCCGGTCTCGCCGAACTGCCCGCCGCCGTCGGCGCGGTGGCGGCCGGTCTGGGCGCGGGCCGCGCGGCCCGCCGCTTCTCGGTACGGGCCGTGGTCTCCGGCGGCCTCGCCGCGGTCGGCTTGGCGCTGGCCGCCCTCACGACGCTGAACGAGTCGACCGGCTACCCGATCCTCGGCGCCGCGCTGCTCGTCGTGGGCGTCGGCGCGGGCTTCTCCTTCACCGTCACCGCCGACGTCATCCTCTCCAGCGTCCCCAAGGACCAGGCGGGCGCGGCCTCCGCGGTCTCCGAGACGGCGTACGAACTCGGCGCGGCCCTGGGCATCGCCCTGCTCGGCTCGATCGTGACGGGCGTCTACCGCGACTTCACGGGCCCGGCGGGCACCCCGGCGGCGGCCCATGAGTCACTGGGCGCGGCGGTGGAGACGGCGGCGAATCTGCCGCCCCACACCGCGGCGGACCTCCTGACGGCGGCCCGGGACGCCTTCGTCCATGGCCTCACCCTGGCATCGACAGCTGGAGCAGCGGTGCTGCTGGCAACGGCGGTGGCGGCTTGGTTCCTGCTGAAGGGCCAGAGACTGGAGAGCACGGGCTGAGAGCGCCCCGACAGGGGCGCGGGGAACTGCGCGACAAGCCACAACGCACCCGCACCCGGGACAGGACAGAAACCCCTACGGAGCTCAGGCCGCCTTGGCCTTCGTGGCGTACATGTCCACGTACTCCTGCCCCGACAGCCGCATGACCTCCGCCATCACGGAGTCGGTCACCGCCCGCAGCACATAGCGGTCCCGGTCCATGCCCTCGTACCGGGAGAACTCCATCGCCTCACCGAACCGGACGGTCACGCGGCCCGGCCGCGGGATCCCCCGGCCCCCGGGCTGCAGCTTGTCCGTGCCGATCATCGCGAAGGGAACCACCGGCGCCCCCGTCATCAGCGTCAGACGGGCGATGCCGGTGCGACCCCGGTACAGACGGCCGTCGGGCGACCGCGTGCCCTCGGGGTAGATGCCGAAGACCTTCCCCTCTTCGAGGATCCGGCGCCCGGTCATCAGCGCGGCCACGCCGCCGCTGGCCCCGTCCCGGTCCACCGGGATCATGCCGACGCCGGTGAAGAACCAGGCCATCAGCCGGCCCTTGAAGCCCGTGCCGGTCACGTACTCGTCCTTGCCGATGAAGAACACCTGCCGGTCGCAGACCAGCGGCAGGATCATCGAGTCGATGAACGTGAGGTGGTTGCCGGCCAGGATGACCGGACCGTCGCCGGGGATGTTCTCCACGCCTTCCACCCGGGGGCGGAACATCAGGCGCATGATCGGTCCGAGCACTGCCTTGATGAGCGCGAAGCGGGACAACGGGTCCTCCGATGTCGAGGGGTCGGTATGAGTCTGTGCAGGTGAGGACATTACTCGCGGCCTCGGGGAGAGCGCACATCGGGTGCGGCGGGTTCACCGAGGTCTTACGTACTGTTGACTCGGGTTTACCTGCGGTGGCGTGCGGGAGGCCGTGCGACGGCCGGGACGACGATGTGACGGACATCGCGCGGTCGGCCTACCGGCCGCCTACCCCGGGTGGGCGAGTCGATGCCGACGGACCATCACATGGTGCTTTCCTCATGCCATCTGGAGTCACCCGGGTGTTCGGGCCGGAGTCTCCCGTCCGTCACGTCCACCCCCCTACCATCGGCCCGCACAGACGGGCGGACGGCAGGAGAGCGCTCATGGACACCGGTAAGGACATCCCCACGGCGGACGGGCAGACGCACGGAACCGGACGGCGGGCGCTCCTCGGCGCCGCGATGTTCGGCGCGGGCGGCGCGGTGCTCGGTCTGCCCGGCTCGGCCCGGGCCGCGCAGGCCAGGACGGCCGGCCACGGCGGCGGCCTGAAGAGCCTGCCCCAGCCGACGATCATCGGCCACCGGGGCGCCAGCGGCTACCGGCCCGAGCACACCTTCGGCTCGTACCAGCTCGCCCTCGACCTGGGCGCCGACATCATCGAGGCCGGCGACCTGGTGCCCACCAAGGACGGTCACCTGGTCTGCCGCCACGAGCCGGAGATCGGCGGCACCACGGACGTGGCGTCCCACCCCGAGTTCGCCGACCGCAAGACCACCAAGGTCCTCGACGGCGTCCCCACCACCGGCTGGTTCACCGAGGACTTCACGCTCGCCGAGCTGAAGACCCTGCGGGCGGTCGAGCGCATCCCCGCCAACCGCCCGCACAACACCCTCTACAACGGGCGCTGGGAGATCCCCACGTTCGAAGAGGTCCTCCAGTGGCAGGACGAGCAGACCCGCAAGCGCGGCAAGCAGGTCTGGATCTACCCGGAGACCAAGCACCCCACCTACTTCCGCAACCTCGGCCTCGGCCTGGAGGAGCGGGTCGCCAAGCTGCTGCGCAAGTACAACAAGGACAACCGGAACTCGCCGGTCATCCTGCAGTCCTTCGAGCCGAGCAGCATCCAGCGGCTGAACAAGCTGGTGGACAACCCGCTCGTCGTCCTGCTGTCCGGCGCCACCAGCCGCCCCTGGGACTTCGTCGAGGCCGGTGACCCGCGCACGGTCGCCGACCTCATCACGCCGCGCGGCCTGCGGGAGATCGCCGGCTACGCGCAGGGCATCGGCCCGACCCTCGACCTGATCATCCCGAAGGACGCGGACGGGAAGCTGACCACGCCGACGACGCTCGTCGCCGACGCGCACAAGGTCGGGCTGATCCTGCACCCGTACACCATGCGCAACGAGAACCCCTTCCTCCCGGCGGAGTACCGCAAGGGCACGGCCGTGGACGCCTACGGAGACCCCTTCGGCGCCTTCAAGACGTACTTCGCGACCGGTATCGACGGTGTCTTCACGGACAACGCGGACACCGGTCTGCTGGCCCGCGAGGACTTCGTCAACGGCTGAGCACCCCTGAACCCTTTCGGGTGGACCAGCGGCCGTCCCGGCAACCTGCCGCCGGGGCGGCCGCGTCGTTGTGCATATGACGCACGATCTGGTGGCCGCCCTGAGCCCCCTGCTCACCGCGGAGGCCGCCGCCGAGGCATTTGCCTGCGGAACCGAACCGGGTGATCTGGAACAGGCCGTCTGGCTGCGCCTGCTGGAGCGCCTGGAGTCCGACGGGCCACCGCTCGATCCACAGGGGTGGCTGCGCAAGGCCGTCCGTGCCGAGGCGCGCCGCAGCCGTCGTACGTCCCGGGTCGAGCGGCCCTACGACGCGGAACCCGCCGACGACAGTGGCACCGGCCCGGAGCAGCTCGCACTGGCCGCCGCCCGCCACCGCGCCCTGCGCGAGGCGGTCCGCCGGCTGCCCGGTCGCTGCCCCCGGCTCATGGAGGCCCTGCTCTCCCCGAAGGACCTCACATACCGGGAGATCGCGGGGGAGTTGGGTATCTCACAGGGCAGTCTCGGACCGGAACGTTCCCGATGTCTGGGTTGTCTGCGACGTTTGCTCACACCGGAGGTTGCTTCCCGCGAACTGCGGGGATAGGAGTGGGGGACGACAGGCGATCAGGTGAGCGGGAGGCGTGCGCACATGGGCATGAGCGTGACCATCTCGGTGGCGACCGAGCAGGACGCTGAGCAGATCTTCAAGCTGCAGTACCTGTGCTTCCAGAGCGAGGCGGCGCTGTACGGCAACTACCGCATCGACCCGCTCGTCCAGAGCCTGGACTCCCTCCGTCAGGAGGTCGCCGCCGACTGCGTCTTCGTCGCCCGGCTCGGCGCGGAGGTCGTCGGCTCGGTGCGCGGCCATGTGACCGAGGACGGTGCGGCCGCCATCGGCAAGCTCTGCGTCCACCCCCGCCTGCAGGGCCACGGCATCGGCGCCCGACTGCTGCGCGCCGCCGAGGCGGCCCTCGCCGAGGAACGCGGCGCCAAGAAGTTCCGCCTGCACACCGGCCACCGCAGCGAGGGCAACCTGCGGCTGTACCGGCGGGTGGGGTACGAGACGGTGGGGACGTCCGAGGGCGCGGACGGCGTGCTGATGATCGTCCTGGAGAAGTCCGCGGGCGCGTACGCGACTACGGCGTGACGGCGGTACGCGACTTCCGCAGCCAGTACAGGGCCGACACCGGCAGCAGCACGGGGATGAGCAGGTACCCCGCGCCGTAGTCGGACCAGACCGTCGCGTCCGGGAAGGCCGACGGCTCGACCAGGGTCCAGGTACCGACGACGAGCACGCCCGCGAGTTCGGCGGCGCAGCACACCAGCGCCGCCTTGCGGGCCGTCTCGCCGCCGCGCACCAGCGTGTACGTGATGAACCCGTACACGACGCCCGCGACCGCGGACAGCGAATACGCGAGCGGAGCCCGGTCGAAGTCGGTCGCGATCTGCACGGCGGACCGCGACACGGCCCCGACGACCATCACGCCGTAGAGCCAGACGAGCAGTGTCCCCGGTCCGCTGATGAGCCGGGACTTCGCCGGCTTCTCCTCCGTGGCGGTCAACTCACCCTCCCCAGATGTCGAAGAGCCGCACTTCGAGTACGGCCAGCACCACACCGCCCGCGGCGGCGGTCACCGAACCCCAGCGGGTCCGCTCGGCCAGCGACATGAACCCCGCCGCCGGCACACACGCGAACGCGCCCAGCAGATACGCCACGAAGATCGTCGTGCCCTGCTCCGGCTTCTCGCCCCGCGCCAGCTGTACGACCCCGATCACCAGCTGCACCAGGGCCAGCACCGACACCACGGCCATGCCGATGAAGTGCCAGTCCTTGGTCGGCTGGTCACGGTAGGCGGCCCAGCCGCACCAGGCGGCGAGCAGCAGCGCGGCGACACCGGTCACCAGCGTCAGGGCATTGAGCATGCGGCGACCCTATTACGGCCCGAATGGTCCGTTGCGCGCGGGCCCGCCTCGTCGGACCCGCGACGGCATCGGCCCCGCGGGGTGAGCCCGAGGCGCGCCGTAGGGTCTAGACCATGACGATCCACGCACACGCCCTTCTGTTCGACAACGACGGCACCCTGGTCTCCTCCCTCGACTCCGTCGAGCGCTGCTGGACGCGATGGGCCGGTGAGTACGGGATCACGGCCGAGGACTTCGGGCGGGTGGAGCTGCACGGGCGGACCGCCGCCGAGATCGTCGCCGACCTGCTGCCCACCCGCCGCGTGCCGGAGGCGGTCGCGCGGGTCGAGCAGCTGGAGGTGGAGGACGTACCCAACGGGGGAGTACGGCTGCTGCCCGGCACGAAGGACGTGCTGGACGCCCTGCCGGCCGACCGGTGGGCCGTCGTCACCTCCGCCACCCGGCGACTGGCCGAGGCGCGACTCGACGCCGTCGGAATCCGGCCGAAGACCTTCGTCTCCGCTGACGACATCACGCGCGGCAAGCCCGACCCTGAGCCGTACCTGCTCGCCGCCCGTCAGTTGGGCGTCGACCCGGCCCACTGCGTGGTCTTCGAGGACGCCCCGGCCGGGCTCCGGGCCGGGCGCGCCGCCGGCATGACCACCGTGGCGTTGACCACAACCCACCGCGCCCACGAGCTGGTCGCCGACCTGGTGGTCGAGGACCTGTCCGACCTGTCGGTCCTGGTCACCGACGCGGGCGTGGAGATATCCGTCCGCCGCTGACCCCTGTCCGCCGCTGTCCAGCATGTGGACGGCGGCGGCTTGTCAGGACCGTACGTCTGGTTTACTGATCGCATGACCACGACGAGCAGCCGCACCCTTGCGACCGAGGCGACCATGACGCCCGGTGCTCGCTGTATGTGTCGAATGTGCGCCTTCTAGAGGGCCCCCGCACCACCTGAGCCTCGCGCCCCGAAGCGAGAGCCGTGGCACGTCCGCGTGTCGTCGAACGACATCCGCGACGCAAGCCGCCCCGCGAACGCACATGTTCTCCCCCGGTTCCATCGCCACCGCGAGAACCGTGCCGCGTCCCTGAACGAATGCACCTGTGCCCGGGCACATCCACGCCCGCGCACTCGACAGTGACGGAATCACAGTGATCACCACATCGGGCCTGAGCAAGGTCTACCGCTCGCGCGGCCGCGAGGTCACCGCCCTCGACGGCGTCGATCTCCATGTCCGCGAAGGCGAGGTGTACGGCGTCATCGGCCAGTCCGGTGCCGGAAAGTCCTCGCTCATCCGCTGCGTCAATCTGCTGGAGCGTCCCACCGCCGGGACCGTGACCGTCGCCGGGCAGGACCTCACCGCCCTCGCGGGCCGAGGACCGCGCGCCGGCAAGGAACTGCGCCGGGCGCGCAGCCGGATCGGCATGGTCTTCCAGCACTTCAACCTGCTGTCCACGCGCACGGTGCAGGACAACGTCGAACTGCCGCTGGAGATCCTCGGACACTCGGGCAAGGAGCGTTCTCGCAAGGCGCTCGAACTCCTCGACCTGGTCGGTCTCGCCGACACTGCGGGGGCCTACCCGGCCCAGCTCTCCGGCGGCCAGAAGCAGCGCGTCGGCATCGCCCGCGCCCTGGCCGGCGACCCCAGGGTGCTGCTCTCCGACGAGGCCACCAGCGCCCTCGACCCGGAGACCACCCGCTCCATCCTCCAACTGCTGCGCGACCTGAACCGGCAGCTGGGCCTGACCGTCCTGCTCATCACGCACGAGATGGACGTGGTCAAGAGCGTCTGCGACTCGGCCGCCCTGATGGACAAGGGTCGCATCGTCGAGTCCGGCACCGTCAGCGAACTGCTCGCCACCCCCGGCTCCGAACTGGCCGCCGCGCTGTTCCCCGTCGGCGGCGAGGCCACCGGCGCCGACCGGACGGTGCTCGACGTCACCTTCCACGGCGAGGCCGCCACCCAGCCGGTCGTCTCCCGGCTCTCGCGCACCTACAACATCGACATATCGATCCTCGGCGCCGCCATCGACACCGTCGGCGGCCTCCAGATCGGCCGCATGCGCATCGAACTGCCCGGCCGTTACGAGGACAACGTCGTGCCGATCGGCTTCCTGCGCGAACAGGGCCTGCAGATCGATGTCGTCGACCAGGCGGCCCAGGAGTCCGTGCTGGTGAAGGAAGGTGCCAAGTGACCTGGACCGACTATTCAGCGATGCAGCCCCTACTGTCCCAGGCCTGTTGGGACACGCTCTACATGGTCGGCTGGTCCACCGTCATCGCCGTCGTCGGCGGCCTTCCGCTCGGCGTCCTGCTCGTCCTCACGGACCGGGGCGGACTGCTGCAGAACGTCGTGGCCAACAAGGTCATCGGGCAGGTCGTGAACATCGCCCGCTCGATGCCGTTCATCATCCTGATGGTCGCGCTGATGAGCTTCACCCGCACCGTCACCGGGACCACCATCGGGCGCGAGGCGGCCATCGTGCCGCTCGCCATCGGCGCCATCCCCTTCTTCGCGCGTCTCGTTGAGACGGCTGTCCGCGAAGTGGACGGCGGGCTCGTCGAGGCCGTCCAGTCGATGGGCGGCAACACCTGGACCGTCGTCCGCAAGGTCCTCGTCCCGGAGTCCCTGCCCTCCCTCATCTCCAGCACCACGACCACGATCGTCGCCCTCATCGGCTACTCCGCCATGGCCGGCACGGTCGGCGCCGGCGGCCTCGGCGACATCGCCATCCGCTACGGCTACCAGCGCTTCGAGACGCAGATGATGTGGATCACCGTGGCGATCCTCGCCGTCGTCATCTCGGCCATCCAGTTCGCCGGCGACTACGCGGCCCGCTCCCTGCACCGGCGCGGCGGCCGCTCGGGCCCCGCGCCGAAGCTGCGCCTGCTCAAGGCCGAGGCGCCCGCGGCCACCGATGTGAGCAAGGCCGCCTGAGCACCTCCGGCCGCCCGAGCACCCCCACAGACTCCCCGTTCACCCAAGACGGGGTCTCCCCGTCGACCCAGGACGGGGTCGCACCACCCCATAGGAAAGGCACTTTTCGTGCGTAACACCGCCAAGATCACCACCGCTGTCCTCGCCGCCGGAGCCCTCGCCCTCGGGCTCACCGCCTGCGGCTCCGACAAGGACTCCGCCTCCGGCTCCGCCGACTACAGCGGTCCGCTGGTCGTCGCCGCGAGCCCCACCCCGCACGCCGAGATCCTGAACTTCGTCCAGAAGAACCTGGCGAAGAAGGCGGGCCTCGACCTGGAGGTCAAGGAGTTCACGGACTACATCGCCCCGAACACGGCGACCGAGGACGGCTCCGTGGGCGCCAACTACTTCCAGAACCAGCCGTATCTGGACGACTTCAACAAGAAGCGCGGCACCCACATCGTGCCCGTCGTCACGGTGCACCTGGAGCCGCTCGGCCTCTACTCCCACAAGGTGAAGAGCACCGACGCCCTCAAGAGCGGTGCGACCGTCGCCGTCCCGAACGACACCGTGAACGAGGCGCGTGCCCTGAAGCTGCTCGCCGCGAGCGGTCTCATCACGCTCAAGGACGGCGTCGGCACGGAAGCGACCCCGCAGGACATCACCAAGAACCCGAAGAACCTGAAGTTCAAGGAGGTCGAGGCGGCCCAGACCCCGCGCTCCCTGGAGGACGTGGACGCCGCGGTGGTCAACGGCAACTACGCCATCTCCGCGGGCCTCAAGCCCGCCTCGGACGCCATCGTCCTGGAGTCCGCGAAGGACAACCCGTACGGCAACTTCCTCGCGGTCAAGAAGGGCAACGAGAAGGACCCGCGGGTCGAGAAGCTCGCCAAGCTCCTGACCTCGCCCGAGGTGAAGAAGTTCATCGAGGACAAGTACCAGGGCTCGGTCATCGCGTCCTTCTGACGGGGCGTATACCGCGTATCGCCACGCACGGGGTCCACTCACTCACCAGGAGTGGGCCCCGTTGTGGGGTTGAGTGGTTTCATGCTGCATGCTGGGCAGTTGAGCAGCCCCTGAAGGTTTCCGAAGGTTACGGAGCGGCGCATGACTAGCACCTTCCCCAACATCTCCATCAACACGGAGCGGTTGGTGCTGCGTCCCCTCGACGAGGACGACGTGCCCGCACTGGCCGAAATGATGAACGACGAGCAGGTCGGCGCCTGGACCGACGTCGCCCAGCCGTTCACCGAGGACGGCGCCCGGCACTGGATCACCGAGTACGCGCCCGCCGAACGCGCCGCCGGCCGCGGTCTGGACCTCGCCGTCACCGAGTTCCTCACCCAGCGCCTGGTCGGCATCGTCCAGCTGACCAAGACCAACTGGCACATCAGGTCCACCGAGCTGTCGTACATCGTCGCCCCCTGGGCGCGCGGCGAGGGCTACGCCTCCGAGGCCGCGCTCGCCACCGCCCAATGGCTGTTCGGCGACCAGAAGTTGGAGCGCATCGAGCTGCGCACCGCCGCCGACAACACCGCGTCCCAGCAGGTCGCCCAGAAGATCGGCTGCATCAGCGAGGGCGTGCTGCGCAACGCGTGCATAGTCCACGTCCGCACCGAGGACGGCACCTGGACCGACGTACGCACCGACTTCATCGTGTGGAGCCTCCTGCCGGAGGACCTGGAGGGCGCGGGCGAGCAGCTCGCCGACTCCGACGGTTTCACGTCGTTCTCCGACTGGAACTGAGAACGCGGGGCCTGCCAGGCCGCCGCCCCCGTCGCGCGCCGCCCGTCTCCACCAGGTAGTCTCACGGAGCCCGCGTAGGGGCCCCAACCCCTGACGACCTGCGAAAACCCGGGAGACTGACGACGATGGCCGACCGCGTCACGGTGATCGGCTGGGACGGCTCGCCGCTGACCGCGGCGGCCCGCGCCGCCCTGGGCGCGGCCACACTCGTCGCGGGCGCGGCCCACCACCTCGCGCTTCCTGAGCTGCCTGGCACGGCCGAGCGCATCCGCCTCGGCAGCCTCGCCCTCGCCGCCCGCCGCATCGCCGCCCACCGCGGCAGCGCGGTCGTGCTCGCCGACGGCGACCCCGGCTTCTTCGGTGTCGTACGGACCCTGCGCGCGCCCGAGTTCGGCCTGGAGGTCGAAGTCGTTCCCGCCGTCTCCTCCGTGGCCGCCGCCTTCGCCCGCGCCGGCATGCCCTGGGACGACGCCCATGTGGTCGTCGCACATCGGCGCACCCTGCGACGCGCGGTAAACGTGTGCCGCGCCCATACCAAGGTCGCCGTCCTCACCTCACCTGGCGCCGGACCCGCCGAACTCGGACTGCTGCTGGAGGGCGTCCACCGCACCTTCGTCGTCTGCGAGGAACTCGGCACCGAGCGCGAGCAGGTCAGCGTCCTCACCTCCGACAAGGCACCCGACCACACCTGGCGCGACCCCAACGTCGTCATCGTCATCGGCGGCCCGGTGGGCGGCGGCGAGGGCGGCGGCTGGATCGCCGGACGCGACCCCGCGGCCGGTCCGCGCGGCTGGGTGCAGTCCGACGAGGCGTACGGCGCAGGACTCGGCGAGGGCGAGACCCAGCTGCTCCGGGCCGCCCAACTCGCCCACCTGGGACCGCGCGTCGGCGACCTCGTGTGGGACATCGGGTGTGGCAGCGGCGCGTTCGCCACCGAGGCCGCGCGGGCCGGCGCCGCCGTCATCGCCGTCGACCGGGACCCGCGGGCCTGCGCGCGCACCGACGCGGCCGCACGGAACTTCGGCGTCCAGCTCCAGATCGTGCACGGCACCGCTCCGCACGTCCTGGAAAACCTGCCCGAACCGGACGTCGTCCGGGTCGGCGGCGGGGGAGCGGCCGTGGTCTCGGCGGTCGCCGACCGCCGCCCGCAGCGCATCGTCACGCACGCCGCGACCCGCGACGCCGCGGAACTCATCGGGCGGGACCTGACGGAGCACGGATACCGGGTCGAGTGCGCCTTGACGCAGTCCGTCGAACTCGACACCCGGGCCTGGACGGAGACCGAGCGGAACGTCGTATTCCTGCTCAGTGGGGTTCTGCCGGATCGCGCCCCGTGATCCTGTTGTCGTACCGCGCGCGGTAGGCTGGCCGATCGTTGTACCGCTCCAGGTGGCCCGGAGATTCGTTCGTCAATGTCCGGAAAACGCGCCCGTTTTGGGGTGGGTGTGGTACGGCAGAACCGGAGGACGCGCAACGTGGCGCAGTCCACAACGGGCTGTCGCGGATCAAGCTGTCGCGACGGTCGCACGGCCGGAAGAATGCCACCGAATGGCTTTGTCGCCTTTTCCGGGCGGGTCGTTCGTGCCGCTGGGCACGCACGCTCGTTCTTCACTGCGGGGCGGTCGGTGCGCCGTTCCGGGTGAGCTGGTCGTAGAAGCACTAATCGATGGGCGAGGGGTACGCATGACGGACACCGGCCAGGTCCCGGGCGAGGGGCTGCCGGAGAGCGCAGGCAGGGTGGAGCAGCCGGGCGTCCCCGCGCACGGCATGTACACCTACCTCTCCGAGACCACCGCCGAGGACGAAGACCTCCTCCTGCCGGGTGCCCAGAGCGCGTGGGGCAACGAGGTGCCGCCGCCCGCCCCGGAGCCGCTCGTCGAGGCCGTCCACGAGCCGGGCCCGCACGAGACCGCCGGCCGCGACAGCGGTTCCGTGGACCTCAGCGGCGTTCGCCTGCCGGACTCGCCCGTGTCGGTCCCGCCGTCCCCGATCCTCTCGGTCCCGCACGAGCAGACCGCGCAGTCGGCCCCGCGCCGCCCGCTGCACCTCGGCCCGCCGATCCCCGACGCCTCCGCCAGCCCGGTCCGCTCCCTCGCCGACCGCGGCCCCGCTGGCGCGCCCGTACGGCAGGCGGGTGCGCCGACCGGCGGCCCCGAGTACCTCGACGTCCAGGCGCTGCGCGAGATGGCCCCGCAGAGCGCGGCGCCCTGGGGCGCGCCGCATACGCCCGTGGCACAGGTGGGTTCTCAGGCCCAGGCTGCGGAAACGGTTGTTCCGGTTGTGTCGGTGACGGAACCGGCCGCCGATCCGTCCGGCGCCGCTCAGGCCGCCGTGACCCGCCTCGCCACGCAGGCGGCAGGTGTGCAGATGACCGGGGACGCGACGCCCGCCCTGGGCACCGGTCCCGAGGCCCCGGTGACCGTGCACGGGCACGACGGGATGCAGCCCGCCCACGGGCACGACGGCGTGTACGCCGTGCCGGCCGGGGAGCCGACCGAGGGCGCCCAGGGCCAGGTGGCCGGGGGTGCGGATGTGCCCGACGCGACCATGAACTCCGAGGGCGGCCCGGCGGGCGTTCAGGGGGGCGAGGTTCCCGAAGCCGCGCAGGCCCAGGTTGTGGAAGGCCCGCGGTTCCCGGAGCCGGTACCGGTACCGGCCCAGGGCGCGGACATCGCCGATGCCGCCCAGGGCGCGGTGCCTTCCGAGGGTGCTCCGGTCCAGGAAGTCGGCCCTGCCGCCGATGCGGTGGTGGTCCACCCCGGTGCGCCCGTCGACGCCCCCGCCGCCGAACAGGACGCCGTACAGCACGCCGTTCAGGCCACTTCCCACGGCGAGGGCATCGCCATGCCCATCGTGGCGGAAGCCGCCGTGGAGGCCCAGCCTCAGGAACAGCAGGCGCAGGCCGCCGCGCTCGTCCCGGAGCAGCCGTCGGTCGACGGCGCCCAGCAGCCGCAGCCGGAGGCCGCCGCTGCCGTGCCCGTTCCCGCCGACGAAGCGCAGGCCGCCGCCGTCCCGCATCCCGTGGAGCCCGTCGGCCCGGAGGTCGAGGCGTTTCAGCCGACCGCGGAGCCCGGCGGTCCGCAGGCCCAGCCGTCCGCGCCCATCGTGGTCGAGCCGGCCCAGACGGAACCGGTCGCGGTCGCGCCGGCGACCGTCGTCGCACCCGAAGCCGTGGTCGCACCGGTCGCCGCGGCCATGGCGGCCGCTCCGACGGAAACGGCAACCGCTCCGACGGAGGCACCGGCACCCGCCCAGGGCCCCACCGCCGACGCGGACGTCCACGCGACGGCTCCCCTGACCGACGCGCCCGTCGCCGTATCGGGACCCGCCGCTCCCGGAGCCGCACCCGAGCCCGCCCAGGAACTTCTGCCCGGCCTCCCGTCCGAGCCCGGCGCCCTCGCGGCCACCCCCGTCGCCGCCGCGCCCGGCGCCCCCCCGGCCACCCCCGTACCCGAGGCTCCCGCCGCAGCCGCGGAGCCCGGCATCCCGGTACCCGTGACCGAAGTCGCCACGCCCGACACCGTGTCGGAGCCCGGCACACCGGTTGTCGTCGCGCCCGTGCCCCCCTCCGCGCCCGCCGCTTCCGAGACCGCGGCGGACCCCGGCACCCCCGAGGCCACCACCCAGCCCGGCACCCCCGAAGCGCCGGCCCCCGCCGAGCCCACCACCGCCGAGCCCACCCCCCTGCCGGGCAGCGTCCCGCTGGCGCCGCGGGCGGACCAGCCGCTGGGGCAGTTCGTGCCGGTCGAGGGGACGGTGCCGACCACCCCGCACCTGGCCCCGACCCCGCCGCAGCCGCTGGTGCTGCCCTTGCGGGATCCGCAGGGTCCCGTCGCCTCGGTGCCCGCCCCGCGCGAGGCCGAACCCGCTCCCGTGCCGGCCGCGCCGCAGGAGGAGCCCCACCCCGAAGTCGTACAGCACGCGGAGGACCTGGACACCCGGGTCGCCGATCAGGAAGAGAGCACGGCCGCCGTGGCAGAAGCACAACCCTCCACCGGCCCGGCCGCGCCCGGCTACGACGTCGCCGAGCGCGAGGCCGTCCTGAAGGTGATGCGCGAGCGCCGCGACATCCGCAACGGCTTCCGCAGCGACCCGATCCCGCACGAGGTGCTGCTCCGCGTCCTGGAGGCCGCCCACACGGCGCCGTCCGTGGGCCACTCGCAGCCCTGGGACTTCGTCGTCATCCGGTCCGCCGAGACCCGGCGGACCATGCACGAACTGGCCATGAGCCAGCGCGACGCGTACGCCAAGTCGCTGCCCAAGGGCCGGGCGAAGCAGTTCAAGGAACTGAAGATCGAGGCCATCCTCGACACCCCGGTGAACATCGTCGTCACCGCCGACCCGACCCGCGGCGGCCGGCACACCCTCGGCCGGCACACCCAGCCGCAGATGGCGCCTTACTCCGCCGCGCTCGCCGTGGAGAACCTCTGGCTCGCCGCCCGCGCCGAGGGCCTCGGCGTCGGCTGGGTCAGCTTCTTCGACGAGCGCGAGATGGTCCGCACCCTCGGCCTGCCGGAGCACCTGGAGGTCATCGCCTACCTGTGCGTCGGGTACGTCGACGAGTTCCCGGACGAGCCCGAGCTGATGCAGGCGGGCTGGTCCAAGCGCCGCCCGCTGTCGTGGGTCGTGCACGAGGAGACGTACGGCCGCCGCGCCCTGCCCGGCGAGGACCCGCACGACCTGCTCAACGAGACCGTGGCCGGCATCCGCCCGCTGGACGCCAAGGCGCTCGGCGAGGCCTGGGAACGGCAGAAGCGGATGACGAAGCCGGCCGGCGCGCTCGGCATGCTGGAGATCATCTCCGCGCAGCTGGCGGGCCTGTCCCGGCAGTGCCCGCCGCCGATCCCGGAGCCCGCGGCCGTCGCGATCTTCGCGGGCGACCACGGCGTGCACGCCCAGGGCGTCACCCCCTGGCCGCAGGAGGTCACCGCCCAGATGGTGGCGAACTTCCTCGGCGGGGGAGCGGTCTGCAACGCCTTCGCCAACCAGGTGGGCGCCGAGGTCTGCGTCGTCGACGTGGGTGTCGCCGCCGACCTGCCCGCCACGCCCGGCCTGCTGCCCCGCAAGATCCGTGCGGGCACGTCCGACATGACCACGGGCCCCGCGATGACCCGCGAGGAGGCCAAGGCGGCCATCGAGGTGGGCATCGAGACCGCCCGCGACCTGGTGGCGGCCGGCAACAAGGCGCTGCTCACCGGCGAGATGGGCATCGCGAACACCACCGCGTCCGCCGCCCTGATCTCGGTGTTCACGGGCGCCGACCCGGCCGAGGTCACGGGTCGTGGCACCGGCATCAACGACGAGACCCTGGCCCGCAAGACCGAGGTCGTCCGCCGCGCCATCGAGTTCCACCAGCCCGATCCTGCCGACCCGATCGGCGTCCTCGCGGCGATCGGTGGCTTCGAGCACGCGGCGATCGTCGGCCTGCTCCTCGGCGGCGCCTCGCTGCGTACGCCGGTGATCCTGGACGGCGTCAGCGCCGGCGCCGCCGCGCTGGTCGCCCGCGCCATCGCCCCCGAGGTCCTCGCGGCCTGCATCGCGGGCCACCGCAGCGCCGAGCCCGGCCATGTCGCCGCCCTCAACAAGCTCGGCCTGCGCCCCCTGGTCGACCTCGACCTGCGTCTGGGCGAGGGCACCGGCGCGCTGCTCGCCCTGCCGCTGGTGCAGAGCACGGCACGGGCGATGCACGAGGTGGCGACCTTCGACTCGGCCGGAGTCACGGAGAAGTAGCCGCGGCGGCGCGGGTGGTCCGGTGTTCAGCCGTCGGACCACCGCGCCGCCCACCCCGTCCGCACCTTAAAATCCGCACGTCAGGGCCGCTCCGAAGGCGCAGCGCGCCCACCGCACCGCCGCCTGTACGAGGAGCCGCCCCTCATGGCCGAACACCCTGCCTACCCCGTAGGCCTCCGCCTCACCGGCCGCCGCGTGGTCGTCCTCGGCGGCGGCCAGGTCGCCCAACGCCGACTCCCGGCCCTCATCGCGGCCGGCGCGGACGTCCTTCTCGTGTCCCCGGAAGCGACCCCCTCGGTCGAGGCCATGGCGGACGCCGGCGAGATCGCCTGGCAGCGCCGCCGCTACGAGGACGGAGACCTGGCGGACGCCTGGTACGCCCTCATCGCCACCAGCGACGCCGAGGCCAACGCCGCCGCCTCCGCCGAGGCCGAGCGGCACCGCGTCTGGTGCGTCCGCTCCGACGACGCCGACGCGGCCACCGCCTGGACCCCGGCGACCGGCCACAGCGAGGGCGTCACGGTCGCCGTGCTGACGACGGACGTCCGCGGCCGTGACCCCCGGCACACCGCCGCCATCCGCGACGCGGTCGTGGAGGGCCTGCGCGACGGCACGCTCGTCGCCCCGCACCACCGCACCCGCACGCCCGGCGTGGCCCTGGTCGGCGGCGGTCCCGGCGACCCCGACCTCATCACGGTGCGCGGCCGTCGCCTGCTCGCCGAGGCGGACGTCGTCATCGCCGACCGGCTCGGCCCGCGCGACCTGCTCGCCGAACTCCCCCCGCACGTCGAGGTGATCGATGCGGCGAAGATCCCGTACGGCCGTTTCATGGCCCAGGAGGCCATCAACAACGCGCTGATCGAGCACGCCCGGCAGGGCAAGTCCGTCGTGCGGCTCAAGGGCGGGGACCCCTATGTCTTCGGCCGGGGCATGGAGGAGGTCCAGGCGCTGGCGGAGGCCGGGATCCCGTGCACGGTCGTGCCCGGCATCTCCAGCTCGATCTCCGTGCCGGGCGCGGCCGGCATCCCGGTCACCCACCGGGGCGTCGCCCATGAGTTCACCGTGGTCAGCGGCCATGTCGCCCCCGACGACGAGCGCTCGCTGGTCGACTGGCCGTCCCTCGCGAAGCTCACCGGCACCCTGGTGATCCTGATGGGCGTCGACAAGATCGGGAAGATCGCCGAGACGCTCGTCGCCCACGGGAAGTCCCCGGACACCCCGGTCGCCCTGGTCCAGGAGGGCACGACGGCGGCCCAGCGCCGCGTCGACGCGACCCTGGCGACCGTCGCCGAGACCGTGCGCGCCGAGGACGTGAAGCCCCCGGCGGTCATCGTCATCGGCGCGGTCGTCGGCGTGGGTCCGCGGTCCGCCGCGGAGCCCTCCGAGTAACCGCGGGTAACAAGACCCGTTCCGAGCCGTTGGCACCACACCCAGGACAAGGCAGTATCACCCTGTGGCCGATCTCATCACCGTTGAGGACCCCGACGACCCGCGCCTGCGCGACTACACGGGTCTGACCGACGTCGAGCTGCGCCGCAAGCGCGAACCGGCGGAAGGCCTGTTCATCGCCGAGGGCGAGAAGGTCATCCGCCGCGCCAAGGACGCCGGCTACGAGATGCGCTCCATGCTGCTCTCGGCCAAGTGGGTCGACGTCATGCGCGACGTCATCGACGAACTCCCGGCGCCCGTCTACGCGGTCAGCCCGGAACTCGCCGAGCAGGTCACCGGCTACCACGTGCACCGCGGCGCGCTCGCCTCCATGCAGCGCAAGCCGCTGCCGACGGCGGCGGAGCTGCTGCGCTCCGCCCGCCGGGTGGTGGTCATGGAGTCCGTGAACGACCACACCAACATCGGCGCGATCTTCCGGTCGGCCGCCGCGCTCGGCATGGACGCGGTGCTGCTGTCGCCCGACTGCGCCGACCCGCTCTACCGCCGCAGCGTCAAGGTCTCCATGGGCGCGGTCTTCTCCGTGCCGTACGCCCGCCTGGACAGCTGGCCCAAGAGCCTGGAGTCGGTCCGGGAGGCCGGGTTCAACCTCCTGGCGCTCACCCCGGACGAGAAGGCCACGTCCCTGGACGAGGCCGCCCCGCACCGCATGGACCGGGTGGCCCTGATGCTCGGCGCGGAGGGCGACGGCCTGTCCACCCAGGCCCTGGTCGCCGCCGACGAATGGGTCCGCATCCCCATGTCCCACGGCGTCGACTCCCTCAACGTGGGCGCGGCGGCCGCGGTCGCCTTCTACGCGGTGGCCACCGGCCGCCCCGAGTCCTGAGGAACCGGCAGCCCCGCGCTCCGGCTACTCCCTGACGTCCGGCGCAACGGGCACGCGCGCGTGCCCGTTCCCGTGACCGCTCGACACGACGCTCCCGATGTCGCCGAGCCCGCGCGAGGGCCCCTGGCAGCCCTGGGCCACCGCGATGCCGAGGGCGACCAGCAGGGTCACCACGACGAACACGAACAACCGCTGCCGCAGCAGCCGCGGATTGGCGGGCCGCCGGCCGGTCCCCGTGGTGCGCGGCCCCGGACGGCCGGCACCGCTGCGCGGGGCGGGGCGGCTCCCGCTCCCGGACCGCGTGGTGCCCCGCGAGGCGGGCGTCTGACGCGCCCCGCCCGGCCGCGACGGGACACCGCCGCCGCGTGCGGGCGTACCGCCCCGGGACGCGGGGCCGCCGCGCGGCAGGGGCGTGCCCGGGGAGGACTGCGGACGCCGCTGCGCGCGCTGCTGCTCCGGATAGCTCTCGGTGTGCCGCCCCGTGGGCCGGTCCGCCTCCGCGGTGCGCGGCGCGGGCGGCCGTACGTCGGTCATGCCCTGCGCCTCGCGGGCCGCGATCTCCTTGAGCCGCAGCGAGAGTTGGAGCGTGCTGGGCCGCTCCTCGGGGTCCTTCGCCAGACAGGCGCGCACCAGCGGGGCGAGCGCGTCCGGTACGCCGTGCAGCAGCGGCTCCTCGTGGACCACGCGGTAGAGCATCACCTCGGAACTGCCGTGCCCGAAGGGCGAGTCACCGGTCGAGGCGTACGCCAGCGTCGCACCGAGGGCGAACACGTCCGTGGCGGGCGTGACGGCCGCGCCCCGCACCTGCTCGGGCGCCAGGAAGCCGGGGGAGCCGACCGCCGTGCCGACGTGCGTGAGGGTGGAGGCGCCGGTCGCCCAGGCGATGCCGAAGTCGATGATCCGCGGCCCCTTCGGGGACAGCAGGATGTTGGACGGCTTCAGGTCCCGGTGCACGACGCCGGCCTCGTGGACCGCGACGAGCCCCTCGGACAGGGCGGCACCGATCGCCGCCGCCTGCGCCGTCGCGAGCGCCCCCTCTTCGGCGACCTTGTCGTGCAGGGAGGGGCCGGGCACGTACTGCGTGGCGAACCACGGCCGGTCGGCGTCCAGATCCGCCGCGACCAGCCGTGCCGTGCACCCGCCCCTGATCCGCCGCGCCGCCGAGACCTCGCGCGCGAACCGGGACCGGAACTCCTGATCCTCCGCCAGATCGGGGCGGATGACCTTCAGGGCGACCCGCTGCCCTTTCTTGTCGGAGCCCAGGTAGACCACGCCCATGCCGCCCGCGCCGAGCCGTCTGTGAAGCCTGAACGAGCCGACGACGCGCGGGTCCTCGCGCCTCAGGCGCATCATCGCCATGTTCATCCCCGCTGCCCGGTCCGTGTGACGTGGCACAGCTTACGTTTCCACAGCCGCCTGCGCGCAGAGGCCGCGCCCTCTCGGCCCGATGGATTGTCAGTGCCGGGTGGGAGAATTGAAGGGTGGTCAGAGAGCGGGCGAACGGGGCGCCTTTGGCCGAGCCGTGAACCCAACCAGCCGTCACAGAAGGGGGATTGGACGAGTGAAGGGTGACCGGGTGGAGATAGTCGTGGACGCGGGGGACACGACCCGCACGTACGAGGTGGTGGCGAGCAGAGCGGGCCGCAGGGTGGAGACGGCGGTACGCCGAGGTGTCGTGGAAGTGAGCGAAGTCACGCGAAGCGGCACCGTGGTCCGTACCGCCCGCTTCATGGCGAACCGAGTCCTGGCCCTGGTCGAGCAGCCGGTGCCGCGCGAGGACAGCTCGGAAAAACGGGAACACTCCGGGCGCCCACTCCGGGATGACCCTGAGTCCTAGGTCCCCGTCTCCACCCAGGGGAGTAGTCCACAGGTGAGAGCTCATCCTCGGGGAGGCCCGCCAATCGGTACGAAGGCATGACGCCCGCCGGGCGCCGCGCGCCTAGATTTGAGGTCAAGCGGCGGGTGCAGCACTCGTCCCCCGAGGTCAGACATCCGCCGCTGCCAACGACAACTGAGACGGTCAGGAGAGGGACCATGGCCCACCCGGCACCGCGGACTTTCATCCGCACCCAGGGACGCACCGCGTTCCGTACGCGCCGCACGGGCCGTCGCCACCCCTTGGTGGCGACGCTGATGGCCCTTCCCCTGGCAGCGCTGCTCCTCCTCGTCTTCGACGGCTGGGAGACAGTGGCGACACAGGCGTCGTCCGTGGGCGTGATGCTGGGGCGCTGAGCGGCGACCCCAGGCCCGGAAGAGCGGTCCGGGCGGGGACATCCACCCATGAAACCCCGTGGGGACGGGGGTGCGGCGGACGGCACAGATGCCGGCGCAGCTGGGGAGCTGCGCCGGCATTGCTGTGCGCGTACGCTCGCCGGACATCCGTTGCCGCCCGAGGGACCCCGTGACCGCAGACGTACTCCCGCATCTCTCCGCCCAGGCCACCGCCACGGCCCACCCCGGTGGCGCCCCCTGTGCCTGCGGAGCGAGCGTCACCCTCGCCGACCGTCCCGATGTCACCGTCGTCCGGCACGGCGGCGCGGTCGCCAAGGCCCATGCCCGGGACACCGACCGGGCCGAGCTGGCGGTCCGGCTCGCCACGGCCGCCCGGCACCCCGAGATCCTCCTCTCCCCGCTCACCCCGGATCCGGCCGCCGTGGCCGACCGCCCGGTGACCTTCTGGCCGTACGGCACCCCGGTGGACCCGGACGACCCGGACGCGGCCCCCTGGGAAGCCGCGGCCACCCTGCTCGCCCGGCTCCACCGCTGCCCGGCGCCCGTGGACCTGCCCCCGATGCGCGGACCCGCCAAGGCCGCCCGCGCGATGGACCGGCTCCGGGCGGCCCTCTCCACCGCGCGCGAACCCCACCCCGCCGCGCCCCCGATCCGGCGCGCCTGGGCCGCCCTCCCGCCCTGGGCCCGCGCAGAGGCTCCCATGCCCGGCCCCGGCGCCCTCTGCCACGGTGATCTGCACCTCGGCCAACTCGTCCGCCACCCGTCCCCGGACGGCCCATGGCGGCTGATCGACGTCGACGACCTCGGCCTGGGCGTCGCGGCCTGGGACCTCGCGCGGCCGGCCGCCTGGTACGCCTGCGGTCTCCTCCCGCCCGACGAATGGACCCGCTTCCTGACCGCCTACCGCGTGGCCGGCGGCCCGGCGGTGCCCGCGTACGGCGATCCCTGGCCCGCCCTGGACGTCCCGGCCCGCGCCCTGACCGTCCAGGCCGCGGCCCTCGCCGTGACCAAGGCCCTGGCGGCAAACCGCCCGCTGGACGAGGTGGAGCAGGCCCTCGTCGACGCCTGTGACCGAATGGGTTCCGTACCCCCACAGTTGACGGGCGGATTCCCGAAGTAGGGTGCAACCGACCGGGGCCGGACTGAGTCTGTCCTGGGGAAACACGAAGCAGGACCTACCGGCGAGGAGTTGAGCCGACCATGCAGTGTCCGAAGTGCCATGCGCAGATGCACACGTACAACCGCAATGGCGTCCAGATCGAGCAGTGCAGCGGCTGCCGCGGCATCTTTCTCGACTACGGCGAGCTGGAGGCGCTGACCCGCCTGGAGTCCCAGTGGACCCAGCCCGCCCCGCCGCCCCCGGCCGCCCCGCAGGCGTACCCGGCGGCCCCTGCCGCGCCCGCCTGGGGCGCCCCGCACGGCGGTCACCACGGCGGCGGCCACTACGGCGGTCACGGCGGCCACCACCGTCACAAGAGCTTCGGCCACATGCTGTTCTCCAGCTGATCCGGGCGCATGACGAAGCCCCCGGCCGTTCGAGACGGCCGGGGGCTCCGGGATGTGTGGACGATACTGGGATTGAACCAGTGACCTCTTCCGTGTCAGGGAAGCGCTCTCCCGCTGAGCTAATCGTCCGGGATGCTGCGTGCGCGATACTGGGATTGAACCAGTGACCTCTTCCGTGTCAGGGAAGCGCTCTCCCGCTGAGCTAATCGCGCGGGGATCCTCGCGGATCAAGGTCCTTGCGGACCAGTGGACGATACTGGGATTGAACCAGTGACCTCTTCCGTGTCAGGGAAGCGCTCTCCCGCTGAGCTAATCGTCCTTGGAGGTGGAGACGGGATTTGAACCCGTGTAGACGGCTTTGCAGGCCGTTGCCTCGCCTCTCGGCCACTCCACCAGGAGTGTAGGGGATCGGGAAGACCCCTAGTTCCATCGAGCGGACGACGAGGCTCGAACTCGCGACCTCAACCTTGGCAAGGTTGCGCTCTACCAACTGAGCTACGTCCGCTTGTCGTTTCGGTCCGCTCCCGCGTCCCGGCGACGTGTTGAACTCTAGCGGATTCCCGGGCCAGTACAAAAACGCGTTTGCGCAGCGTGCTGCGCTGCACTCGCGGGAGGACGTGGTCAGGGCACCCACGGGCCATCCCGGGGCCGTCCCCAGTACACCCGCGACACCCGCCCTAGACTCGACTGCGTGCTCCACCTCCCTCCCCTCGCCCGCTTCGGCGACCGTGTCGCCACCGGCCTCCTCGACGTCACCAGCGACCCCGCGGCCCTGGACTCCACCGGGTTCTGGGCGGTCTGCGCCGACTTCGAGGGACGGCTGACCTGCGCCCGCTTCGCCCAGGTACGGCAGGGGCCCGTGCCCGCCCCGGTACCGGGGAGCTGGCAGGGCCCCGCGGTCGGTGACTGGACGTCGTCCCTCGACCGCGCCACGTACACGGCAGCCGTCCGCCGGATCCGCGAGCACATAGCGGCCGGCGAGGTCTACCAGGCCAACCTCTGCCGGGTGCTCTCCGCGCGCATCGCCCCCGACGCCGACGTGGACGCACTGGCCGCGCTGCTCGCGCGCGGCAATCCGGCGCCGTACGCAGGAACGATTCGGCTTCCGGAGCACGGAGTGGAGATCGCCACGGCCTCCCCCGAGCTCTTCCTGCGCCGCGCCGGGCGGGTCGTCGAGTCCGGACCGATCAAGGGCACCGGCCGCACCGAGGCGGACCTCCTGGAGAAGGACTACGCCGAGAACGTCATGATCGTGGACCTGGTCCGCAACGACATCGGGCAGGTCTGCGCCACCGGCAGCGTGACCGTCCCCGACCTGTGCGCCGTGGAGAAGCACCCCGGCCTCGTCCACCTGGTCTCCACGGTCCGCGGCGAACTGCGCGACGGCAACGGCTGGTCCCAGCTGCTCGCCGCCGCCTTCCCGCCCGGCTCGGTCACCGGCGCGCCCAAGTCCAGCGCCCTGCGGATCATCGACGCCCTGGAGACGGCGCCCCGCGGCCCCTACTGCGGCGGCATCGGCTGGGTCGACGCCGATGAGGGCACCGGTGAGCTGGCCGTGGGCATCCGCACCTTCTGGATCGACCGGCCGGCCGGGGGCGCGGCCGTCCTGCGCTTCGGCACCGGCGCCGGCATCACCTGGGGCTCCGACCCCGAGGGCGAGTGGCGGGAGACCGAGCTGAAGGCGTCCCGGCTGCTCGCGGTAGCGTCGGGAACGTACGAGGAAAGTGGAGAGGCTCTGTCATGAGGATCTGGCTCGACGGCGGACTGCAGGACATGGAGTCCGCCCGCGTCTCCGTGTTCGACCACGGGCTGACCGTGGGCGACGGCATCTTCGAGACGGTGAAGGCGGTCGACGGGAAGCCGTTCGCGCTCACCCGCCACCTCGACCGGCTGACCCGCTCGGCCCGGGGCCTGGGCCTGCCCGACCCCGACCACGACGAGCTGCGCCGCGCCTGCGCCGCCGTCCTGGAGGCCAACCCGATGCCGCTGGGCCGGCTGCGCATCACGTACACCGGCGGCCACGGCCCCCTCGGCTCCGACCGCGGCGAGCACGGCCCGACCCTGGTCGTCGCGCTCGGCGAGACCGGTCGCCGCCCCGACGCCACCGCCGTGATCACGGTCCCCTGGACCCGCAACGAGCGCGGCGCGCTCACCGGCCTGAAGACGACGTCGTACGCCGAGAACGTCGTCGCCCTCTCCCGCGCCCACCAACACGGCGCCTCCGAGGCCCTGTTCGCCAACACGCTCGGACAGCTCTGCGAGGGCACGGGCTCCAATGTCTTCGTCGTGCTCGACGGCGAGATCCACACCCCGCCGGTCGCCTCCGGCTGCCTGCCCGGCATCACCCGCGCCCTGACCGTCGAGTGGACCGGCGCCAAGGAGACCGACCTGCCGCTGGACGTCCTGGAACGCGCCGACGAGGTCTTCCTGACGTCCACCCTGCGTGACGTCCAGGCCGTGCACCGCGTCGACGACCGCGAACTCCCCGTCGCGCCGGGCCCGGTGACGGCCAAGGCGATGCGGATCTTCGACGAACGGTCCGGGGACGACCTCGATCCCTGACTGGCCCGGCCGCTCCCGGACCGCCCCGGAAATTGGGCTGCTCAGGGAGCCGGGAACGGGTAGAACACCCGTGATGACCACTACCCTGCGGCCGACCGAGCCGCTTCAGCGTGCCGACGACGGGGCGCTGTCGCGCCACTTCCAGGTGTGCGTGAACGGCCGTTCCGTCGGTGTGGTGCACCTGTCCACGCACCCCGTGTTCGGCCCCTCCGTCGCCCGGATCGACGATCTGCGCATCGAGGAGCCCGACCGCGGACGCGGCCGGGGCGCGGTGGCCGCGCTCGCCGCCGAGGAGGTGGCGCGCGGCTGGGGCTGCAGGCGCATCGAGGTCTCCGTGCCCGCCGACGCCGGGGGCGCGCTGCGGCTCAGCACGGCGCTCGGCTACGTCCACCGCAACCGCGGCATGCACAAGCCGCTCGGCGACACACCTCCCGGACTGCCCGCGGGCAGCCGGGGCAGAGCCATGACCGAGGCCGAGTACGAGCCCTGGCTCGTGCGCAAGCTCGCGGAGTACGCGCAGGACTGGATCGACCGCGGCGTACCCGAGGCCGAGGCGTGGGCCAAGTCGGAGCACGACCACGCACAGCTGCTGCCCCAGGGCCTGGCGACCGAGAACATGCTGGTGAGCGTGCTGGAGCAGGAGGGAGCCGGGGTCGGGACCCTGTGGCTGTCCCTCGCCGGGGACACGGCGTACGTCTACGACGTCGAGACCGACGAGCACGCCCGCGGCCGGGGCCACGGACGCTCCCTGATGCTGCTGGCCGAGGCGCAGGCGATCGCCGCCGGGAAGCGCGTCCTGGGCCTCAACGTCTTCGCCGGCAACACACCGGCCGAGCGGCTGTACGACTCACTGGGATACGTGCCGACGTCGTACGCGATGCACAAGAACCTGCTCTGAGGTCAGGCCCGCTCGGCCAGCAGCCGGTCCGCGATCTCCTCGACGCGCTCGCGCAGACCCTCCTGGCTCTTGCCGCCGTCGAGGCGCTCGCCGCCGATGACGTACGTGGGCGTGCCGGTCACGCCGATCGCCTTGCCCTCGGCCTGGTCGGCGTCGACGATCAGGATGTGCCGCCCGTCGATCAGCGCGGTGTCGAACTCCTCGGCGTCCAGGCCGAGTTCGCCGGCGATCTCGACCAGGAAGGGTTCTCCCTCGCGGTCCAGTTCCTCGACCCGGCCGAGCACGGCCTCCACGTACTCCCAGCCCTTCCCCTGCTCCAGAGCCTCCTCGGCGGCCTGCGCGCCGGCGAACGCGTGCTTGTGCTTCTCCAGCGGGAAGTGCCGCAGCCGCAGCTCCAGCCGGTCGCCGTAGCGGGCACGCAGGGCACGGAGGTCGTCCAGGGCGCTGCGGCAGTCCGGGCACTGGAGTTCGCACCAGACGTCGAGGACGGGGACTTCGGTGCTCGCGGGGGAGGAGTCGCTCATGCCCACCAGTCTCCCAGGCCGGGCCCCGGGGGCCGAATCGGGACCGCGTGCCGAGGACCGGCACCTGGGAAGGAGGCGACCCGGAGATGTCCCTGATGTCCGGCGGGACCGTGGCATCCCGGGGACCCGCAGGTGCACGATGGAGGGGACGCGGCGCACCGCGTTCGTCGCGCCGTGCCCGACCGAGCCCGCCAGGAGGACCGGATGATTGCCGAGACCGTCTGTTCCGCCGCGTCCGCGGCAGGACTGGGCATCGCCGTGGTCACCGCGTACCGCAAGCGCTTCCTCGCGGCCACCCGCATCGCGGCCTACTCGCTCGTGCCGGTCGGCCTGGTGATGACGGGTGTCGTCGGCTGGCTGGCCGACACCGCCTTCAGTCCCACCGCCTGGGCGGGCTTCGGTGTGCTGGGCATGGCCTGGGCCCTGTTCGCGACCACGCGCATCGTGGAGCGCCGGCGCGGAGGCACCCGCGCCGAGCGGAAGGCGGCCCGGGCCACACAGCGCGACGCGGTCGCCCCGGCGGCCTCGGCGCCCTCCCTCGAACCCGGCGCACGCCAGTCGACCCGGCCCGCGACGGCCCCCGCCGCGAAGAGCTCCGCCGACGACTTCAGCGACATCGAGGCCATCCTCAAGAAGCACGGCATATGACCCTCGCGTGACCGTTTGAAACGACACAGTGCGTCGGTGTGCGCCCACTGAAACGACACACTGCGTCGGTGGCGCGCCCGGAAGTGCTCATGGGTTGAGCCGATCCGGACCGAAGATCACGGAAAGCGGCGAACTCCCGCTCATTGCGGGCGTGTTGATCGCGTTCGGGGCGCCTGCTGCGTCATCATCGCCGCGAGATGCTGGACACAGAACAGAGCGAGGCCGCGCCGCCGAAGGACGAGCCCCGCGGGTGCCTCTTCGCCCTTTCCCAGCCACCGCTGATGATCTTCCTAGCGGTGATCGGGTGTCTGCTCCTCATGGCTGCGCTGCACGACCTGCTGTTGCTGTGAGCCGTACACGCCAGTCCCGGCGCCACCCGCCGGGCTGGCGTCGGCATCGAGGAGCCCGTCCGGCGATCAGCCGGCCGCCTCCTTGCGCCGCGCCCGGTACGCGGCCACGTGCAGCCGGTTCCCGCAGGTGCGGCTGTCGCAGTAGCGCCGCGAGCGGTTGCGGGAGAGATCGACGAAGGCGCGACGGCAGTCGGGCGCCTCGCAGCGCCGTAGCCGCTCCTGCTCGCCGGCGACCACGAAGAACGCCAGCGCCATCCCGCAGTCGGCCGCGAGGTGGTCGGCCACGGAGGCGCCGGGCGCGAAGTAGTGCACATGCCAGTCGTAGCCGTCGTGGTCGGTGAGCCGGGGGGTCGTGCCCGCGGCGGCGACCAGTTCGTTGATCAACCCGGACGCGGTCCGGGCATCAGGGGCCGCGAAGATCCCCGCGAACCGCCCGCGCACCTTGCGCACGGCCGACAGATCGAACTCCGACAGGACCCCGACATCGCTGATTTTGTGGTTTCGTACGAAATCTTCGAGGGTCGCGACATCCGGCAGCCCGTCCGTCGCGGAGTCGTCCTCCGGCACGGTGTTCACCAGATCCACCACGGTGTCGAGGGCGCACCGGGTGTCGTGGGTGATCAGCACGTTTCGCTCCCTGGCCTGGGGGGTCGGGCGGACGCCCGCCGATGCTGGCCGATGGTAGCGACAACGGTGCGGCCCGCATCGGGCCCGCCCCGCTGCCGGCTGCCTACTGGGAGAACGCCCGCGGCGCCTCGGTGGTTCCCGTGCGGGCAAGCCGACGCCGTCCCCGTGGGTTCACGGTGACGGCGTCGGTCCTGCCGTATGCGGTTGTCCTGGCCCGAGCCGTCTCCCCGAGTGGACGGCGCCGGGCGGCTTCGAGGGTCGCGGCCTAGCTTTCCGCCAGGATGTGCGACAGCTCCTGATCCAGATCGAAGTGCCGGTGCTCCGTGCCGGGAGGCACGGCGGCGTCCGTCCGCTTCAGGAACGACTCCAGGGCCCGCGCAGGGGCCTCCAGCAGAGCCTCCCCCTCCGGGGAGCTCAGGGCGATGCATACGACGCCCTGACCGTGACTACGGGACGGCCAGACGCGGACGTCGCCGGTGCCGGTGGGCCGATGCAGCCCCTCGGCGAGGAGGTCGCGGGCGAACACCCACTCGACGGTCTCCTCGGCTCCGGTGTGGAAGGTGGCGTGCACGGCGTAGGGGTCGGCCGTGTCGTACCGCAGGCCTGCGGGGACAGGCAGGGAGGACTCGCTCGACACAACGAGGCGCAGGTGCAGCTCGCAGCTGACCGTGGTGTTCATAAGCGCCAGGGCCTTTCGCTCAGTGTGCGCTCGGGGATTCGCACGTCGGCGAAATCGACATGCCACCTACGGTGCCGTTGTAAACCCCTCTGAGTGTTTTGCCTGTCTTTACGTAACTCTTCCGGCCGAGAACCAGTACGAGAGGTACGTCCATTCCGGTGACTGATTCGCTCCGGTAGGGTTTGGCCGTATGAATACGGGGAGTAACGGGGCGGGTGAGATCGCAGCGGTGTCGGACGAGGTGAAGGCTGACGGGGTGAAGGCGGACGTGGCGCAGGACGAGCGGGGACTCGGATCGCGGGCGCCGGAGTTCATCAGGGCGCGCCGCGCCCTGCATGTGAGCTGGCAGGTCGGCGTCTTCGTCGTCGGCCTCGCGGTCGTGGGCGTCGGCATCGTCATGCTTCCGCTGCCCGGGCCGGGGTGGGTGGTGATCTTCGGCGGCATGGCGATCTGGGCGACCGAGTTCGTCTGGGCCCAGCTCGTCCTGCGCTGGACGAAGCGGAAGGTCACCGAGGCGGCCCAGCGGGCGCTCGATCCCAAGGTGCGGCGCCGCAACATCACCCTGACCGTGATCGGTCTGGTGATCGTGGCGGTGCTGGTCGGGATCTACCTCTGGAAGTTCGGCATGGTGATGCCGTGGAAGCTCAAGGACCAGTGATCCGACCGTGCGGGGAGCGTGCGCCGGCCGACCGTCACCTGGTCGGAGGCACCGCCTGACTTGGGGTAATGTTCTTCCTGCGCCCGGGCGATTAGCTCAGTGGGAGAGCGCTTCGTTCACACCGAAGAGGTCACTGGTTCGAACCCAGTATCGCCCACCCGGGACGACGGCCCGTCTGCGACAGAGCAGACGGGCCCTCGTCG
>NZ_JBSHAQ010000019.1:133688-165350 GCF_053611585.1 Streptomyces sp. NPDC054794 | reverse complement strand
GGCGAGGAGGTCGCCGACCCGTACTTCGGCGGGGCGGGCCCGGCGCGCAAGGCCTGCACCGAGTGCGGCGAGTGCATGACGGGCTGCCGGCACGGCGCCAAGAACACGCTCAACGAGAACTACCTCCACCTCGCCGAGAAGGCGGGCGCGGTGGTGCACCCGATGACGACGGTCGTGTCCGTCACGGACGACTCACGCGGCGGGTACGCGGTCGCGACCCTGCCGACGGACGAGAAGAAGAAGGGCAAGGGCCGCACCTTCACCGCACGCCGGGTCGTCCTCGCGGCCGGCACCTACGGCACGCAGACCCTGCTGCACCGGATGAAGGCGAACGGCCGGCTGCCCTACCTCTCCGACCGGTTGGGCGACCTCACCCGCACCAACTCCGAGGCGTTGGTGGGCGCGCAGACCGACAACCGCCGCTACCGCAAGGCGCACGGCACGCCGAAGGCCGACTTCACCCGGGGCGTGGCCATCACCTCGTCGATCCACCCGGACGAGAACACCCACATCGAGCCGGTCCGCTACGGCAAGGGCTCCAACGCCATGGGCGGGATGTCGATCCTCCAGGTCCCCTACGCCGAGGGCTCCTCCCGCGCCCTGGCCTGGCTGGCGAACGCCGCCCGGCACCCGGTCCTGGTGGCCCGCTCCCTGTCCAACCGCCGCTGGTCGGAGCGGACCATCATCGGCCTCGTGATGCAGTCGCTGGACAACTCCCTGACGACGTACCTGAAGCCGAACGGCGTCGGCAAGGGACTGCTCACGGCCCGGCAGGGCCACGGCGCTCCCAACCCGAAGCAGATCAAGGCGGCCTCCGAGGCGGCCACCGCGCTCGCCGAGGAGATCAACGGCTTCCCGGGCAGCAACGTCGGCGAGCTCATGGGCACCCCGCTCACCGCGCACTTCCTCGGCGGCTGCCCCATCGGCGACTCGCGCGAGACCGGAGTGATCGACCCGTACCACCGGCTGTACGGCCACCCGGGCATCTCGGTGGTCGACGGCGCCGCGGTGTCGGCCAACCTGGGCGTCAACCCGTCGCTGACCATCACCGCGCAGGCCGAGCGGGCGATGTCGTACTGGCCCAACAAGGGGGAGGCGGACCCGCGTCCCGCGCAGGGTGCGGAGTACGAGCGCCTCAAGCCGGTCGAGCCGGCCGCCCCGGCGGTTCCGTCGGACGCGTTCGGCGCGCTGCGACTGCCGTTCCTGGGGATACCGACGGTGCCGCCGAAGAAGTAGCCCTTGAACGGAAAGAGGGACCTGCGCCCCCCTCCGAGCGCAGGTCCCTCTCTTTTCGTGTCTGTTCGTGCCTACTGCCTACTGCCTACTGCCTACGCGTCGGCGCCGGCCCCGGCCCTGCGGCGGCGCACCGCGAACACCGCGCCCGCACCGGCGACGACGGCGACACCGCCGACGAGACCGACGATCGGCAGCGCGGAGCTGGAACCGGTCTCGGCGAGGTTGCCGGTCGGCAGGTCGGAGACGTCACCCTGCGGCTTCTTCGGCGAGTCCTTGGGGCCCTCGCCGCTCGGGGTGGCGTCACCCGGGTCGGGGTTCGAGGAGCCGGCCTTCAGGACCTCGAAGTCGTACTGCGCCCAGCCCTCGGCGATGCAGTCCTGGCCCTTGACGTTGTCGAGGTAGGCGCCGGAGCCGAAGGAGTAGGCGTCACCGGCGGGGGCCTTGGCGTCGATGCTGACGCGCAGGTCGACCGTCTGGCTCGCGCCCGACTTCAGCTTCGCCACGTAGAAGAAGTAGTCGCCGGCCCAGTCGTCGGTGCCGATGCGGTCCCAGGCACCGCTCTCGGGATTCTTGAACTCCAGGTCGACGTACGGGCTCAGGAACTTCGACTCGTCGAGCTCGTAGTTCTCGACCTCGGCGTAGAAGGCGACGCCCTCGACGTCGGCCTTGGAGTCGTTGGTGACGACGAGCTTGAAGTCGTGGAAGCCGTCACCGGCGACGATCTTGCCCGGCAGGCCCTTGATGTCGGCGGACACCTTGGCGTCGCCGAAGTTCTCGTCGAGGTCCTCGCAGTAGGGCACGTCCGGGTCGGACGGGTCCTCGCTCGGCTCGGCCGACTCGGAGGGCTCGGGCTCGGGGGACTGGCTCGCGCTGTCGCTCGGCGCGGGCGCCGAGGCGGACGTCGAGTCGCTCGGGGTGACGCTGTCGGAGGGCTGACCGCCGTCGGGGGCGGACGGGGTCGCCGAGTCGCTCGGTATCTCGGACGGGGCCTCACTCGTCACGGTCTCGGTGGGGGTCGGCGACGGCGACTCCTCCGCGAACGCGACGGGCGCGGACAGCAGCGCGAGCGGTGCTATGACAGCCGTCGCGGCCGCTGCGGCCATGGCACGGCGAAGCTTCATGATGACCTCGGGGAATCCAGCGTGCCGCGACGCGCGGCACGGGGCATCTGATGGTGGGCTCCGCGTGTGGGGCGCGGGAGGTGACCCTTGGTTCTGCTGGTTTGATCCGCGAGGTCGGCGGATGGTTGCACGTTCACTCAAATAATCTTTATGTGGCCTGGATCACACTCCTGGGTCATGGTGTGCGGGTCGTTGTGTGCGGGCATGCGAAGGGCCCCGCGGGACGGAGCCGCGGGGCCCTTCTCCGTCAGCACCGACGTCAGGGCAGCGTCGGTGCCCGGGGAGCGGCGCCGGGGGGTTGCGCCGCTTGTCTGTGTGCCCTGTGCCCTGTGATGCAGTGCATTGCCATGCGTATGTCTGCTTTGGGACTTGGCGGGCTTTCCAGGCATCGTGCTGGAAGAGCGGGGCCTCCGCAACCGTTTGACCCAACCCTTGTGCATATTTGCAGTTTTCCGCCGGTCGGCCCCGGGCGTCCCCGGAGCCGGCCGTTCTCTTGCGTGACCGGGCTGCTGTCCCCTGCCGTCCGGTCACTTGTCTGGAGCGAGGTCCCACGACGCACGGCACGATCCGCACGCCTCATCGCTCCAGCGAGCCACGCGTGGTTCTTTCGGGCCCGCCCCTGGCTGGCACGGACACCGGGACCAACGAAGCCGTTCGCGGGGCGGTCACGCGCCGTACGGGTGAGTCGGATTCCGTACGTGCGTTCAGACCCGGCCGCGGCACAGCTCCAGCAGGGTCATCGCGAGGCCGGTGCCCGGCTTGCCCAGGGCCTCCCTGTAGTGGTCGAGGATCTCCATCTCCCGGGAGAGGTTCACGCGCCGCCCGCCGGAGGTGATCCGGGCCTCCTGGATCACGGCGGACACGGCCATCCGTTCCTGGATCAGGCCGATGATCCGGTCGTCGAGCGAGTCGATGCGCTCACGGGCACCGGTGATCACATCGGCGGCCTCGGCGGTGCGGGCGCCGGTCTTCTCTGCGGGGGTGACGGTCATGGCTGGGGCTCCTCATCGGGCGGGACGCGGCGCCCCCGGAACGAAAGACCCCGGACAACGACAGGCGCCCCGGGCCTTGTCGGCCCGGGGCGCCTGGGAAGTCGCTTGGCGGTTGGCTCAAGCAGCACGACCATGGCAGCCGGCGGGCCGGTTGCCATAGGTAAAGAGGAAGGTCGTCTGCGCGAGCATGAGTCCAGTATGCCACGGAACCTTCGGGCACCGTTGGCCATATCAGCCCGTGGGGGTACCCCCTGCTCGTAGAGCTCGGGGTAGTTCGAGGACGAGGCCGTTCAGGCCGACAGCGGGGGTCCGGGGGCGGCAGCCCCCAGGGCGACGGCGAGGTCACCCACGCCCACCCGGCTAGAATCGACACCACAGACCCCCGCCCAAACCGCCGGAAGGCACCCCGTGTCATCAGCGACTCCCGCTGCCGCCACCCCCGACACCGTTCTGGTCGTCGACTTCGGCGCGCAGTACGCCCAGCTCATCGCCCGTCGCGTCCGCGAGGCGCGGGTCTACAGCGAGATCGTGCCGAGCACCATGCCGGTCGCCGAGATGCTCGCCAAGAACCCCGCGGCGATCATCCTCTCCGGCGGCCCCTCGTCCGTGTACGAGGAGGGCGCCCCCCGCCTCGACCGCGAGCTCTTCGAGGCCGGCGTCCCCGTCTTCGGCATGTGCTACGGCTTCCAGCTGATGGCGGAGGTCCTCGGCGGCACCGTCGACAACACCGGCGCACGCGAGTACGGCCGCACCGACCTGCACGTCTCCCGGACGTCCTCCACCCTCTTCGAGGGCACCCCGGCCGAGCAGCACGTGTGGATGTCGCACGGCGACGCCTGCTCCGCCGCACCCGAGGGCTTCACCGTCACCGCGTCCACGGACGTCGTCCCGGTCGCCGCCTTCGAGAACGACGAGAAGAAGCTCTACGGCGTCCAGTACCACCCCGAGGTCATGCACTCCACGCACGGCCAGCTGGTCCTGGAGCACTTCCTCTACCGCGGCGCTGGCCTGACCCCCTCCTGGACCACGGGCAACGTGATCGAGGAGCAGGTCACCGCGATCCGCGAGCAGGTCGGCGACAAGCGCGCGATCTGCGGTCTGTCCGGCGGCGTGGACTCCGCCGTCGCCGCAGCCCTCGTCGCCCGCGCCATCGGCGACCAGCTGACCTGCGTGTACGTCGACCACGGCCTGATGCGCAAGGGCGAGACCGAGCAGGTCGAGAAGGACTTCGTGGCCGCGACCGGCGTCAAGCTGGTCGTCGTGGACGCCGAGGAGCGCTTCCTGACCGCGCTCAAGGGCGTCTCCGACCCCGAGGAGAAGCGGAAGATCATCGGCCGCGAGTTCATCCGCGTCTTCGAGCAGGCGCAGGCCGAGATCATCGCCGACGCGGGCCCGGCCGTGGAGTTCCTGGTCCAGGGCACCCTGTACCCGGACGTCGTCGAGTCCGGCGGCGGCACCGGCACCGCCAACATCAAGTCGCACCACAACGTCGGCGGCCTCCCCGAGGACCTGGAGTTCAAGCTCATCGAGCCGCTCCGCAAGCTCTTCAAGGACGAGGTCCGCATGGTCGGCCAGGAGCTCGGCCTGCCGGAGGAGATCGTCCAGCGCCAGCCCTTCCCGGGCCCCGGCCTCGGCATCCGCATCGTCGGCGAGGTCACCAAGGACCGTCTGGACCTGCTCCGGGACGCCGACGCCATCGCCCGCGAGGAGCTGACCGCGGCCGGCCTGGACCGCGACATCTGGCAGTGCCCGGTGGTCCTGCTCGCGGACGTCCGCTCCGTCGGCGTCCAGGGCGACGGCCGCACCTACGGCCACCCGATCGTGCTGCGCCCGGTCTCCTCCGAGGACGCGATGACCGCGGACTGGTCGCGCCTGCCGTACGAGGTCCTCGCGCGCATCTCGACCCGGATCACCAACGAGGTCCGCGACGTCAACCGCGTCGTCCTCGACGTGACCTCGAAGCCGCCGGGCACCATCGAGTGGGAGTAGTCCTCCCGTTCCTGAAGGTCACGTCCGCCTGAGAGTGCGCACCGGCGCTCCGGGCCGCCAGACCTCGACGACCAGGTACGTGTCGTCCTCGACGTAGGTCCGTACGACCTCCGTCAACTCGGTGCGGAAGAGGTGGAACGGCTGCGGCGGTTCCACCTCTTCGACGTACGCCGCCTTCAGTGCCGTATCGACGACCTCCACGGCCCGCCCGCTGATCCGCACGTCCCCGCCGCCCATCGCGGAGTCCGGCCCCGGATTCGCCTGCAGCGCGAACCGGGGGTCCCGGCGCAGGTCGAGGGCCTTGAGCGAGTCCGGCATCATGCCCAGCCACAGCTCGCCGCGCAGGAAACGCACCTCCAGGCCGGTGGTGCGCGGGGAGCCGTCCCGGCGCAGGGTGGCGAGGACGTGATGGCGGAACGCGCCGAAGCGCTCCTCGACGGTCCTCGCGAAGTCGGGAGCGGCGGAGGTGAAGTCTGCCCAGTTCATACGAGCCACTGTTACGGCAATACCCGACATCTTCTGTCGGGTATGTGTTTGGGTGTGGACGGGCCGCATCGACCGCTGCGTCATCTTTACAAAACAGCTCTGTTTTCCTGCGCTGACCGACGGTAACTTCCGCCCCGTAAAGCAAACCCAGTGCTGGAGGACCTATGCACGGGCCGACCCCGCCTCTGCCGCTGCCCACCGATCAGCTGCAGTTCGCGATGCCGCCGATGTACGACTCGCTCGACGACGAGCGCAGGCACCGCAAGGAACGGCTCGCCGGCGCGCTGCGGATCTTCGGACGGGCCGGGTTCGAGGACGGGGTGTCGGGGCACATCACCGCACGCGACCCCGAGTACACGGACTGCTTCTGGGTCAATCCGTTCGGGATGCCCTTCAAGCACGTCACCGTCAGCGACCTCGTCCTGGCCAACCAGGACGGGCAGGTGATCGAGGGCCGCTACCACGTCAACCAGGCGGCGTTCACCGTGCACGCCCAGGTCCACGCCGCCCGCCCGGACGTCGTGGCCGTCGCCCACTGCCACTCGGTGCACGGCCGCACCCTGTCCGCGCTCGGCGATCTCCTCGACCCGATCACCCAGGAGAGCTGCGCCTTCTACGAGGACCACGCCCTGTACGACGCCTACACCGGCGTCGCCGTCGACAGCGACGAGGGCCGCCGTATCGCGACCGCCCTCGGCAGCCGCAAGGCCCTCGTGCTGCGCAACCACGGCCTGCTCACGGTCGGCGACTCGATCGACGCGGCGGCCTGGTGGTTCCTGTCGATGGAGAGATCCTCACAGGTGCAGCTGATGGCGAAGGCCGCGGGGCGCCCGCTCCTCATCGACCACAAACTCGCGGTCGCGACCCGCGAACAGCTCGGCGGCGACCTGGTGGCCTGGATCAACTACCAGCCGCTGTGGCAGGACATCAGCCGCAGCGAGCCGGACCTGCTCAGCTAGAACCCCCTGAGCACCAGGGCTGGAACCCCCTCAGCACCACGGCCTTGGTCATCGCGAACTCCTCGTCCGTGAGCACCCCGTCCCGGTGCAGCTCGCCCAACTCCCGGAGCCGGCGCAGCAGTACGTCGTGATGGTCGGCCGGCGGCGGCACCGCGCCCGTCGGTCGCTGCCGGTCGGCGAACTCACCGCCCGGCCGGGTCGACGGATGCGGCAGCCGTGCGGTGACCGCGGCCGCCACCAGCGCGGTCAGCAGGTCGCGGCGGACGCTTCCCCACAGGTCGAGGGCGAACGGGTCCCGCTCGGGCGGCAGCTTGGAGAACACCGTCTCGCGCGTCACGAAGCGCAGAAAACCGTCCTCGTAGCCGGAGTTGGGCAGCCACTCGACCTGCACCAGGTCGCCGACGTTGATGATCCGTGGCCCGGTGGCCCGCTTGACCCGGTCCGAGGTGTCGGCCCAGTCGATGCGCACCTGGCTGCCGTCGAAGGAGACCGTGCCGTCGGAGGACCGGACCGAGACCGGCACCGGCGGCCCGGGCAGCAGAAACGCCTTCGTGGGCTCCGTGGGGATCTGGTCCAGCAACAGGGAGTGCCGGATCTCCTCGGCGACGTACTCGGCGACCCCGGACCGGTCCACGTCCACCGTCAGCCGGTAGGGATCGGCCGCCTCCGGCAACCGGCCGCCCGTGGCGTGCAACAGCGGGTCGGCGCCCTCGCGCAACCGCATCCGCAGCCGGCCGCGCTTGCGTTCGGGCTCGTAGACCACGCCCGAGACGGCCTCCAGGGGCACGGAGATCTCCCCGTACGTCTGCCGCAGGAGCGGCACGGAACGATGGAGTCCCGGGGTGATCCGGACCGTGGTGCCGTCGAAGGCCCAGCTCCCGTCGCGCTGGATGATCTCGGCCATACCGAAATTCTCGCAGCCGGGTCAACACAGTGGGCCATGCTTCACCCGAGGTGACCACCTGCCGGACGCGCGCGGCGTGGCGTAGGGCACAATTCGCTGTCGTCGCATGGGAGTTGCACGACGGCGGTGGGTCTTCGCGGAGACTGCCACCGGTCGTGCCCCCGGTCGTGGGTCATGGGGAAGGCGGGCGTCGGGCGTGGCGGTGCAGGAGGCGAGGCAGGGCGCCGAGAGGGGCGTCCACGGGGGTGCCCACGGAGGCGGCTGCGCCTGCGGGGACTGCCCGCACGGCGTGCGGGAGGGGCACCGGCGGGCCGTCGCCGAATTCCTGCTCAAGCGGGAGGAGTTCGCGGCCGGTCAGGGCCTGCCCGCGGCGGTTGCCCACTCCGCCTCCGCCTCCCGGCAGTGGGTCTCCGAGGAACTGACCCAGTCCGCCGAGGTCGTCGCCGAGCGCGGGCGCGCGGAAGGCGAGGCGTGGCTGGGCCGCCTGTGGCTGCGCACGCTGTACGTCCTGTGGGCGGCCGTGTTCCTGCTGCTCCTGGGGCAGTCCCTGACCGCGATCGGCGCGGGCTGGACGAGCGCGCGCACCGCCGGACTGCTCGCCGCGCTGGTGGTGGCCGGCACGCTGACCGCGGCCTCCTGGTTCCACCGGGCGCGCGGCGGGGCGCTGGCCCCCGTCATCGGCGAGGACAACCGCATGTCCACCTCCCGTACCGTGGCCGTGGCCTGGGTGCTGCTCGTGGCCTACGCGGTGCTGCTCCTGGCGGCCCGTCTCGCCGCCGCCTCCGACCACACCGAACGCGACGCGCTGATCTCCGGGCTCGAACTGGCCCGCGGGGCGGGTGTGGTGACCGTGCTGGCCGTGGTCTGCGGCATCGCGGTGCTCGTCCGCCGGGTGGTCGGTCTGCGCATCCTCGGCCAGCGGCTCCAGAAGGTGCGCGCGCACCGGCCCCGCGCGGCCGACCTGCTCACCGACGACTCCGGCCGGGGCGCCTTCGCCGACATCCAGTACGTCGTGATCAGCGCCGTGGCCCTGCTGTTCGCCGCCGTACGGCTCGCCCGCCGCCCCGACCAGCTGCCCGACCTGCCCTGGGGCCTGGCGGTGGTGGTCCTCGTCTCCTGCGCCACCTATGTGGCCGGCAAGTACGCGGAAGGCGGCCGCCCGGTGGTCCTCTCCGTGGTCCGCGCCCGCGAGGCCGGCGACCTGGACGGTCCGATCCGCACCGGCGACGACATCGAGATCCGCGGTGCCGGCTTCGTACCGCCCGGCGCCCGGTCCGCCGACCATCTCTCCCGCATGGTCGTCCGCATCGGCGCCGTCCACGTCCACGTCCCGCTGGTCCCGGTCAACGGCGGCTTCAGCAACCCCTCGGACACGGTCCTGACGGTTCCCGTACCGGCGGACGTGGAGCCCGGCTCGGTGGAGGTGCAGGTGGTGACGGCGGCCGGAGTGGCCACGAACCGCTGCGTGGTCGAGGTGACGGACTGACCGCAGCGACCGGAGCGACGAGCCGATGAGCGACGACATCCTGTCGGTGATCCCGACCGACCCGCACTGGCAGCCGGGGCCGGCGGCGGGCGAGCGGGCCGCCGCACTGGTGGCGGAACTGGCGCCCGGTCACCCGGACGGCGTCGAGGCCGAGATCGAGATCGACTGGTACGACGCCCTCACCTTCGTCGACTGCGGAGCCGATCTGCGGCGCGTCGGCTGCCCGCACTGCGGCGCCGCGATCGACCGCTCGTGGTACGACGATCTGCTCGACGCCCATGAGGACGGATTCCCCAGCCTCACCGTGAAGGTCCCCTGCTGTGACACCAGAACCTCCCTCGACCTGCTGGAATACGATGGACGCTGTGGTTTCGCGCGCTTCGAGATCGCCGTCTGGAACCCGGAGCGCCTCCGGTTCTCCGACGAGGAGCTGAGCGCCGTGGGCCAGGTCCTGGGACACCCGGTGCGGCAGATACGGACGCACCTCTGATCGTCCAGTCTTCAAAAAACGTCCGCACGGGGGTTGAGCGGACGCCGCTCGACGTACGTAAGGTCTGTTGAGGGGTCTCGGCAGGCGGGCGAGAGGCGGCTAGGAGCGATGACTCACAGCATTCGAACGGATACGCACACCCCCCATCTCGGCGGCGACCGGGACTGGCGGGACACCGCCACCCGCTACGCCCTCCTTCCTCTACGTGTCTTCCTCGGCGTCACCTTCATCTACGCCGGGCTCGACAAGCTGACCGACAGCGCCTTCATGAAGTCCGGCGGCTCCGGGTCGATCGGGGACACGATGCGCTCGGTCCGCGACTCCGCGGCCATCCCGGCCCTGGTCGACCTGGCCCTGAAGAACCCCGTCGGCTTCGGCTACGCCATCGCCTTCGGCGAGCTGGCCGTCGGCATCGGCGTCCTGGTCGGCCTGCTGGGCCGCCTCGCCGCACTCGGCGGCGCGCTGATCTCGCTCAGCCTGTGGCTGACGATCAGCTGGTCCTCCACTCCGTACTACTACGGCAACGACCTCGCCTACCTGATGGCCTGGCTGCCCCTCGTCCTGGCCGGCACCCCCTACCTGTCCCTGGACTCGGCCCTGCGCACCCGGCGCCGGCTGCGGTCGGGGGGCTATCGCTGAGCAACCGGTAGGACCGGCGAGCCCGGTCAGCCCGGTCCGTCGGTCCCGGCGGCCTCGGTCGTGTGCGAACGGCCGGGCCGCCGCCTTCTGCGTATGCCCTGAGTCAGGGCCGCCGTGGCGCCCGCGAGGCACAGCCCGCCCACCACGAGCGGAATGATCGCGAACCAGGGGGTCTCCCACAGCCCGTCCGCGTCACCGGCGTAGGCGACGCCCGCGAGAGCGAGAAAGACTCCGGCGACCAGCTTCCCGGGCTGGAACTCATGACGCAGCACGGCTCACCTCCGCCTGTCCGACGCCGACCTGGAGATCGAGGTCGAGCGTGCCCGCCTTCTTGCCGTCCGCCGTCGGTGACAGCGTCACGTTCTTGTGCTTGCCCGGCTCCACGTCCACGTCCCGCTTGTCCTCACCCGGCAACTGGATGTCGCCGACCCCCACATCGATGCTCAGCTTCAAGGTCACGTCCGGCGGCACGATCACCCGCAGTTTGCCCGCGCCCACGTCGGCCCCCGTCGACACGGTCTGCCCCGGGGCGACGTGCACCCGGCTCAGGTCCAGGGTGCCGACGCCCGTCCCGAGGTCGTAGGAGCTCCGCACCTCCGCGGCGGTGGCGGGCTGCCACGACGTGTGCGTCCAGTGGCTGGTGATGTCCTTGGGCAGGGTCGACGCCCCGGCGAGCAGGGCCGCCGTGACGATCGCGAGGAACACCGATCCCGCGCCCGTACGCCCCAGGAACGCGCTGACCGCGATCCCGAGCCCGAAGACCAGGAGCGCCCAGGACAGCCCGGCCTGCAGGCTGGTGCCCAGCGGATGCGTGTCCCACGTCGAGCCGGTGCCCGCGCCGCCGGCCAGCAGGGCGAACAGGAAGACCCAGCCGCCGATCCAGCGGGGGCCGCGCGGTCTCGGGGGCTCGGTGCGCGGGGCGCGTATGTCCTCGCGGCCGCCGCGGGGGGTGCCGAGGCCGATGTTGACGGCGGCCGCGATGTCCCGGTCGTACGAGTCGCCCGGGCCCCACAGATAGCCGGTGCCGCCGACGTGCGTGCCGTCCTTGACGATGGGGTCGCGCCACCACGAGGGGTAGGCGGTGGCGACCGGCGGTGCCTTGGCCTCCGGCGGCGCGTCGGCCACCGCCTGGGCGGCCAGCGGGTCGGGGTCGGGCGCGCCGCGCCGCTGCGACCAGTACCCGGCGCCCGCGAGGAGGAGGGAGACGACGACGGCGAAGGTGAGCACCCCGCCGTTCTTCAGCATCGTCAGGAACACACCACAGCCGACCAGCGCGAACAGCACCGCCGCCAGCGCCTGGCCGTCGACCCGGCCGGTCAGCAGCTTGCGGACCTCGTTCTCCTCCTCGTCGTCGTACGGCACGAAGAGCCAGGCGAACCCGTAGAAGATCAGCCCGATGCCGCCGCTCGCGGCCAGCACGGCGAGGGTGATCCGGTAGATCACCGGGTCCATGTCCGTGTGCCGCCCGAGCCCGGCGCACACGCCCGCGACCATCTTGTGGCGGCGGTCGCGGCGGAACTTGTGCGGCGCAGCGGCGTCCGCGCCGTCCGGCGCGTCCGCTTCCCCGGTCGCGGCGGGCGCGGCATCCGTCGGCCCACGGCCCGGATCCGGGCGCGGGCCGGAGCCGGGTCCCGGACCCGTCGCGGCGTGGTCGTGATCTGTCATGCGTCCATGGTGACGGCCCGGCCGCCGCGACGGCAGTCGGTACGACCCTGGCCGAACCCTGATATCGGCCCTGAGACGCCGCCGGTGAAGCGTTCGAGGACCTGCCCGTTCGAAGATCAGGGGAGTCTCGGGGGTGCACCCTGATGCTTCGCAACTCGGGCCGTGTGACCATCAATGGCATGCCGGAAGCCGCAGCAGCGCCCCTCGACGATCCGCGGCCACCGCGCAAGCTCTACCGCAGCAGCGACGGCCGCTGGCTCGGTGGCGTGGCGCGGGGCCTCGCCGGGCACCTCGGGCTGCCCGTGATCTGGGTGCGGCTCGTCTTCGTCGGCCTGCTCATGGCCGACGGCCTCGGCGCGCTGCTGTACGCCGCGTTCTGGTTCTTCGTCCCGCTCGGCGTCGGCGGCGTCGGCGGGCAGAAGCCGCCGTCCCTGGTCGGCACCGAGACCTCCCCGGACGGCCGCCGCAGACTGATCGCCCGCAAGCCGGACAAGGGCCAGATCGTCGCGCTGCTCCTCATGGTCGTGGTGGCCATGGTCTTCGTGAGCAACGTCAATCTCGGCAACGGAGCCAAGGCGTATCTCCTGCCCGCCGTCCTCGTCGGCGCGGGCGTCGCCCTGGTCTGGCGGCAGGCGGACAACGCCCGCCGGGCCCGCTGGGTCGAGGTCGGCCGGCGCCGCCGCACCCTCACGCTGCTGCGCGCGGGCGGCGGCGTCCTGCTCGTCACGGCCGGCGTCTCCGGCATCTTCGTGCTGCAGGGCTCCGCGGCCCACCTCGGCTCGGTCCTCCAGGCCGCCCTCGCGGTCCTCGTCGGCATCACCCTCCTCGCCGGCCCGTATCTGGTCCGGATGACCCAGGACCTCTCCGAGGAGCGCCTGATGCGCATCCGGGCCCAGGAGCGCGCCGAGGTCGCCGCCCATGTCCACGACTCCGTGCTGCACACCCTGACCCTGATCCAGCGCAACGCGGAGAACGCGAACGAGGTGCGCAGGCTCGCCCGCGCCCAGGAGCGCGACCTGCGCACCTGGCTGTACAAGCCCGAGGGCACCGGCAAGGACGAGGCCGACGAGCCCACCGCCCTCGCCGACGCGGTCCGGCGCAACGCCGCCGAGGTGGAGGACAAGCACGGCGTCCCCATCGAGGTCGTGGTGGTCGGCGACTGCCCGCTCGACGAGAGGATCGCCGCTCAGATGCAGGCCGCGCGCGAAGCGATGGTGAACGCCGCCAAGTACGGTGGCGAGGGCGGCGCCGTGCAGGTCTACGCCGAAGTCGAGGGCAGGACGGTCTTCGTGTCCGTACGCGACCGCGGTCCCGGCTTCGACCTCGACTCGATACCCGCCGACCGCATGGGCGTTAGAGAATCGATCATCGGCCGCATGGAGCGCAACGGCGGCACGGCGCGGCTGCGCGCGGTGCCGGACGGCGGCACGGAGGTCGAGCTGGAGATGGAGAGGGCGGAGAAGACGTCATGAGCGACGCGACCGAGGCGAACGGTACGGAGGGGGCACCGGAGACGGCCGGGTCCGGTGGCGCGGGCGGCCGTCATGTCCGCGTGGTCCTCGTCGACGACCACCGCATGTTCCGTACGGGGGTGCAGGCCGAGATCGGCCGGACCGAGGAGACCGGCGTCGAGGTGGTCGGCGAGGCCGCGGACGTCGACCAGGCGGTCTCCGTGATCACCGCGACCCGGCCCGAGGTGGTCCTCCTGGACGTCCACCTCCCGGGCGGCGGCGGGGTCGAAGTGCTGCGCCGCTGCGCCCCGTTGATGGCCGACGCCGAGCGGCCCGTCCGCTTCCTCGCGCTGTCCGTCTCGGACGCGGCGGAGGACGTGATCGGCGTGATCCGCGGCGGCGCCCGCGGCTACGTCACCAAGACCATCACCGGCACGGACCTGGTGGACTCGATCTTCCGTGTCCAGGAGGGCGACGCCGTCTTCTCCCCGCGCCTGGCCGGCTTCGTCCTGGACGCCTTCGCCTCCACCGACGCCCCGCCGGTCGACGAGGACCTCGACCGCCTCACCCAGCGCGAACGCGAGGTCCTGCGGCTGATCGCCCGCGGCTACGCGTACAAGGAGATCGCCAAGCAGCTCTTCATCTCGGTGAAGACGGTCGAGTCCCATGTCTCGGCGGTCCTGAGGAAGCTCCAGCTGTCCAACCGGCACGAACTGACCCGCTGGGCCACGGCGCGACGGCTGGTGTGACCGTCTGGTAGGTGCGCCTACGATCACACCGTTACGCTGTGCCCGACGGGAGGAGGGCTGCATGCTGCTGCGTTTCCGTACAGCGAACGTACGGTCACTGCGTGATGAGCAGGAGCTGTCCTTCGTCGTTCCAGCCAGTGAGGAATCCGACGCGGGGCGCACGGTCCCGCTCTCGGACGGCAAACAGCTGGAGATCTATCCGGTTCTCGGGGTCTTCGGCGCCAACGCCTCGGGCAAGTCGAACGTCATCACCGCGTTGAAGAAGATGAGAAGCGCGGTCCTGGACTCCTACGGGCTGTGGACCTCCTACACCGGTGTCCCTGAACGCGAGCCCTTCGCCCTTGACGCCGAGTCGGCAGGAGAGAGCACTTTCTACGAGGCGGACTTCGTCCTGGACGACGGGGTGCGTTGGACGTACGGGTTCGAGCTCGGGGATCGACGGGTCGAGTCGGAGTGGCTTCACGCCTATCCCAAAGGTCGTCGGCAGGTCTGGCTGGACCGGGACGCCACGAGGGACAACGTCTACGACTTCCCTGGCGACCGTGTTCAGGACCGGGCCCGTCTGGCACGCTCCACGCGCCCCAATGCTCTGCTCCTCAGCCGCGCCGCGAGCGACAACCATCCACAGCTGTCCCGCATTTACGACTGGTTCCGGTCGAACCTCTGGGACATCACTCCTGAGACCGAGCTGAAGGACCGGGAAGGTTACACGGCCCAGCAACTCCTCGACGACAGGAACAGCGAGCGGGTCCGGGAGCTGCTGAGAGTGGCTGACTTGGGCATCCAGGGTGCCGAAGTGGAACGTCAGCCGGGAGGCAGAGCCCCCACGGTGAGGCTGTTGCACGGAAGCGACCGCGACAGCGCGGTGGCCCTCGACTGGGCGAAGGAGTCGTTCGGCACCCGCTCCTGGTTCGCTCTGATCGGCCCGCTTCTGCTGGCTCTGGACAGCGGCGCGGTGCTGCTCATCGACGAGCTCGACGCGAGCCTGCACCCGAAGTTCGCGTCCGAGGTGGTCAGACTTTTCCAGGCACCCTGGTCCAACAAGAGGGGCGCCCAACTGCTCTTCACCTCGCATGATGCCTCTCTCCTGAAGAGTCCCCGAGGTGGGCGGCTTCTCGAACCGGGGCAGATCTGGCTGACGGAGAAGGACAAGCGGGGGGCCACCGAGCTGTACCCGCTGAGCGACTTCGACCCCACGCCGGAGGAAGACTTGGAGGACTCGTATCTGGCCGGTGCCTACGGGGCCGTACCGAATGTCGACCAGGGACAGATCGGACGCAAGGTGCTTACGGCACTGGCAGGGGAGGCAGAGCGTTCCTGATGGCGAGGGACAGGGGGCGGGACAATCCGGCACGCGTCAAGAAGCAGAGAAGGCTGCGCCGAGAGGTGTACGTCTTCACCGAGGGCGCGGTCACGGAACCGGGCTTCGTCACATTCGTGACGGAGAACGGCACCCGCAAGGAGCCCGATCACGAGATCGTCTGCAAGGTCGAGAACCGAAGCGCGCCGACCAAGCGACGCAAGCCGCTCCCCCTCGTGGAGGACGCCATAGTCAAGTGGCACGAGGTCCGGCGCGCTGCCAAGAAGGCCGGGATCGGGCCCGACGACTGGAACTGGCCGCAGGTGTGGTGCCTGTTCGACCGTGACCAGCACGAAGACATCCCCACGGCCTTCGCCAAGGCCAAGAGGGAGGACCTGTACGTCGCCTACTCCCACCCGTGCTTCGAGGTGTGGCGTCTGCTGCACTACCAGAACTACACGAGCACCTTCGGTGGGGTGTGCGACAGCGCGGCGAACCGCCTGAAGCTGCAGCCGGGATTCGCGCAGACCTATGGGCCTACGATCCGTTCTGTCTCCGAGGAACAGGCCAAGCACGTCATGCCCGGGCAGCTGAGTGGCCGGTACAAGACGGCGCAGCGTTACGCGGAGGGCCTCGCTGGCAGTCATGCCGGCCGCGCGGATCAGAACGGCTGGGATCCGTACACGAACGTGTGGCGGTTCGTCGAGGAGGGCTTGGACGTCTCCGACTACTGACCGCATCGCATCGCCATGGACCGAAGGAAGTCGATCAGCCACCAGGGGAGAGCCGCACGTGGCCAAGCTCACGCTCGCGCAGTTGGAACGCCACCTCTTTGCGGCGGCCGACATTCTGCGCGGCACGATGGACGCCGCCGAGTACCGCGACTTCATCTTCGTGCTGCTGTTCCTGAAGCGGGTCAACGACGAGTTCGAGGCGGCCCGCGAGGCGATCATCAAGGAGCGCCTCGCGGAGGGCGACTCCCAGGAGGAGGCGGAGGACGAGGCCGAGTCGTACCAGTGGTACTACGAACACGGCGCGATCTTCGTCCCGCCGGCCGCTCGCTGGGACCGACTTGCGGGCGCGGTCGACAACGTCGCCGGCGACTATCTCCAGCCCGCCCTGGACGCGCTTGAGCGCCACCCCGGCAGCGGCAAGCTGCGGGGCTTGTTCGCGCACGTCGACTTCAACCGCATCGGAGGTGGCGGCGCCCGCAGATCGGCCACGGAACTGGCCGACAAGCGCCTCGCCGCGCTGATCGACCACTTCGGCGGCGTCCGTCTGCGCGGTGAGGACCTTGAGTTCGCCGACATGATCGGCGTCGCGTACGAACATCTGATCAAGGAGTTCGCGGACTCGTCAGGCAGCAAGGGGGGCGAGTTCTTCACCCCTCGCCCCGTCGTCCGCATGATGGTCGAACTGGCCCGTCCGCAAGGCGACATGCGGGTGTACGACCCGTGCGTCGGCTCGGGCGGCATGCTCGTCCACGCCATGGAGTACGTCGACGAGCACGGTGGCGACTCCCGTAACCTGGGCCTGGCCGGCCAGGACGCCAACAGCGGCTCCTGGGCGATGGCCAGGATGAACCTGCTGCTCCATGGGGCGAAGAGGTTCTCCCTGGGCACCGGCGACACCCTCACCAACCCCCTCCACCCCGAGGGCGGCTTCGACCTGGTCCTCAGCAACCCGCCCTTCTCGATGGACTACAAGAAGGACGAGGTCCCGCGCCTGAAGCAGCGCATGCCGTACGGCGAGACGCCGGAGCGCGGCAAGGCGGACCTGATGTTCCTCCAGCACATGCTGGACATGGTGCAGCAGCGATCGGGCGCCGTCTTCACGGTCATGCCGCACGGCGTCCTCTTCCGGGGCGGCGCGGAACAGAAGATCCGTGCGAAGCTCCTGATGGAGCACGACCTTATCGAGGCCGTCATCGGCCTCGCACCCAACCTCTTCTACGGCACCGGCATCCCGGTCTGCGTCCTGGTCCTGCGCCCGCCCGGCCGGCGCCGCCCCGACCGCCGGGGCAGCGTCCTGTTCATCAACGCCGACCGCGAGTTCCATGTCGGGCGGGCCCAGAACACCCTGCGCCCCGAGCACATCGAGAAGATTGTCTCCACGTTCCACTCCTGGCAGGACGACGAGGTCTTCGAGGACGTACCTGGCTACGCCCGCGCCGTGACGCGTGACGAACTCGCCGACAGCGACTTCAACTTCGACATCCGCCGTTACGTCGACAACACCCCGCCGCCGGAACCGCAGGACATCCGGGCGCACCTGATGGGTGGTGTTCCGGTCGCCGAGATCATGGCGAGGAAACCGCTGCTCGACGCGTATGGCATCACGGTGCGGGACCTGTTCGCCCCACGTGAGCACGACCCGGCGTATGTCGATTTCCTACCGCCGGACGAGCGCCCCGACGCCTCTCGCCTGGCGGAGCTTGCGCAAGGGCAGGAAGCGAGGGTTCGGGACGCGTTCGAGAAGTGGTGGGAGACCGCTGAGGACCACATCGCGTCACTTCAGGCGGACGACCAGCCCGGTTCGAATCGGCAGCACGAAGCTCGACTGGCCGCCGTGCGGGCCTACTTGTTCGGCACTTTCGGAGACCGGCTGTGCGGCGGCGCGCTGCTGGAGCGGCATGCGGCCGCGGCAGCACTCAGCGGTTGGTGGGAGGGCATCAAGTACGAGGTGGAGGCGTTGTCGGCCCGCGGCTTCGACGGGGTCGTCGACGGCTGGGTTGCCACCGCGGAGGCGATGATCAGTCCTGAAGGCAGCGCCCCGGGCCATCGCTTTTCGGCGGAGGAGCGTCGTCAGGCATACCGTCAGAAGGTGGTCAAAGCCCTTGCCCCTGACTTTGTGCTGGCCTTGATGACAGCGGATGCCGAGTACGCGCTGTTGGACGCGCAGTTGAAAGCGGCGCAGGAGGCGGAAGCGGAGCTGGCGGCGACGGCGTCCTCGGGGCAGGCCGACGAGTCCGGGGGGTACGACCTGGAGTCGGCGAAAGCGTTGCTCGACAAGTCCGAGATGCGGGCGCTGAAGCGAGAGCGGATCGCGGCGAGAAGAGCGGTGACCGCGCTGGAAGAAACCTTCGCCTCGCGCCTTGAGAGGTCTCGCAGCGCAATGGCCGCGGCTGGGCAGATGCGTCGCGTTGTCTTCGACGTCCTGAAGAACGACCTCGCCGACAGGCTGGAGGGGGTTCTCAGGCTCAGACGCCACGAGCTTGTCCAGACGTATGGGAGGTGGCAGGAGAAGTACGAGCTCTCTTTCCGCGAGATCGAGAGTCAGCTGTACGGGACCTCGGCGGGCGTGGCCCAGAACAACCCCTGGTCCCAGGGCCGCGCATGGGAGCTCACGGCGGAGAGCGCGCGCTCCGCGTCCGGGCGGGAGCAGATCACGGCTGTCATCCACGAGTTGATCGATGCGGAGAAGTTCGCCGAGGGGGCGTTGGTCAAGTTGGAGTTCGATGAACTGACCTCCCCGCTCACGACGTTGACACCCGGCGCGACGGGAGAGGAGAGAGTGGAACGCCGTCCGTTGAGCGACGTGTTGAGGTCGGCGCGTACCGGGAGCGGGGGAAGGACCTCCGAGTCTGCGAACGGGATACCGGTGATCGGTCCGGGAAATCTGTCGGTCGGCGGCATCGACCTGTCACGGCTCCGTCGCTTCGATTCTGCCTCTGCTGCTGGGATCCCGCCCCTACTGGAACGCGGGGACGTACTGCTTACTGCCGTGACGCAGGATCAGGCATTCCGGGTCGCGGTGTGGGAAGAGCAGCTGCCCTTGGCGTCCTATAGCACTCACGTCGTATGCCTCAAGCCCCAGGCGACCTTGTTGACCTCTCACTACTTGGCGGCCTGGTTGCGACTTCCCCACGTGCAGAGGCGCATCTACGGCGTGGCGGGGTCACGCGTGGATGGGAGAACGGCCCTCAACGCGGCTCGGCTGCTGGACGTGGAGATAGAGCTGCCCAGCAAAGCAGATCAGGAGGCCCTCGGCCGCCAAGCCGAGGTCCTGCAGGAGCAGGGGAGGATACGACACTGTCAGCTTGCCAAACTGCGTCTGATCAGAGAGACGCTGACGAGCGTACTCACGGGCTGACCTTGTCCCGGTGGCTCAGCTCGAACCACACCTCCTTGCCGATGCCGCACTGCCTTCTGTCCGAGCCCCAGTCGTCCAGGGATGCCGTGCCCGGCGTCGGGAGTGTGTCGATTGCGTCGGTCACCGTCACGCGGATTCGGTCCTCCGTGACCGCGCAGCGGGCCCAGATTTCCCGGCCGGCCGGGACCTTCGCGTGGCGGTAGGCGTTTGTCATCAGCTCACTCAGGAGTAGTTCCGCCGTGTCCGTTACGTCCTGTGGCAGCCCCCAGGACGCCGCCTGTTCTCGGAACAGTGCGCGTGCCCTGCCCACGCTTCGGGCGCGGCGGGGCAGGCGCCACTCGATGTCCTTTGGGGCGGCCGTCGTGGGCGGTGGGGGCCACGGGGTCTGCATGCGTCGTTCATCCCTTGCGTTTGGCCAGACCACGGTCCCGGGTCGCGCGTAGCCTCACGAGTAACGGCGCAGGTACAGCGGGTGGTTGTACCCGTCGTGGACCCGGCGGAGGTATGCGTGTCGACCGCGGTGAACTCCCAGCCGCCGATCGCGTGGCGGTACTGCGGCAGCCAGATCAAGATGTGGCGTACAGAAGCGGGGATCGGTCGGGAGGCGCTGGCCAAGGAGGCCGGTTACGACTACGAGTACGTCAAGTCGATGGAGAACGGTCGTCGTCGGCCGACGCTGCGGTTACTGCAAGTCGCTGACCAGGCGTGTGGGGCGGGCGGGAAGCTCGTGGCGGCGCAGGAGTACCTGAAGCCGGAGCCGTTCCCGGCGCGATCGCAGGAGTTTATGGCTCTTGAGGCGGAGGCGATCGCCGTCTCTTGGTACGAACCCCTTCTCATCCCTGGCCTGTTGCAGACGGAGGCGTATGCCAGAGCACTGATCGGAGCCAGTTCGCCTCCGCTTGATGACGAGACAGTCAGTGAACGCGTGGCAGCCAGGCTACGCAGGGCTGATGCGGTGCGGCGCAAAGTCGGAGTGATGTATGGGTTCGTGGTCTACGAGGCGGCTCTTCGCACTGAGGTCGGTGGGAGTGAGGTGATGCGTGAGCAGCTTCGGCACCTCTTGGGCGTGGGTGAACTCCGCAATGTTTCGGTCCAGGTCCTGCCGTTCGGGCGCTGTAGCGGTGTCGCTCTCAACGGCAGCATCGTTCTTCTGGAGACGCCCGAGCACGAGCATTATGGATACATCGAGGCGCCAGAGGTCAGCGTCCTGCATGCCAGCCTCGGCAAGGTGAGTGCCCTGGCTCAAGCTCATGCGATGATCCGCATGCACAGCCTCAGCGTGGAGGAGTCGGCCACGTTCATCAGAAGGGTGGCGGAGAAACGATGAGCGAACGCCTGACCTGGTACAAGTCCAGCTATAGCGACAGCCAGGGCGGCGCGTGCCTTGAAGTCGCCCTCGACTGGCGCAAGTCAAGCCACAGCAGCGACTACACCGGCAACTGCGTCGAAGTCGCCACCTGCCCCCACACCATCCACGTCCGAGACTCGAAGCTCGGCACCCAGAGCCCCCGCTTCGCCGTGGTCGGGGCCGCCTGGACGGCGTTCCTCGCCTACGCCCGTACGGGCGCTTGAGCTTCGAGCGTCAAGGCCCAAGAGCCGAGCGCCGTTTGTGAGGAATGGGTGGTTGGTTTGAACCCGCCACCCACCCTCCCGTGCGGCACGGCCGTCTGCCGTCCAGCGCTCAACTCTCGCTCCTGCCAGCCGCCATGACTTTTCGTGACCAGCTTGCAACGCGCCGTCGTCACCCTCTAGCGTTCGCGACAACAAACAACCCCGGTCGGGTGCTACCAACACCCGCCGGGGTCTCACCTCAAGATCGAACAGGACGATCTCGTGGCTTGTGAAAACTCTAACGCCGCCCTGCCCACCCCCGCACACCCCGCGGCCAACCCCGGCTACGGAAAACGAACCGTCCCGGCCGAGCCCGACACCGCCTCCCGCGCCGCCGCAGACTTCTCGCATCTCCCCGCCCGCGAGGCCTACATCGCCGCGTTCATCGACCGGCTGCCCGAAGGCGCCGCCATGGACATCAAGAGCCTCGCCAAAGTCCTGCCCCTGTACGGCCAGCAGGCAGTTCGCACCGCCCTCAACGCTCTGTCCCGCGCCGGGCACCTGCACCGCGCCCGTGGCCTGGCCGCCACCGGCGAGAGCGGCACCCGCTGGGTCTTCCGTACGTACTGGTCCCGCACCGCACGGGACGACGCACGGTGGGCCGTCCTCCTCGAAGCCGGTGAGGCCACGGCCAGCCCATCCGCCGCGTCCGTCAACCCGGCGCCCGACCCCACCACCCCATCCACGGACGAGCCAGCCGCGCCCGCACCCACCGAGCCCGCCGCCACCACCGCCTACCGCGTCCTCGCCCGACTCGGCAGCCACGAACCCCGGCTCGCCCTGTCCGCCGCCGACTGCGAGGCCTTGGCCGACCTGGTCCTCCCCTGGCTGGAGCGAGGTGCGAGCACGGTCTCTCTCATCCGGGCCCTGACCGGCGGCCTGCCCGACACCGTCCACGCTCCGCGCGGGTTCGTCGCCCGGCGGCTGCGGGACAAGCTGCCGCCCGTACCCGCCTCCGTACCGGAGAGGGTCGTGGGCGAGCCCGAGCCCGTGCCCGGTATGGCGCGCCCCCGCCGTCTCATGCCGGAGTGCACCGAGTGCGGCGTCCCAGGGCGGCCCGCGGCCTTCGTCGGCGGACTGTGCCGGGGGTGCCGTACCGTCACGCAGGGCGCCACCGCTCCCTCGACCTCCGCCGCCTACGCGACGAGACCCGGTACGGAAACGAGCTGCCGGACCGCCGTCACCCTCGCCCGCGATGCTCTCGCTGCCCGCCACCGCGGCGGTCGGCAACCAGCCATGTCCTGTCCGGCCCCGGCAGCCTGAGTGCCCTCACACCACCCGCGTCGCCCCCGCGAACGGCATCTCGTCGAGCGGGGCCACGCGGACCGGTGCCGACGGGTTCGGGGCGTGGATCATCTGACCGTTGCCGATGTAGAGGCCGACGTGGCTGATCCCGGAGTAGAAGAACACCAGGTCGCCGGGGCGCAGTTCGGAGCGGGAGACGCGGTGGCCCGCGTTGATCTGGGCGTAGGTCGTGCGGGGGAGGGAGACCCCGGCGGAGCGGTAGGCGGCCTGGACGAGGCCCGAGCAGTCGAAGGCGTTGGGGCCCGTGGCGCCCCACACATAGGGGCTGCCGAGCTTCTGGTAGGCGTACGCGACGGCCGCTGCGGCCCGGGAGTCGGGGGCGTCGACGGAACCGGAGGCCGGGACGGAACCGGGCGGTGTGAGGGCGTCGCGGCTGTCGGCGGCCGACCGTGAGGCGTGTCCCGCCCCGGCGGCGTACGCCCCGCCGTCCGCGGTCACCCGCGACCGATCCCGCGGCGTCAGGCGGGACAGCAGCTCCCGCGCCTCGCCCAGCTTTGCGTTGATCGTCTTCTTGTGGCGCTTCAGTTCCGCCTGCTTGGACCTGAGCGAGCCGAGCTCCGTGTGCGCGGCTCCGCGCAGCTGCTCGATCTCCCGGAGCTGCTTGCGCACCCGCGACACGGTCTGCGACTGCCGGTCGCCCGCCCGCTCGGCGAACGCCGCCCCGTCCAGGTACTGGTCCGGGTCGTCCGAGAGCGCCAGTTGGACGGCCGGGTCGAGCCCGCCGCTGCGGTACTGCGCCGCCGCGATCGAACCGAGCGCGTCCCGCGCCGAGCTGAGCTTCACCTCCTTGCGGGCCGCCTCGTCCTGCAGCGACTTCAGCCGCCGCTCCGCCGCGTCCGCCTTCTCCTCGGCCCCGTTGTACTTCTCGGTGGCGACCTCCGCCTCCTGGTACAGCTTGTCCACCTTGGCCTTGACCTGCGCCGGCGTCAGCTGCGGCGCCGCCTGGCCGATGCCGTCGAAGGCCGTCGTGGTGGCCGCGCCCGCCAGGGCCAAGGTCACGGCCGCGCGGGCGCCGGTGCCGCTGAGCGGGCGCTGTCGGGGCTTGCGGTGCGCTGCCACCTGGATCGTCACGTCCTTTCGTCGACCGCGGGGACTGCGGTTCACACGTCCGGCGGCGGCCCGCACAGGGGGAGCGGGCCGCCGCCGGACTCTTTCTCGGCGGTGGTGACCGACGGCCGCCCCTGGCCCGGGCGGCGGTGGGGAGCCGGTCACCTGGAGGAGGACGCTAAACCTGACTGTGTCGGCTCGGTAACGCATGTACGGAAGTGGCGGCGCCCGACCGGCGGGTGACCGTATGTGACCGTGATCCGGGTCCGGCGCCGCCGCCTTCACGCAGAGCGATGACCGAAGCGGCGGTTCCGGGGCGCGCGGGGGCGGCGGGGTGCTATGGAGCGCATATATGCGAGCGTGGGGGCGGTGGCGGCGGGGCCCGGGCCCTTGATTAGGCTCCGGCCTCATGGACGTACTCATCCATCTCTTCGTCGGCCTGCACATCATCGGCATCGCCGCGCTCCTCGGCGGCTTCTTCACCCAGATGAAGGCGATGGGCCAGGGCACCGCCCGCTTCGTCCCCGCGATGCTGCACGGCGCGCTGACCATGCTGGTCACCGGTGTGATCCTGGTCGGCCTCAACCAGGCCGACGACCACCACCTCAACACCGTCAAGATCGGCGTGAAGCTGGCCCTGCTGATCGTGATCCTCGGGCTCGTCTACGTGAAGCGCGACGACGAGAAGGACGACGAGAAGGTGGACAAGGGCCTCTTCGGCCTGGTGGGCCTGCTGACCATGGCGAACATCTTCATCGCCGTGCTCTGGACGTGAGCCTCCTCGCCGCGGGCGTGAGCCGCCTCAGCGCGCGGCCCCGAGGCGCGCGGCCCTGATCCCGGCGCGGGCCGAGGCGACCGCGCCGGCGGCGACCGCGAGCCAGGCGGCCACCGCCAGCCACAGCAGCACCCGTCCGGGCCAGCGCAGCCACGGGATCCCCACGGCGGCCGAGACGGAGAGCAGGGCCACCGACGACATCCCCATCGGGAACACCGTCGCCCAGCGGCGCTCGTCGTAGCCGAGCCGGGGGCGGGCCAGCTCGGCGGAGAACAGGACGACGTACCAGGACAGGTCGAGGACGATCAGCGTCAGGCTCACCTCGCGCAGGACGCCCCGGTCGTCGTCGTTCCACAGGTACAGGCGCGCGCTGTCGGCGGAGAGCAGTTTCGCCGCCGCCAGTGCCGAGATGGCCAGCGCGCCGCCCGCGATCCAGTGGTCCCCGGCGCCCTCGACCACCTGCCACAGGTCGAAGTGGGCCAGGGCGACCCCGTAGAGCACGAGCCCCAGCCAGAACAGCACCAGCGCCGCGTGCGCGAGCCAGGCCGTCGCCTCGGTCCCGGCCAGGGTGGCGGCGAGTACGGCGATGCCCTGCGCGGCCACGCAGCACAGGAACACCGCGCCCGGCATGCGCCGCCGCCAGTGCCGTATGCCGAGGACGTGCAGCACCGGCCACAGCACCGCGGCGAGGGCGAGGAGCGCCTCGGCCAGGACCGGCCGGCCCAGCGTGGCGAAACAGGTGCCGAGCACGGCGGTGGCGGCGACCGCGGTGAGCGCGACCGGCGTCCGCGCCTCGGCCAGCCAGCCCTCGCGCTCGCGCAGCAGTCGTACGACGAAGTCCGCGGCCAGCACCGACCAGCCCACGCAGGCCAGCGCGAGGGCGATCCGCGACAGCGGCTCGTGCCCCGCCAGACGCAGTCCCGTCGACACGATGCCGGTCGCCATCACGGCAGCCCCGGCCGCCGGCGGACGCCGCGCCCACCAGGCGCGCAGGGGTGAGGTGCCGGGCATGGCCCGATGCTAGGGAGCGCCGGGCGCGTGACGAGCGCTCCACGCGCGCGTGCGCCACGAAAAGCGTGCGAGTGGACCACGCGCGCGGGCACAGTCGCGCGAAGCGGGTCCCCGGCGCCCAGTCAGGCCTGAGCGCCGGAGCCCAGCGGCACACGCAGGCGTGCGCGTCCGCCGCTCAGGCGGGCCGCACCACGCTGTGGATGATCGACGAGCCGGCGTAGTAGATCGACTCCTCGCGGACGTAGGCGCCCGGCTTCGGGGCGTGGATCATCATGCCGCCGCCGATGTAGATGCCGACGTGGCTGATGTCGTCGTAGAAGAAGATCAGATCGCCGGGCCGGGCGTCCGCGAGGGAGACCGTGGTGCCGGCGTTGACCTGGTCCCAGGTGGTGCGCGGGAGGCTGACGCCGGCGGCCTTCCAGGCGGCCTGGGTGAGGCCGGAGCAGTCGTAGGAGCCGGGGCCGGTGGCGCCCCAGACGTACGGCTTGCCGATCTGGGCGCGGGCGAAGGCGAGCGCCTTGTCGGCCTTGGCGGTGGACGTGGAGCTGGGCGTCGACGAGCCCGACCCGGTGGAGGTGCCGGTCGACGAGCCGGTGGACGGCGACGGCGAGGGGGACGCGCTCGCCGCCGCGTCCTTCTTCCGCTGGGCCGCTTCCTCGGCCGCCTGCTGCGCGGCCTGCTGCTTCGCGAGCTCGGCCGCCTTCCGCGCGGCCTCCTCCTGCTTGCGCTTCTCGATCGCGGCGAGCCGCGCCTTCTCCTCCGCCGTCAGCTTGGACAGCAGCTCCCGCGCGGTGGAGAGCTTCGTCTGGACGGTGGCCTTGGCGGTCTTCAGCTCGCTCTGCGACTCGTTGAGCGTCTCCAGGCTCTTGGCGGCCTCCTGCCGCTTCTTCATGGTCGCGGACTGCTGCGTGACGTAGTCGTCGACCGCTTCCTTCTGACGCGAGGTCAGCCGGTGCATCAGCTGGGTCTGGTCGAAGTAGTCCTGCGGGGAGTCCGCGAGCAGGAAGGTGGCCGTGTCGGGGGCGGAGCTCCCGGTGCGGTACTGGGCCGCGGCGAAGGTGCCCAGTTCCTCACGGGCCTTGTTGAGCTTGTCCGTGCGCCGGGCCACGTCGTCCAGCAACGTGTCGACCTGCTTGCGCTGCTTGCCGGACTTCTCCTTGGCCGAGTTGTACTTCTCGGTCGCCGACTCCGCCTGGCGGTAGAGGTCGTCGACCTTCTTCTCGACCTCCTCGATGCTCGGCTTGCCGTCGGTGGACGGGGTGGCGTTGGCCGTCTGGGACAGCAGGGCCACCGAGGTGAGGGCGGCGGTGGCGAGGGCGGGGGTGCGTATGCCTGCTACGAGGGGGCTCGGGGGGCGCGACTTGCGGTGCGACGCCAAGGGAGGCGACTCCTTCCATGTTCCGCCTACCGAGTTAGCTGTCGGGTTCGGGCGGGTGGTTCGGAAGGGTTGCCCTACGGCCGGTCCCCGAAGGGAAGTCGGACCGATTCACCCCAAGGTCGGTGGGTCCCCGGCTCCGGCTGCCGCGAGGAGGCGCCGGACTCGGCGGAGGCCGTGCGGCCCGGCGACGTTCGCCGGTGGGGGTCGTACGGCCTGCCCGGAACGCTAGCCAACTCGTGTGGCCCCTGTGAAGGTTGATGTGCGATATGCCCGATACATTTTCGTGACCTTGACCATGGATTTCGCGCACCGTGCTCAATCCGGAGTGACATGCGACGACTTGTCCGGAGCCGCGACACCCGTCCGCTTCGTAGCGTTACCGGCTCGCTGGTCATGGTTCGGGTGCCGTGGCGGCGTGGAAGGTCGGTCGTTCACCTGGTGTGACGGAACGACTCCGGAGGGCGGGAAGGTGTCCGATGGCCGGATCCGGAAGATCCGGGGCCGCTGATTTCCGGGGTGGCCGCGGGTTGTCAGTGCGGCGCCCTAGACTCGGAGAGCGATGAGCAGCCTCTTTGACGAAAGCTTCCTGGCGGATCTCCAGGCCCCCCGCGGGCACGCGGAGGAGCCCCCGCCGCCGCCCGAGGACGATCACGCTCCGGAGTCGATTCCGGACGATCTGTTCGGCGGGAAGTTCGACGTGCCTCCGGACCGCGACTCCCACTACCGCGACGGGGCCCCGCGCCCGGTGCTCGACGCGGCCGCGCTCCTGGAGGGGCTGAACGAGAACCAGCGTGCGGCCGTCTCGCACGCCGGCTCCCCGCTGCTCATCGTGGCCGGCGCCGGCTCGGGCAAGACCCGCGTGCTCACCCACCGCATCGCCCACCTGCTGGCCGAGCGGCACGTCCACCCGGGCCAGATCCTCGCGATCACCTTCACCAACAAGGCCGCGGGCGAGATGAAGGAGCGCGTCGAGCAGCTCGTCGGTCCGCGCGCGAACGCGATGTGGGTGATGACCTTCCACAGCGCGTGCGTGCGCATCCTGCGCCGCGAGAGCAAGAAGCTCGGCTTCACGTCGTCGTTCTCGATCTACGACGCCGCCGACAGCAAGCGCCTGATGGCCCTGGTCTGCCGCGACCTGGACCTCGACCCCAAGCGCTTCCCGCCCAAGTCCTTCAGCGCCAAGATCAGCAACCTGAAGAACGAGCTGATCGACGAGGAGGACTTCGCCGCCCAGGCGTCCGACGGTTTCGAGAAGACCCTCGCCCAGGCCTACGCCATGTACCAGTCGCGGCTGCGCGAGGCGAACGCCCTCGACTTCGACGACCTGATCATGACGACGGTCAACCTGCTGCGCGCCTTCCCGGACGTCGCCGAGCACTACCGCCGCCGCTTCCGGCACGTCCTCGTCGACGAGTACCAGGACACCAACCACGCGCAGTACGCCCTCGTGCGCGAGCTCGTCGGCACCGCCGAGCACCCGGTGGACGTCCCCCCGGGCGAGGGCGACCTGCCGCCCGCGGAGCTGTGCGTCGTGGGTGACGCCGACCAGTCGATCTACGCCTTCCGCGGCGCGACGATCCGCAACATCCTCCAGTTCGAGGAGGACTACCCGAACGCGACGACGATCCTCCTGGAGCAGAACTACCGCTCCACGCAGACGATCCTGTCCGCCGCCAACGCGGTCATCGAGCGCAACGAGTCCCGCCGACCCAAGAACCTGTGGACCAACGCGGGCGCGGGCGCGCAGATCACCGGCTATGTCGCCGACACCGAGCACGACGAGGCGCAGTTCGTCGCCGACGAGATAGACCGTCTCACGGACGCGGGCGAGGCGAAGTCCGGCGACGTCGCCGTCTTCTACCGCACCAACGCCCAGTCCCGTGTCTTCGAAGAGGTCTTCATCCGCGTCGGCCTGCCCTACAAGGTCGTCGGCGGTGTCCGCTTCTACGAGCGCAAGGAGGTCCGGGACGTCCTGGCCTACCTGCGGGTGCTGGCCAACCCGGAGGACTCGGTCCCGTTGCGCCGGATCCTCAACGTGCCCAAGCGGGGCATCGGCGAGCGCGCCGAGGCGATGATCGACGCGCTGGCCCAGCGCGAGAAGATCAGCTTCCCGCAGGCGCTGCGCCGCGTCGACGAGGCGTACGGCATGGCCGCGCGTTCCACGAACGCCGTCAAGCGCTTCAACGTGCTGATGGAGGAGCTCCGCACGATCGCCGAGTCGGGCGCAGGACCGGCCACGGTCCTGGAGGCCATACTCGAACGCACCGGCTACCTCGCCGAGTTGCAGGCCTCCACCGACCCGCAGGACGAGACCCGGATCGAGAACCTCCAGGAACTCGCCGCCGTGGCCCTGGAGTTCGAGCAGGAGCGCGGCGAGGACGCAGGGACACCGGGGGCCACCGCCCCGGGGAGCACGCTGGCCGACTTCCTGGAGCGGGTCGCGCTGGTCGCCGACTCCGACCAGATCCCGGACGAGGACGAGGACGGCTCCGGGGTCATCACCCTGATGACCCTGCACACCGCCAAGGGCCTGGAGTTCCCGGTCGTCTTCCTGACCGGCATGGAGGACGGCGTCTTCCCGCACATGCGCGCCCTCGGCCAGACCAAGGAGCTGGAGGAGGAGCGGCGCCTGGCCTACGTCGGCATCACGCGCGCGCGGGAGCGGCTCTACCTCACCCGCTCCGCTCTGCGCAGCGCCTGGGGACAGCCGTCGTACAACCCGCCCTCGCGCTTCCTGGAGGAGATTCCGCCCGCCCACGTCGAGTGGAAGCGGACGGGAGCGGCCGCGCCCGTGTCCTCGGGACCGGCGTCCGGTGTGGCGGCCTCGCTGTCCTCGTCCCGCTCGCGCTCGTCGGCGGCGGGTGCGTCCGGGTTCGCCACGAAGAGGGTCTCGTCGAAGCCTGTGGTGTCCCTGTCCGTCGGGGACCGCGTCACCCACGACCAGTTCGGACTCGGCACGGTCCTCGCGGTGACGGGCGCGGGGGACAACGCGCAGGCGACGATCGACTTCGGCGACGCCAAGCCCAAGCGGCTGGTGCTGCGGTACGCGCCGGTGGAGAAGCTGTAGGACCCAGGAGGCGGGCCCGCACGTGGTGGGCCCGCAGATGGCGGGGGCCCGGCTCTATGTCGGGTCGAGGCCGTGGCTGCGCAGCCACGGGAGCGGGTCTATGGCCGCGCCACCGGCCGGGCGCACCTCGAAGTGCAGGTGCGGGCCGGTCGAGTTGCCCGAGTTGCCGGAGTACGCGATCGGGTCACCGGCCTTGACGCTCGTACCGGAGGCGACGCGGTAGCTGGAGAGGTGGCAGTACCAGGTCTCCGTGCCGTCCTTCGCCGTCACGATCAGCATGTTGCCGTACGCGCTGTTCCACTTGGTCGAGACGACGCCGTCGGTCGCGGACATCACGGTCGTGCCGTACGAGACGGGGAAGTCGATGCCCGTGTGCACGGACATCCAGTTCACGCCGGCCTGGCCGAAATAGGCGCTGAGCCCTTTCTGCAGAACCGGAAGCACGAACTTGGGGCGCAGCCGCTCCTTGAGCGCCGCCTCCGCCGCCGCCTTCTTCTTCTCGGCCACCTGCTGGGCCTTGAGGTCGATGCGCTCCTGCGTGCGGCTCGCGCGGTCGGCGAAATCGTCGGCGCCGGCGGAGAGGTTCTCCAGCTGGGTGTCCAGCTTGTTGTTGGCGGCGGACGGTTTCACCGACTTCGTCTCCGCGGCCGCGGTGGTGGTGCCCTTGTCGCCCCCGGTCAGACCGGCCACGGAGGCGGCGGCGATCCCGGCGACCCCCATCACACAGGCGGAGGGCACGGCCACGGTCATCAGCGCGGAGCGCCTGGCGGGCGTGCGGCGGCGGGAACGCGCCGCGCCGCGCGAGCCCGCGCGGGTGGCCGGAGCCGGGGTGAACTCCTCCTGGTCGTCGAGGAGGGGTGTCACGGCGGGCAGCTCACCGGTGGAGGCCAGGTCGCCGTTCTCCTGAGACGTTTCCTCAAAGGAGTCGTCGTCGTACGGGCCGTCCTCGTAGGCGGCGTCCTCGTAGGAGGTTGCGTCGTACGTGCCGTCCTCGTAGGAGGTCTCCTCGTACGGAGTCTCCTCGTAAGCGGCTTCCTCGTACGCGGCTTCCTCGTACGGGTGGTGCTCGGGCTCGGCGGCCACGGCGGCGCCGTCGGTGTTCCACTGCGTGGCGTCGTAGGCGCCGGTCTCGAAGCTCTGCGTGCCCCATTCCCACTGCTGGGTGGGGCCGGCGGCGGGCTGCTCGGGCTGGAGCCAGGCGTTCGCGTCCCACTGGCCGCTGATGTCGTTGCCGGTGGCCTGCGCGGGGATCGTCCACGCGGTCCCGTCGTAGGTGCCGCTGTCGTAGGCGGCGTGGTGCTGGGCCGCGTACGGGTCGTGGTGCGCCGTCTGGTGGCCGCTGGTCTGCCAGTGCGTGGCGTCGTACGCGCCGGTCGCCCGGCCCTCGCCCGGGAGGTTGCCGAAGAGGGGGTCGCTCTCGAAGGTCGTCGTGGCGTGGGCGCCGGTCGCGAAACCGCTCGCGTCGTAGCCGCCGTACGTGGTGAAGTCGCCGTACGAGGCTTCCTGCCCGCCGTACGACGCGTAGTGCGCCGAGGCGGCATCGGAAGCCGGAGCCGGGGTGGTCATGCTCCCCGACGGGTGACGGTCGTTCACCAACTTCTCTTTCGCCTCGACAACAGGGGCTGCCAGAGCAGTGCGGCGACTGTACCCGGCGGTACGCGGGCGCGACAATCTTCGACAGGTTTCGCGCTCGAAGGAAACGGGCATTCGGCCGTGTTTCGGCGGACCTTGGACGCGGCTTTGGCTTTGTGTTCGAAGAGCGTTCGATGCCGGCGGCCGTCCGGCAGCTGTCGAGCGGCCATCCCCCGGCTAAGTCGGGGGGGACGGGGGGGGGGGTGGGCGGCCCCGCCCGCCCCCCCCAATGGCCCCGGACCGAGCGATTAAAAAAAAAAAAAAAACCCACCAACAA
>NZ_JBSHAQ010000019.1:0-133678 GCF_053611585.1 Streptomyces sp. NPDC054794 | reverse complement strand
GCCATCCCCCGGCTACGTCGGCGAGTCCGGGCGGCTGTTGTGCCGCCCGGACTCGCCCCTGAATGTCCCGCTTCCCGCCCTTGCGCTACGCCACGGTCAGGCCGTCGGCGGTCGCGCCGGACTGCGTCTGCGGCTGCTCCCAGTCGAGGGCCTGCCGTATCCCGGTCGCGACGGCGGGGTGCACGGGAAGGGCGAGATGCCCGATTCCAGTCACCTGCACGTTCTGCACGGCGAGGTCGGGATGGACGATGCGGGCGGTCTCCAGCGGGTCCATGAGGTGGTCGAGGTCGCTCCAGAAGCTGACGAACCGAGTACGGCACCCGGGCGCGGGCCGGGTCAGCTCCTCGATCACCTCCGAGTCGGGCCGCATCTGGCGCACGATCGGGTGGGCGTCGGCCAGCGGGGCGACCCGGGTGCCGGAGTGCGGGGTGCCGAGCGTCACCAAGGTGCGCACCCGCAGATCACCGCCGAGTCGCTGGATGTAGTAGCGCGCGATCAGTCCGCCCAGGCTGTGCCCCACGATGTCGACCCGCGGGCTGCCGGTGCGCTCGCAGATTTCCTCGATGTGCCGGCCCAGCAGCTCGGCCGCGGTGCGGATGTCGCAGGTCAGCGGCGAGTAGTTGAGGGACTCGACGTGCTGCCCGCCGTGCTGGGCGAGATTGCGGCGCAGCAGGACGAAGACCGAGCGGTTGTCGATGAAGCCGTGCAGCAGCACGACCGGGAGCCCGTCCGGGCCCGGCAGCAGTGCCGTGCCGTCCGGCGAGGGCAGCGGGCGGGCGGGGAAGCGGCGCTCCTGGGCGATGCCCGTCGGATACAGGACTAGGTGTCCGGCGAGGATCGCGATCTCCAGGGCGGTCGCCTTGAGGAGGGCCAGCGAAAGGCCCGTCAGTCTGGTCGGCAGGAGGCGCTGGCAGAACGGAACGAGGGGCTCCAGGGCCCGGGTGACCTTCATGGCCGACCTCCTGTCGGCACACTGGAGGACGGCTCCGTCCCCCGTGTGCCCTCATGGGAAGCCGGGCCCGCGGTGGCTGGGGGCACGTGGGCCCGCCCCACGAGCCCTTCGCGTTCCCGCGGACCACGCTGCGGCTCCCGAACGTGTCCCATCGTGTGATTTCCCCCTCGGTCCGCACCGCGAAACTGCCGCTTGAGGGATGCTGGAGATAACGTTCGTTCACTTCTCGGCGGGTGACGGGGCGCGCGGAATGTGCGGTACTTGTCGGTACGGATGGATGTAGTCGCTTCATGGAGGCAGTGATGGGTGTGGCAGCCGGACCGATCCGCGTGGTGGTGGCCAAGCCGGGGCTCGACGGCCACGATCGCGGGGCCAAGGTCATCGCGCGTGCGCTGCGCGACGCCGGTATGGAGGTCATCTACACCGGTCTGCACCAGACGCCGGAGCAGATCGTCGACACGGCGATCCAGGAGGACGCCGACGCGATCGGCCTGTCCATCCTCTCCGGCGCCCACAACACCCTGTTCGCCGCCGTCATCGACCTGCTCAAGGAGCGCGACGCCGCCGACATCCTGGTCTTTGGCGGCGGCATCATCCCCGAGGCGGACATCGCGCCCCTCAAGGACAAGGGCGTCGCGGAGATCTTCACGCCCGGCGCGACGACGACGTCGATCGTGGACTGGGTGCGGGCGAACGTCCGCCAGCCCGCCGAGGCGTAGCCCGGCCCCCTCCGCCCCGCGCGGGGACGGAGGACGGGACCGGTCAGACCGCAGCGGGGTCCGGGGGCTCAGCCCCCGGGGCCGGCAGCCGTCGCCGACGGAGCCCGGCCGTGCCGTGCCGCGTCCAACTCGTCGGCCATCACGGCACGCAACCGCAAGGTCGTCATGAGCCGCTGGAACGCCTCCGCCCAGTACCCCCCGGCCCCCGGCGACGCGTCCTCCCGCTCGTCCGGCACCGCCAGCAACCCGTCCAGGCGGCCGGCTTCCACGGGGTCCAGACAGCGCTCGGCCAGCCCCATCACTCCACTGAAGCTCCACGGATAACTGCCCGCGTCCCGAGCGATGTTCAGGGCGTCCACCACCGCCCGTCCGAGCGGCGCGGCCCACGGCACCGCACACACCCCGAGCAGCTGGAACGCCTCCGACAAGCCGTGCGTCGCGATGAAACCGGCCACCCACTCGGCCCGTTCGGCGGCGCACAGCGTGCCCAGCAGCTTCGCCCGCTCGGCCAGCGAGACCGCCCCCGGCCCGCCCGCCTCGGGCGCCGACGGCGCTCCCAGCAGGGCCCGCGCCCACACGGGGTCCCGCTGCCGCACCGCGGCCCGGCACCAGGCCGCGTGCAACTCGGCCTGCCAGTCGTCCGCCACCGGCAGCGCCACGATGTCCTGGGGCGTGCGCCCGCCGAGCCGCCCCGGCCACGTCCCGAGCGGTGCCGCCTCCACCAACTGGCCCAACCACCATGACCGTTCCCCTCTACCCGCAGGAGGTTTGGCCGCGACACCGTCTCTCTCCATCCTGGTGTCGCACTCAAGGGGCGCCTCCACGACGATCGTCGGCGCGTCGCGCGTGCGGTCGAGCGCCACGCAGGCCCCGGCCCGGACCGCCATCCGCGCGGCCAGCGCCGAGTCCGGCAGCGCCGACAGCAACTCCGCGGCCGTCGCCCGTACGTTGCGGCTGCGGTCCGCCAACGTCTGTTCCAGGAACGGCTCGTCCTCGATGCCCAGGCCCGTGCGCAGCGAGTCGAGGAACATCAGCCGGTCCTCCGCCCGCTCCGTCGCCCAGGTCCCCGCGAGCAACTCGCGCGCGGCCGCCGGGCGGTGAGTGCGGATCGCGGTGAGGAGGGCGACCCGCTCCGCGAACAGCCCCTCCTGCCACAGGCGCTCCACCTCGTCGGCGTCGTCGGGATCCGGCAGTGTCGCGCCGCCGCCCGGTGCCGCGCGCAGGGCGAACCGCCAGTCCGGGTTCAGCCGTGCCAGCCACAGCGCCCGTGGCCCCGCGAACGCCAGCGCCGCGGGGCGCAGGTCCGTACGCCCGCGGGCCGCGTCCAGCAGCGCGGGCAGCGACTCCGGGGGCGCGGCGAAGCCGTGCGCGTTGGCCGCGGCCAGCCACTGGGGCAGCAGTTCCATCAGGTCCGGCGAGGTGCCCCGTCGGCCGCCGCCCGTGCCGGGGCGGTCGGCCAGCAGCAGGGCGAGGCGGCGCCCCGCGGCGGCGGGCAGCGCCGGGCGTGGGTCCGCGGGGGCCCGGTCGGGACGCCGCGCCGCCCGCGCCGGACGCAGACCGGCCCGCCGCCGCACGGTCTCCACGGCCGCCGCGTCCAGCAACGCCACGGGTGCCTCCCGGGCCGGTCCCGCGCCCGTGCTCGCGCTCGCGCTCGCCGCAGGGCGTCGGTCCGTGCCGAGCAACGCGGTGGTGACGAGGTCCTCCCAGACGCCGGACGCGGACGTCTCTGCGAGGGCGGAGGTCCTGTTCATGGGGTTCCTTTCCGGTACGGGCGCCTCGGTCGGACAGGGTGCGGTCGCACGCGGGCGGGTGGGCCGGTCGGGCGGTCGCCCGTGCCGGGGGACCGACGCGGCGGGGCGCAGACGTGGCTCAGCACAGCGGCACCGCCTGCCCCGGCCCCTCCGGCCACGCCGTCAGCGGGGTGAAGCCGCGGTGGCCGCACTCGCCGAAGACCTTGACGGGGGCGCCGCCGGACAGGGCGACGAGCCGCCACAGGCCGGGGCGGGAGCGGGCGGACGGGGTCAGCGGCAGCGCCGCGTCCTCGTCGGCGTCCGCCAGCTGCCAGGACTCGCCGTCCGGCGTCGGTATCACCCGGTCCAGCGTCGTGGGGACCGCGTCCAGCCACGGGTCGTCCCGCAGCGCCTCGCCGTATCGGGCGGCCGCCCGGGACGTCGTCACTCCCGGGGGCCGGATCGCGGCGGGTGCGGGCGGGGCGAACTGCTCGCCCAGGGCCACGCGCGGCTGACCGGCGCCGGGATAGGCGGACACCTCCGCCTCCAGGGCCAGCCCGACCGGCAGCGCCAGCTCGGGTGCCCGGCCGGCGGCGCCGTAGGAGAGGAGCAGGCAGGTGCGGTCCGACTCGGCGCCGTGCAGCCAGATCCGGCGCGTCGTCAGTTTCGCGTCCGCCGTGTCGTACTGGGCCAGGACCAGCCAGCGGTCCCGCACCGGCGGGCCGTCCGCCGACACGGGCAGGCCGACGCGGGAACGGACCGTCGCCGCGAGCCCCTCCGGGAGCCCGTCGCGGCGCAGCCAGCCCTGGTCGAGGAGGTGCAGCAGCGCGCACTCCTCCAGCAGCCGCACCGGCCAGCCGGGCCCCGAGCCGGGGATCGCCCCCAACTCCCGCACCCGTGCGGCCAGTCCGGGCGCCTGTGCGTCGACCATGCGGGCGGCCGTCTCCTCCCACAGCCCGTACCCCGCCTGCTCCGCCGAGGCGAGGCCGCCGCGCAGCACGTCGGTCAGGCGCCGCTCCAATTCCGTGGCGCCCGCGCCGACCCGCTCGGCCCGGCGCTCGGCCCGACGCCGCGCCGCCTCGGGGTCAGTGCCCCCGGACGGGGAACCCGCGCCGCCCGCCGCCCGTTTCTCCTGCGCGCGCTTGCGTCTGCCCGCCAGCCATTCCTCGGCCCAGTCCGGCGCCTTCCCCGTCGGCACCGCGCCGTCCTCGCCCGCCCACAGCAGAAGCAGCCCGAGCGCGTGCTTGCACGGAAACTTGCGGCTCGGACACGTGCACTTGTACGCGGGCCCGGCCGCGTCCGCGATGTCGACGACCGTCTGATACGGCTTGCTGCCACTGCCCTTGCACAGGCCCCACACCGTCCCCTCGTCAGAACTCCCCGCCTCCGACCACGGCCCCGCCGCGGCGAGTTTGCTTCCCGCTTTGCGTGAGGCGGCGTCAGGCGCCAGTGCCAGCACCTGGTCCGCACTCCAGCGCACCCCCTGCTGAGTCATGCCATCGAAGGTAGATCCCGCCACTGACAATCGGCCTGACGAGCGCGTTTGCGCAGGTCCGCGCGCATTGTCAGTGGCGTGGTGCACGGTGGATGCCAGACCGAACCGGCCGAGCTGGAGGGGGCCTCAGCCATGTCTGTGTCCGTGGAAACGACCACCGAAAAAGCAGCCGCAGCAGCCGCGGCAGGCGAAGCAACTGGTGCAACGGGTGGAACCGGTGCGGCCGACGCGCTGCGGCCGCACGCCGAGGACGCCTTCGCCGCCGAACTCGCCGCGCTGGCCGCGCAGGACGACCGTCCGCGCCCGGCCCGCTGGAAGCTGTCGCCATGGGCGGTGGCCACGTATCTGCTCGGCGGCACGCTGCCGGACGGCACGGTGATCACACCGAAGTACGTGGGCCCGCGCCGCATCGTCGAGGTCGCCGTCACCACGCTCGCCACCGACCGCGCGCTGCTCCTGCTCGGCGTGCCCGGCACGGCCAAGACCTGGGTGTCGGAGCACCTGGCGGCCGCCGTCAGCGGCGACTCGACCCTGCTGGTGCAGGGCACGGCGGGCACACCGGAGGAGGCGATCCGGTACGGCTGGAACTACGCGCAACTGCTCGCGCACGGCCCCAGCCGCGACGCCCTCGTGCCCAGCCCCGTCATGCGGGCCATGGCCGAGGGCATGACGGCCCGGGTGGAGGAGCTCACCCGTATCCCGGCCGATGTGCAGGACACGCTGATCACGATCCTGTCCGAGAAGACGCTGCCGATTCCGGAGCTCGGGCAGGAGGTGCAGGCGGTCCGCGGCTTCAATCTCATCGCCACGGCCAACGACCGAGACCGTGGGGTCAACGACCTGTCCAGCGCCCTGCGCCGCCGCTTCAACACGGTGGTGCTGCCGCTGCCGGAGAGCCCCGACGCCGAGGTCGAGATCGTCTCGCGGCGCGTCGATCAGATCGGCCGCTCCCTGGACCTGCCGGCCGCGCCCGACGGCATCGACGAGATCCGCCGCGTCGTGACCGTCTTCCGCGAGCTGCGCGACGGCGTCACGGGCGACGGGCGTACGAAGCTGAAGTCGCCCAGCGGCACGCTGTCCACGGCCGAGGCGATCTCCGTCGTGACCAACGGACTCGCGCTGGCCGCCCACTTCGGCGACGGCGTGCTGCGGCCGGGCGACATCGCCGCGGGCATCCTGGGTGCCGTGGTGCGCGACCCGGCGGCCGACCGCGTGATCTGGCAGGAGTACCTGGAGACGGTCGTCCGCGAGCGGGACGGCTGGAAGGACTTCTACCGCGCCTGCCGGGAGGTGAGCGCGTGAACGACTCCTCCTATGGGAGCGCGGCCGAGGAGGGGGCCTTCGACTCCGGGCCGTTGCTGCTCGGGGTGCGCCACCACGGCCCGGGGTCCGCGCGGGCGGTGCGGGCCGCACTGGACGCGGCCCGGCCTGCGGTGGTCCTCGTCGAGGGCCCGCCCGAGGCCGACGCCCTGATCCCGCTGGCCGCCGACGAGGGCATGCGGCCCCCGGTGGCGCTCCTCGCCCACGCCGTGGACGAGCCCGGCCGTTCCGCGTTCTGGCCGCTGGCCGAGTTCTCTCCCGAGTGGGTGGCCATCCGCTGGGCCCTCGAACACGGGGTCCCGGCCCGCTTCATCGACCTGCCGGCCACGCACACGCTGGCGTGGGGGAGGGAGGAGGAGACTCCGGCCGGGGCTGAGAACGAGGCCGAGGCAGGGGCTGGCCCGGGGGCCGGGGCCGACGCCGGGGCCGCGGGCACTGGAGCACCTGCGCCCGCCCCCCTGCCCGACGTCCGTGTCGATCCGCTGGCCGTGCTCGCCGAGACCGCCGGTTACGACGATCCCGAACGCTGGTGGGAGGACGTGGTCGAGCACCGGGGTCCGGGCCCGCGGGACGCCTTCGCGCCCTTCGTCGCCTTGGAGGAGGCCATGGGGGCGCTGCGCGAGACGTACGGCGTGGGCGGGCACGACCGGGATCTCGTGCGCGAGGCGTACATGCGGCTGCAACTGCGGGCGGCGCAGCGTGAGTTCGGGGACGCCACGGCCGTGGTCTGCGGGGCGTGGCACGTGCCGGCGCTGCGGCAGAAGGCCGCCGTGTCCGCCGACCGGGCGCTGCTGAAGGGGCTGCCCAAGGCCAAGGTGGACATGACGTGGGTGCCGTGGACGCACCGCAGGCTCGCGCGACTCAGTGGGTACGGGGCGGGCATCGACTCGCCGGGCTGGTACGGGCATCTGTTCGGCGCCCCGGACCGGCCGGTCGAGCGGTGGCTGACCAAAGTGGCCGGGCTGCTGCGCGAGGAGGACCGGATCGTCTCCTCCGCGCATGTCATCGAGGCGGTGCGGCTGGCGGAGACGCTCGCCGCGATGCGCGGCCGCCCGCTGCCCGGCCTGACCGAGACGACCGACGCCGTGCGGGCGGTGATGTGCGACGGCTCCGACGTGCCGCTGGCGCTGGTGCACGACCGGCTCGTGGTCGGCGACGTGCTGGGCGAGGTGCCCGAGACGGCGCCCGCCGTGCCGTTGCAGCGCGACCTCACCCTGGCGCAGCGCCGGTTGCGGCTCAAACCGGAGGCGCTGGAGCGGGAGCTGGAGCTCGACCTGCGCAAGGAGACCGACGCCGGGCGCAGCAGACTGCTCCACCGGCTGCGGCTGCTGGGCATCGCCTGGGGCGAGCCCGCCGAGTCGCGGGGCAGCACGGGCACGTTCCGGGAGACCTGGCGGCTGCGCTGGGAGCCGGAGCTGTCGGTGCGGGTCGCCGAGGCCGGGGTGTGGGGCACGACAGTGGTGGCCGCCGCCACCGCCAGGGCCGAGGCGGACGCCACGGCCGCGCAGTCCCTCGCCGACGTCACCGCGCTCGCCGAGCGCTGTCTGCTCGCCGAACTGCCGGACGCGCTGCCCGTGGTGATGCGGACGCTCGCCGACCGGGCGGCCCTCGACACGGACGTCGGCCGGCTCGCCGAGGCCCTGCCCGCCCTGGTCCGCTCCCTGCGCTACGGCGACGTGCGCGGCACCGACACCGGGGCCCTGGCCGAGGTCGCCGCGGGTCTCGCCGAACGCGTCTTCGTCGGCCTGCCCCCGGCCTGCACCGCCCTCGACGCGGACGCGGCCGAGGAGATGCGAGGCCATGTGGACGAGGTGCACGGGGCGGTAGGGCTGCTGGGGGAGGCGGCCACCGTCGGCCACGGCGACCTGCGCACCCGCTGGCGCTCCGTCCTCGGCACCCTGTCCCGGCGGGACACCGTGCCCGGTGTGATTCGCGGGCGGGCCGTGCGACTGCTGCTGGACGAGGGTGAGTTGGCGCAGGACGAGGCGGCCCGGCTGATGGGGCTCGTGCTGTCGCCGGGGACGGCACCGGCGGACGGGGCGGCCTGGATCGAGGGGTTCGTGGGCGGCGGATCCGGCGGCGGGATGCTGCTCGTGCACGACGAGCGGCTGCTCGGCCTGGTCGACGTCTGGCTCACCGGGGTGCCGGCGGAGGCGTTCACGGACGTACTGCCGCTGCTGCGGCGCACGTTCTCGGCGTACGAGCCGGGTGTGCGCAGAACCCTGGGCGAGTTGGTGCGACGGGGCCCCGGGCAGCGGGGGAGTGCCCCGCAGGGGCGGGGGCCCGGCCTGCCCGGCTTCGACCCGGAGCCGGACACCGGGCGCGCGGACGCCGTGCTGCCGGTGCTGCGGCTGCTGCTCGGCCTGGACGCCGAGGAGGACAGGACCGCCGACAGGACCGCGGACAAGAGCACCGACAAGAGCACCGACAAGACAGACGACAAGACGGCCGACAAGACGGCCGACAAGACGGACGACAACGGCCTCGTGGGGGTGGGCACATGACGATCGGGACCGAACCGTCCGGGTTCGGTGACCCCGCCCAGGAGCGGCTGCGGCGCTGGCGGCTGGTGCTCGGGGGCGAGTCCGCCGACGGCACCGGCTGCGCCCTGAGCGGGCGGGACGCGGCGATGGACGGGGCGCTCACCTCGCTGTACGGGAAAGGGGACCGGCCGCAGACGGGGCGGGACCGTTCGGCGGGGCTCGGGGCCTCGGCGCCGTCCGTGGCGCGCTGGCTCGGGGACATCCGGACCTATTTCCCCTCCTCCGTCGTCCAGGTCATGCAGCGCGACGCCATCGACCGGCTCGGCCTGGCCTCCCTGCTCCTGGAGCCGGAGATGCTGGAGGCGGTGGAGGCCGACGTGCACCTCGTCGGCACGCTGCTCTCGCTCAACAAGGCGATGCCGGAGACCACGAAGGAAACGGCACGGGCGGTCGTGCGCAAGGTCGTCGAGGACCTGGAGAAGAAGCTCGCCACCCGCACCCGGGCCACCCTCACCGGCGCCCTCGACCGCAGCGCCCGGATCAACCGCCCGCGCCACCACGACATCGACTGGAACCGCACGATCGCGGCCAACCTCAAGCACTACCTGCCCGAGTACCGCACGATCGTGCCGGAGCGGCTCATCGGGTACGGGCGCGCCGCGCAGTCCGTGAAGAAGGAAGTCGTCCTGTGCATCGACCAGTCCGGGTCGATGGCGGCCTCGGTGGTCTACGCGTCCGTGTTCGGGGCGGTGCTCGCGTCGATGCGGTCCATCAACACCCGGCTCGTGGTCTTCGACACCGCGGTCGTCGACCTCACGGACCAGCTCGACGACCCCGTCGACGTGCTGTTCGGGACGCAGCTCGGCGGCGGTACGGACATCAACCGGGCGCTCGCCTACTGCCAGTCGCAGATCACCCGGCCCGCCGAGACGGTGGTGGTGCTCATCAGCGACCTCTACGAGGGAGGCATACGGGACGAGATGCTGAAGCGGGTGGCGGCGATGAAGGCGTCGGGGGTGCAGTTCGTGGCGCTGCTCGCGCTGTCGGACGAGGGCGCGCCCGCCTACGACCGTGAACACGCGGCCGCGCTCGCCGCCCTGGGAGCGCCCGCCTTCGCCTGTACGCCCGATCTGTTCTCGGACGTGATGGCGGCGGCGATCGAGAAGCGCCCGCTTCCGATACCGGACACCACGTGACGCCGGTCGGTAAAAGGGACATGACTACCCATCGGTAACGGGGGGCTTGCGCAACCGCGGGCGTGCCGTGCAAGGATCGATGGCACCCGCGTCGTGCCCCCTCGCCACTTGTTCCGCCGCACGGGAGGACCCACCCCCTCTTGACCTGGACAGCAGCCCTGCCCGGTACCGCTCTGCGCGTTCTGCGCACAGCGGCCGGACGGCGTGCGCTGCACCTGGCGCTGCTGGTGGGCGGTCTGTTCGCGCTCGGTGTCCTCGCCGGGGAGCAGGCGCAGGCGGCGGAGGGGACACCCTCGGTGACCTCGGCCCTGTCCGGGCCGTCGGCCGGGAACGCGGTGCGCGGCGTCGTCGACGGAGTGGTCACCGCTCCCGTCGAGCACGCCGATCACGCGGCTCCCGTCGAGCGCGCCGATCACGCCGAGCACGCCGATCACCGAGTGGTGACTCCCGTGACCCGGCACGTCGTCCGAACCATCACCCACCGCGTCGTACGCCCGGCCGGGCACCTGGTCGGGACGGTGGCCCAGGACATCGACCAGGCCGAGACGAGGCTTCCGTCGCTGCCCGCGTCGCCCGCGCTGCCGGTGCCCGCGCTGCCCGACGTCCCCGGACTGTCCGACCTGCCGGGCCGGTTGCTGCCTGCGCCGGTCACCGCGGCACCCGGGACCGAGTGGCCCGGCGCACCGCGGGCGTCGGCCACGAAAGGCACCCCGGGAGCGAAGGCCCGTACGGCGCGACCCGCGACGACGACCGGAACGTACGGACCGGACCTCACCCGCACCGCCCTCGCCCCCGCACCGCGACCGGCGGCACACACCGACGCGCGGGGCGCCGCGCACTTCGCCGACGCCCCGACCTACCCCGCGCCCACCGGTGACCTGGACGGCGCGCCGGGCAAGGCGGCGGTGGACGGCGGGGGTTCGCGGCACGGTGACGTGTATGCCGTCACGCTGAACTGCCGGGCGCCGCTGCGGCTCGTGCCCGGTGCCGCCGCGTGCGTCGACGCGGCCGGGACCCGCGACAGGCACCGGGACATCCCCGTCTTCCCCGGCTAGGGACCCACGGCCTCCTCCCCGCCACAGACCTGTCGTGCGGGGGCGGAACAGGTCTGCCCGACCGTCCGGGCCCCCCTTCGAACCCGTGGTTCCCCCGGTTCGAACCCCCGGACGGCCAAGTCCCCAGTCGCGCTTCCGACGCCCTGGCAGCCCACACGGCTCCGGCGTCGCGGAATCCGAAGGATCTGACGCACGCATGAACAAGAACATCCGCCGCTCCATCGTCATAGCCGCCGGTGTCACCGGCGCGTGGGCGCTCGGCTCGGCCGCGGCCAACGCCGACGAACTGCCCGCCTCCTCCCTGTCCGTGGCGGACCCGACCGCGACCGTCCCGGACACGGCCGCCGACGCCACCGGTACGGGCACGGTCGGTTCGGTCACCGGCACGGTCGACGGTCTCGTGACCGAGGTGCGGGACACCGTCTCCGGCATCACCGGCGACGCGACCGCGACCGTCTCGGACACCGCCCACCGGGCCACGTCCGCCGCCTCCGACACCCTGGGCACGCCGGCCAAGGCCCACCGGACGGCCGGAGCCGCCACCGGCACAGCCACCAGCACCGCCGACCGTGCCCGCCGCTCCGCCGACGCCGAGGTCCCGGCCGCCGCGAAGACGCAGGTCCGGGGTGCCCAGGCCATCAAGGGCGCCCACGCGGCCCGCGCCGCGCACGCGGGGGTCACCCATCTGACCTACCGGGCCACCGCCAAGGCGACCGGCACCGCCTCCGACGCGACCACCCCGCAGGGCGAGATCGACTACCTCTTCGGCCCGCTCTCCGCCTTCGCCCCCGAAGTGGAGGAGGCCCTGGCCGCCGCCCAGACCAGGCTCCAGTCCACCCAGGCGTCCGCCCGCTCCCGCGCCCAGGGCGTCGACGGCGCCGTCCGGACGACCGCCCGGCAGACGGTCGCCGGCGCGGGCCGCACCGCCGCCGGCGCGCAGGGCGCGACGGACACCGCCCGGGCCGGGGCCGGGCACGTGACGGCCGCCGCCCAGGCCTCCGTCGCCTCGGTCCCCGGCCACATCACCGGCACCGTCGACGGAGTCCGGCAGCGGGCCGTCGGCACCGTGGCGGCCGTTCCCGGCACCGTCACCCCGGTGGTCGACGAGACGGCCGCAGCGGCCGTCCCGCCGGTGGCCACGGCCGCCGTGCACGGAGCGGTGCCGGTCGCCGACCGGACGGTGGCGGGCGTGGCGCCCGCCGCCCAGCACGCGGTGGCGGGTGTCGCGCCCACCGCGACCGACGCGGTGGACGGCGTCACGGTCGTCGCCGGCCGCGCGGCCACCGGCGTGCGGGGCGTCGCCACGGGCGCCGTCCTTGACGTCCAGCCGGTCGCGGGCGGCGTCGTCGCGGACGTGCCGCCCTACGCCACCGGGCTGGCCGGGCAGGTCGCGCACGACGCCACGGGAGCCGTACTGCCGCCCGTCGCCGGTGTCGCCGTGCACGGGGTCGTGCCGGTCGCCGGGCAGGCCGTGGCGGACGCGGGCACGCTCGCGTACGGCGTGGGCGGGGACGTGCGGCCCTTCGCGGGCGGTGTCGTCGGCGCCGTACCGCCGCTCGCGCACGGTGTGACCGGGCAGGCGGGGGTCTTCGCGCAGGGCGTGGCGGGCGAGGTGCCGCCATTCGCCGACGGGGTCACCGGTGCGGTCCGGCCGGTCGTGGACACGGCCGTGCGGACCGTGCGGCCGGTGGCCGACGGAACCACCGGCCTGGCGTACGGCGTGACGGGTGACGTCGCCCCGTTCGCGGGCGGTGTGGCCGGCGAGGCCGCCCCGTTCGCCCAGGGCGTCGCCGGGCAGGCCGCGCCCTTCGCGCGGGACCTGACCGGGACCGTCCGCGCCACCGCCGCCCCGCTCGCGGGGCACGCGGTCACCGGTGTGGCCGGCGTCGCCGAGTCGGTGGCCCCGGGCCACGTCCGGGACGCGACGTCCGCGCACGCCCCGTACACGTACACGGCGCACGACGGGCAGACCTACCGCGTCTGAGTGACCCGTCGCGACCGACTCCGTGGGGCGGAGGACACCGGACGGCCGAATGCCGTCGGACCGTCCGGCCGACACCCCACGGTCCGGGTGAGCTGGTCCCCATTGGGGTGGGGATCAGCCGCCCCGGCCCCGTTCGGGGCCAAACCAGAGGCCTCACCGGGTCAACCCCAGCCCGGTGAGGCCTCACCTTCGCGGCACGCCGTGCCAGAGAACCCGGCATCATGTGACAGGTATCACCGCTCAGGTGTGACCCTCGATTTAGGGACCCCCGGCAAGCGGCGATAACCTGCGAGACGGACATGCCGCGCGCTCGGACACCGTGTGCGCTTCCCTTGTGACACAGCGGACGTCACGTTGCCCTTCGCGGCACGCCCACGCATCCAACGAACCGCGAGATCACTGATAGGGACGGAAGCGCGTGGACCTGTTCGAGTACCAGGCGAGGGACCTCTTCGCCAAGCACGATGTACCGGTGCTGGCCGGTGAAGTCATCGATACGCCTGAGGCGGCGCGCGCGATCACCGAGCGGCTGGGCGGCAAGTCTGTCGTCAAGGCGCAGGTGAAGGTCGGTGGTCGCGGTAAGGCCGGTGGCGTCAAGCTGGCCGCCTCCGCGGACGAGGCCGTCGCCCGGGCGACGGACATTCTCGGCATGGACATCAAGGGCCACACGGTCCACAAGGTCATGATCGCCGAGACCGCCCCGGAGATCGTCGAGGAGTACTACGTCTCCTTCCTCCTCGACCGTGCCAACCGCACCTTCCTCTCCATCGCCTCCGTCGAGGGCGGCATGGAGATCGAGGAGGTGGCGGCCACCCGTCCGGACGCCGTCGCCCAGACGCCGATCAACCCCATCGACGGTGTCGACGAGGCCAAGGCCCGCGAGATCGTCGCGGCCGCCAAGTTCCCGGCCGAGGTCGCCGACCAGGTCGCGAACGTCCTCGTCAAGCTGTGGGACACCTTCATCAAGTCGGACGCCCTCCTCGTCGAGGTCAACCCGCTGGCGAAGGTCGCCTCCGGCGAGGTCCTCGCCCTGGACGGCAAGGTGTCGCTCGACGACAACGCCGAGTTCCGTCACGACTGGGACGAGCTGCACGACAAGGCAGCGGCCAACCCGCTGGAGGCCGCCGCCAAGGAGAAGGGCCTCAACTACGTCAAGCTGGAGGGCGAGGTCGGCATCATCGGCAACGGCGCCGGTCTCGTCATGAGCACCCTGGACGTCGTCGCGTACGCCGGTGAGAACCACGGCAACGTCAAGCCCGCCAACTTCCTGGACATCGGCGGTGGCGCCTCCGCCCAGGTCATGGCGAACGGCCTGGAGATCATCCTCGGCGACCCGGACGTCAAGTCCGTGTTCGTCAACGTCTTCGGTGGCATCACCGCCTGCGACGAGGTCGCCAACGGCATCGTGCAGGCACTGAAGCTCCTGGAGGACCGCGGCGAGGAAGTCACCAAGCCGCTCGTCGTCCGTCTCGACGGCAACAACGCCGAGCTCGGCCGCAAGATCCTCACCGACGCCGCCCACCCGCTGGTGCAGCGCGTCGACACCATGGACGGCGCGGCCGACAAGGCCGCTGAGCTGGCCCACGCCGCCAAGTAAGCACTCAGGACGAGGACACAACACACCATGGCTATCTGGCTCAACAAGGACAGCAAGGTCATCGTCCAGGGCATGACCGGCGCCACGGGCATGAAGCACACCAAGCTCATGCTCGGTGACGGCACCAACGTCGTGGGCGGCGTGAACCCGCGCAAGGCCGGTCAGAAGGTCGACTTCGACGGCACGGAGGTACCGGTCTTCGGTACCGTCAAGGAGGCCATCGAGGCCACCGGCGCCAACGTCTCCGTCATCTTCGTGCCGGAGAAGTTCACCAAGGACGCGGTCGTCGAGGCCATCGACGCCGAGATCCCGCTGGCCGTCGTGATCACCGAGGGCATCGCCGTGCACGACACGGCCGCCGCCTGGGCGTACGCCGGCAAGAAGGGCAACAAGACCCGCGTCATCGGCCCGAACTGCCCCGGCATCATCACCCCGGGCCAGTCGAACGTCGGCATCATCCCGGGCGACATCACGAAGCCGGGCCGCATCGGCCTGGTCTCGAAGTCCGGCACGCTGACGTACCAGATGATGTACGAGCTCCGTGACATCGGCTTCTCCACGGCCGTCGGCATCGGTGGCGACCCGATCATCGGCACCACGCACATCGACGCCCTGGCCGCCTTCCAGGACGACCCCGACACCGACCTGATCGTCATGATCGGCGAGATCGGCGGCGACGCCGAGGAGCGGGCCGCGGCCTTCATCAAGGAGAACGTGACCAAGCCGGTCGTCGGCTACGTCGCGGGCTTCACCGCCCCCGAGGGCAAGACCATGGGCCACGCGGGCGCCATCGTCTCCGGTTCGTCGGGCACCGCCCAGGCGAAGAAGGAGGCCCTGGAGGCCGCGGGCGTCAAGGTCGGCAAGACGCCGACCGAGACGGCCAAGCTGGCCCGGGAGATCCTGCACGGCTGACGCCGGATCAGGCACGCAAGAGCCCGCACCCTCACGGGGGGTGCGGGCCCTTCCGCATGGCCGGGGCGGCTCACCGGATGTCCGGCATCAGCCTCTCCGGGCCATGGCCCGCCTCCTTCCGCAGCTTCGCGCGCAGGTCCAGCTCCGCGTGCGACAGCGGGCCGAGGGCGGCTTTCGGGGGTACGCCCCGCACCGCTTGCGGCGGCGCGAGCGGGGGCTCGTAGCGGGTGGGCGCGGTGCGCAGGGTCAGGGCCGTGGAGCCGATGATGGCGATCGTGAAGGCGATGGCGGCCCGGGTCCAGAAGCGGGTCCTGCGCTCGCCGCAGGTGCGGACCATGGTCGGTTTCGTGACCTGCAGACGCTCGGTGGAGGCCAGTTCGGCGAGCCGCCGGTGGAGTGCGGCCGGGTCGGCGAGCTCGGGCACGCCGGCGGCCACCGCGGCGCGCGCGTGGGTCAGGCGGCTGGCCGCCGCCGGAGTGCTCGCCTCGGTCTCCGCGGCCGTCTCCGGCAGACCGAGGCCGACACCGTCGTACAGCACGAGGGTGCGGCGGTAGGACGGCGGGAGTTTCAGGAGCGCGTTCAGCAGCGCGCGGTCGGCGGTGTCGGCGGGGGGCGGGTCGGGCTCCGGGTTGCGCAGGCGGAAGCGGTGCCAGGGGGAGAGCGCGCAGTCGTACGCCGTCGCCCGCACCCAGCCCGCCGGGTCGCGGTCCCGGGCCACCTCCGGCCAATGCTGCCAGGCCTGTTGGAAGGCGCGCTCCACGGACTCGCGCGCCAGCTCGCGCCGCCCGGTGAGCAGATACGTCTGCCGCACGAGGGCGGGGGCGCAGAACGCGTACAGGGCGTCGAAGGCTTGAGCGGGCGTCAGTTCCCCCTGTGCGGCCTCGTTGCTCTGTTTCACAGGGCACCCCTTTGGACGAAAAAGAACATAAACATATATTGAGCGACACATCGGGGGTTTGCCTGTTACGCCCGGAAAGCGCGTGTCGTTGGGAGCATGGCCATCGTGATCCCGATGACCGTTCGCCGACCGTCGCCGGCCCCCTTGCTCAACCGGCTGCGCGACCGCTCGCCAGGACTGGGCGCCAGCCTCGTGAGCGGCGTACTCGCCGCAGGGCTCGGGCTCGGCTCGTTCGCCGTCCTCGTGATGGTGATGTGGATCAGCTCGCCGTATCCCGACAGCGGGCCGGGCAACGCGCTGCACGTCGCCGGTGCGCTGTGGCTGCTGGCGCACGGGGTGGAGCTGATGCGCACCGACACGCTCTCCGGCGTCCCCGCGCCCCTCGGCATCACCCCGCTGCTGCTCCTGGCGGTGCCGGTCGTGCTGCTGTACCGGGCGGCGCGGGACGCGGTGGACGCGCCCGCCGACGCCGACGGTCCGCCACCGATCGGCGCGTGGACGGCATGGGCGGGCGTCGTCCTCGGCTACCTCGGCGTCGGCGCCGGCGTCACGCTCTACACCTCCGGCGGTGAACTGCGGCCCGACTGGACCTGGGTGGCGGTGTGTCTCCCGCTCCTCGCCGCCGGGGCGGCCGGGGCCGGGGTGTGGACGGCGTACGGCCGCCCGCGCGAGCCGCTGTCCGGAGTGTCGGCGCTGCTGCCCAGGAGGCTGCGCCGGCCGCACCTCGAGACGGACGGCCGGACACGTCTCGGTACGGCCGTGCGGGCGGCCGGTGCCGGGGCGGCGGTGCTCTGCGGGGGCGGGGCCCTGCTGCTGGGGGTGTCGCTGGTGGGACACGGCGGGGCGGCGCGCGCCTCGTTGCTCCAGCTGACGGAGGGCTGGACGGGGCGGGTCGCCGTGCTGCTGCTGTGCGCGGCCCTGGTGCCGAACGCGGCCGTGTGGTCGGCGTCCTACGCCCTCGGGCCCGGCTTCGTGCTCGGCGCCGGGCACCTGGTGTACCCGCTCGGCTCGGATCCCGCGCCGCTGCTGCCGCCGTTCCCGCTGCTGGCGGCGGTGCCGGACGCGGGCAGCGGCGGTCCGCTGAACTGGGAGGCCGGGGTGGTGCCGGTGACCGCGGGGATGACGGTCGCCTGGCTGACGGCGGGCGGGGGGCGGCCGCGCTGGACGGCGCGGCGCACCGCCGGAGTGGTCGTGCTGGCGGCGGCGGTGTGCGCGGTCCTGCTGGCGGTGCTCGCCGAACTGGCGGGCGGCCCGCTCGGGGTGGCCACGCTCGCGCGCTTCGGACCCGTGTGGTGGTGGACGGGCGCAGCGACCGGGGTCTGGATCACCGTGGTGGGCGTACCGGTGGCCCTGCTGGTGCGGGCATGGCGGCTGCGCGGGCGGAGACGGAAGGTGGACCCGGGGGTCCGGAAGCCCGGGACGGACGTGCCCGCGCCGTCGACGGGGAGCCGCTCGACCGGCGACCGGTCCGGGGGCACGGAAGCGGCCCCCACGCCCGCGCCGGCATCGGCGGCGGCCTACGTGGCGTACGGCTCCGACGAGGCCCTCGACGCGTACGACGTTCTTCCCGCCGACGAACCGGCCGGGTTTCCCTGGCACGACGAGGCCGCCCGCGAGGCGCGCTGGGCGGCCCTCAAGAAGGCCTCGATCCCACCGGAACCGCTGGATGCCACGGACGCCCCGGACTCGCCGCGCCCCGCGGACGCCCCGGAACTCTTGGACAGTCCGGCACTCCCGGACTTCCCGGACTTCCCGGCACTCCCGGAGCACCCGGACTTCTCGGCACTCCCGGACTTTCTGGAACCCCCGGACACTCCGGAGCCCCCTGCGGAGCTGTGATGCCCGCGCCTTTTCCCCCGCCCCGCCGGGTGCCGTCGGCCGTAGCTCAGCCGTTGACGCCCAGCACGCCCCGCAGCTCCTGCGGCAGCAGCTGCTTGCAGGACTGCTTCGCCTGGTTGGTCAGGGCGTCGTTCACGCACGTGTAGTAGTCGCGGTAGACCAGCTGGGCCGTGAAGGTCGCGGCGACCAGGGCCAGGGCCAGGCACGCGGTGACGATGCCGCTGACGGCCGCCGTGGTCTGCGGGCGCCCGGTCCGCTCGGCGGCGGCGGGGGTGTCGGGGTCGGGCGTACGGGGCTTGGCGCGCAGCGCGCTGACGCCCCAGTAGACGGCCAGGGCGCCGAGCAGCAGCGCCACGTACGGCCAGCTGAAGAGGGCGAAGAAGAAGGCCCACATGCCGCTCAGCAGCGCGTAGCGGGCGCGGCGCTGGACCGGGTCCGTGGGGTCCCAGCGCATATCGGGGCCGGGGCCGCCGCCCTGTCCCTCGGGGCCGCCGGGACCGCCGCCGGGACGCTCGCCGAACCCGCCGGAGGAGCGGCCCGGCTGGCGGTCGCTCCACTGATTGCCCCAGGGGGAGTGGTTCCCGCCCGAAGGACCGTGACCTGAGGGGTCCGGGGAACCGGACTGACCCGAGGAACTGTCCCGACCGCCCGCCGGGCGCCGGGGCTGCCACGGCTGGTCCGGCGTGCCCTCCGGGGGCGGCGCGAACGGGTTGTCGTCCTGCCGCGCTCCGGCCTGCTCCTCGCCGCCCTGCCGGCCCGAGGGCGCGTCCGGCGGCGAGGCCGGCCGCTCCCGGAGCAGCAGGCCGCCGCGCTCCCCTCCCTGCGCCGACGGCGGGGGGAACGTGAGAAGTCGCAGGCTGCGGTCCGGCATCAAGTGAGCGTCTTCCCCTAGATGAATACGGCTGGTACGACCTGTCTGGTGTGAGCTGTCGATGGGTGAACGCGCCGCACGGCGACCGCGTTCCCGAGCCCGCTCCCTCCCAGACGCTACCTTCCGGCCACGCCCCCGTCCCGTGGGGGCCGCTCGGAGTGCCGGTATCGTTGCTGACGGTCGACCGCTTCGTAGACTTCCCCGTATCCCGGGGCGCGAAGCACTCGTACGAATGTACAAGAGTTGTACGAGTCCGGCCGCCGTACAACGCTCCCCCGAGAAAGGGCCCCACTGTGGCCGCCAAGCCCGTGGCCAAGCGCCTCGTCGTGCTGGTCTCCGGATCAGGCACCAATCTGCAGGCGCTCCTCGACGAGATCGCCCGCGCCGGAGCCGAGGCGTACGGCGCCGAGATCGTCGCCGTCGGTGCCGACCGCGAGGGCATCGAGGGGCTCGCGCGGGCCGAGCGCGCCGGGCTGCCGACCTTCGTGCGGAAGGTCAAGGACTACGGGACACGTCAGGAGTGGGACCTCGCCCTCACCGAGGCCGTCTCCTCCTACGAGCCCGACCTCGTCGTGTCCGCCGGGTTCATGAAGATCGTGGGGAAGGAGTTCCTCGCGCGGTTCGGCGGGCGGCTCGTCAACACGCATCCCGCCCTCCTCCCCAGTTTTCCCGGGACCCACGGCGCGCGGGACGCGCTCGCGTACGGCGTCAAGGTCACCGGCTGCACCGTCCACTTCGTCGACGACGGCGTCGACACCGGGCCGATCATCGCTCAGGGCGTGGTGGAGGTCCGGGACGAGGACGACGAGAGCGCTCTGCACGAGCGCATCAAGGAAGTCGAGCGAAGGCTGCTCGTCGAGGTCGTGGGGCGGATCGCCCGCAACGGCTATCGCATTGAGGGACGAAAGGTAGTTATCCAGTGACCGCCACCGCCGAGAGCAACAAGCGGCCCATCCGGCGCGCGCTCGTCAGCGTCTACGACAAGACCGGGCTCGAAGAGCTCGCCCGCGGGCTGCACGAGGCCGGTGTCGAACTCGTCTCCACCGGCTCCACCGCCTCCCGCATCGCCGCCGCCGGCGTCCCCGTCACCAAGGTCGAGGAGCTCACCGGCTTCCCCGAGTGCCTGGACGGCCGGGTCAAGACCCTGCACCCGAAGGTGCACGCGGGCATCCTCGCCGACCTGCGCCTGGAGGACCACCAGCGGCAGCTGGCCGAGCTCGGTGTCGAGCCGTTCGACCTCGTCGTGGTCAACCTCTACCCGTTCCGCGAGACCGTCGCCTCCGGCGCATCCCCCGACGAGTGCGTCGAACAGATCGACATCGGCGGCCCGTCGATGGTCCGCGCCGCCGCCAAGAACCACCCGTCCGTGGCCGTCGTCACCAGCCCCGCCCGGTACGCCGACGTCCTCGCCGCGGTCAAGGACGGCGGCTTCGACCTGGCCACCCGCAAGCGGCTCGCCGCCGAGGCCTTCCAGCACACGGCGTCGTACGACGTGGCGGTCGCCTCCTGGTTCGCCTCCTCGTACGCGCCCGTCGACGAGTCGCCGTTCCCCGACTTCCTCGGCGCCACCTGGGAGCGCGAGAACACCCTGCGCTACGGCGAGAACCCGCACCAGCCCGCCGCGCTCTACGTCGACGGCAGCGGCACCGGCCTCGCCCAGGCCGAGCAGCTGCACGGCAAGGAGATGTCGTACAACAACTACACGGACACGGACGCCGCGCGCCGTGCCGCGTACGACCACGACGAGCCGTGCGTCGCGATCATCAAGCACGCCAACCCCTGCGGCATCGCGGTCGGCGCGGACGTCGCCGAGGCGCACCGCAAGGCCCACGCCTGCGACCCGCTGTCCGCGTTCGGCGGCGTGATCGCGGTCAACCGCCCGGTGTCGAAGGAGATGGCCGAGCAGGTCGCCGAGATCTTCACCGAGGTCATCGTCGCGCCCGACTACGAGGAGGGGGCCGTGGAGGCCCTCGCCAAGAAGAAGAACATCCGGGTCCTCAAGGCCGCCGGCGCCCCCGCCAACCCGGTCGAGGTCAAGGCCGTCGACGGCGGCGTGCTGCTCCAGGAGACCGACCGGCTGCAGGCCGACGGCGACGACCCGGCCAACTGGACGCTGGCGACCGGCGAGGCGCTGTCCGCCGCGGAGCTGGCCGAACTCGCCTTCGCCTGGAAGGCCTGCCGGGCCGTGAAGTCCAACGCCATCCTGCTCGCCAAGGACGGCGCCTCGGTCGGCGTCGGCATGGGCCAGGTCAACCGGGTCGACTCCGCGAAGCTGGCCGTCGAGCGGGCCGGCGCCGAGCGCGCCCAGGGCTCGTACGCCGCCTCCGACGCGTTCTTCCCCTTCCCGGACGGGCTGGAGATCCTGACCGCGGCCGGCGTCAAGGCCGTCGTCCAGCCGGGCGGCTCGGTCCGCGACGAACTGGTCGTGGAGGCCGCGAAGAAGGCGGGCGTCACGATGTACTTCACGGGCACGCGGCACTTCTTCCACTGATCACCGGCGACTGATCACCGGCAACGCATCAGGGCCGTGTCCCCCCTTCACCGGGGTGGGACACGGCCCTGAGTGCGTGCGGTGGTCGATCCGGCTCAGTACCGCGGACGGTTGAACCAGGCCGAGGCCGCGCTGTTGACCATCGAGGCGAGGATGATGCCGGCGATGGCCAGGGAGATCAGGCCGCCGAAGGTGCTGGAGCCGTTCCCGCCGTTCACGATGTTGCCGATGCCGCCGAGGATCATCAGCGACGCGTAGACGATCGTGGTGATGCGGATACCGCTGCCGCCGGTCTTGAACTTGACGCCCAGGAAGATCGAGAGGGCGCCCATGGCCAGCAGCAGACCCGCGATCAGGAAGCCCAGACCGGCCAGGGTGTCCGTGCTGTCGCCCGAACCGACACCGTTGGAGACGTCCTGCGCGGCACCGACGGCGATGCCGGCGATGAGACCGAACAGGATCTGGAAGCCGGCGAGCACGAACAGGAGCACGCGCGAGGTCTTCATCAGGCCCGGCATCTCCATCGGCATGCCGTAGCCGTACTGCTGGACCGGCGGGGCGGCGGGGTAGCCGTAGCCGGGCTGCTGCGGGGGAGGGGCGGCGGGGTAGCCGTAACCGGGCTGGCCCTGCGGCTGCTGAGGCGGGTAACCGGGCTGCTGGCCCTGGGGCGGGCCGTACGGGTTGTTCGGGTCGCCAAAACTCATGGCGGTCTTTCCTCCGTCGCTGAAGTGCGGGGACGACGCGCGGCACTGTTCGGAGGAGAGTTCTACAGATGCGGTCCGTCCCCCCGGTACTGCCCGCGGCACTGTGTGCTCATCGTTCTTTAGCCGACTATTACTTGTCCAGCCGCATTCGCTATGTGTTGTGCAAGTGCAACATCATTGATCATGAGGGGAGCAAGAGGCGCTCATGATCGGGACCCGGATTGGAACCAGGCCCCCGTCATCCGCGAGGATGGGGGCATGACCGCCCAGATTCTCGATGGCAAGGCCACCGCAGCCGCGATCAAGTCCGATCTGACCGCCCGCGTGGCGGCGCTGAAGGAGAAGGGCGTCACGCCCGGCCTCGGCACGATCCTGGTCGGGGACGACCCCGGCAGTCAGAAGTACGTAGCCGGCAAGCACCGCGACTGCGCGGAGGTCGGCATCGCCTCCATCCAGCGCGAGCTGCCGGGCACCGCGACGCAGGAGGAGATCGAGGCGGTCGTCCGCGAGCTGAACGAGGACCCGGCCTGCACCGGCTACATCGTCCAGCTGCCGCTGCCCAAGGGCATCGACGAGAACCGCATCCTCGAACTGATGGACCCGGACAAGGACGCCGACGGTCTGCACCCGATGAACCTCGGGCGGCTGGTCCTGAACGAGCCGGCCCCGCTGCCCTGCACCCCCAACGGCGTGCTCACCCTGCTGCGCCGCTACGGCGTCGAGATCAAGGGCGCCGAGGTCGTGGTCGTCGGCCGCGGCGTGACCATCGGCCGTCCGATGCCGCTGCTGCTGACGCGGCGCAGCGAGAACGCCACCGTGACCCAGTGCCACACGGGCACCCGCGACCTGTCCGCCCACCTCAAGCGGGCCGACATCATCATCGCGGCGGCCGGTTCCGCGCACCTGATCCGGCCCGAGGACGTCAAGCCGGGCGCGGCCGTCCTCGACGTCGGCGTCTCGCGCAACGCCGAGGGCAAGATCGTCGGCGATGTCCACCCCGGTGTCGCCGAGGTGGCCGGCTGGATCTCCCCGAACCCGGGCGGCGTGGGTCCGATGACCCGCGCGCAGCTGCTCGTCAACGTGGTCGAGGCGGCGGAGCGCAGTGCCGGCTGAGGACAAGCGGAAGTCGGAGGGAACCGTCCGCGAGCAGAAGGCGGAGCCGGCGGCCCGCGAGGAGCGGACGGAGCCGACCGCCCGCGAGGAACGGACGGAGCCGAGCGTGCGCGAGCAGAGGGCGGAGTCGACCGTCCGTGAGGACCGGGCCGCGGGGACCGTCCGCGAGGAGCCGGCGGAGCCGACCGTGCGTGACGCGATCAGCGCGCCCGACGCCGAGGGGCACCCGCGGCGCACCACGCGCCGATTCCCGCTGTTCACCCGTGACACCGCGCGGCCCGAGGGAGGCGGCCGGGCCGCCTCCGGCGCCGCCCCGGCGCCCGCGCGGCAGTGGCCGATGCTGCTCGTGCTGTCCGTGGTCGGCATCGGTCTGCTGCTGACCGCGCTCGACATGTTCCGGTTCGGGATGCTGGTGGTCGGCTCGGCGCTGCTCGCCGGTGCCGTCCTGCGCTGGGTGCTGCCCGGCGTCGGCATGCTCGCCGTGCGCTCCCGCTTCACCGACATCGTCACGTACGGCGTCCTGGGCCTGGCGATCGTCCTGCTGGCCCTGATGGCCCAGCCCAAGCCGTGGCTGGAGATCCCGTTCCTGAAGGACACCCTGCACTTCACGCTGGACAACAACTAGAGCCTGCCGGGCCGGACATGTCCGACCCGGCGTCCGGCGCACGACGGCGGCCCGCCCTCTCCCCCGAGCGGGGACGGACCGCCGCCGCGATCCACACTCCTGCACCGGCGACAGTCCGTTCAACGCCTGTCAGCGCGCTGTGGCACGGAGGTGACCGTTCCGGTACGGGGTCCGCGCCCTGTCACGGACCCGGGAACCGATCGGCCGTCCGGCATCGTCACCTGCTCAGAGCCGGCAACGCGAGGCAGGACGCGGGGCAAGAGCCGTGGAGGTGCACGATGGGCGGCTGGCAGCCGCTGCCGCAGGAACTCCCGTCGGAGGTACGGAACTTCGTCGAGCAGCTGCGGATCCTCAAGGACCGCACCGGCCTCAGCCTGGTCGCACTGGGCGCGCGCACCGCGTACAGCAAGTCCTCCTGGCAGCGCTATCTCAACGCCGTCCAGCCGCCGCCCCGGCAGGCCGTCGTCGCCCTGTGCCGGGTCGCCGGCCTGGAGGACACGGACGCCGAACGGCACGCCGTCCGCTGGGAACTGGCCGTCCAGGCCTGGCCCCGCCCCGCGACGCCGCCCGAAGGGACCGAACGGCCCGACGGCGACGAGGGGTACGAGGAATACGAGGACGACCCCACCCTGCCGTGGTGGGACCGGCCCGAGGAGCGGTCCCCGTCCCGTCCGACCGGCCGATTACTGCTCTACGCGGTCCTGCTGCTGCTCGTCCTGCTCCTCGTCGCGGTGGGCGGCGCTGTGGTCCTGGGGTGACCTGAACCCCCCTGTGACGTGCGAGGTCACGGATATGCAGCCCCTGTGCCGATCTGTTGACAGATTCGAGGTCGGGCGCGGAGGGCTTCGCACAAACGGGCTAACGTGTCCAATCGGGACGGTCCGGTGGACCGAGGAGCGGTCGGCGTGCAACGGTGCATGCCCAATGGGCCCTTCTGCTCCCGTGCGCCCCCATCCCGGGAACTACGACCCTCGGGGAGCACATCCCTGTGGGTAGCCAGAACGGGGACTGGTACAGGGCCCAACGCGCGCGGCACACACGGGGACAGCGCGGGAACACAACAGCACCGACCGGGGGAAAAGAGGGGGGCGACAATGCCTCGTTGGAAAGCCTTGCCTGATGAACTCGATCCGCAGGTCAAGGAGTTCACGAGTCAGCTGCGGCGGCTCGTGGACCGCAGCGGTCTGGGCATCGCGGCGCTGGCCGACCGCACGGGCTACAGCAAGACGTCCTGGGAGCGTTACCTGGGCGGCCGGCTCCTCGCGCCCAAGGGCGCGATCGTCGCGCTCGCCGAGGTCACCGGCACCAATCCCATCCACCTCACGACCATGTGGGAGCTCGCCGAGCGTGCCTGGAGCCGTTCGGAGATGCGCCACGACATGACCATGGAAGCGATCCGGATCTCCCAGGCGCGCGCCGCGCTCGGGGACTTCGGCGGTTCCGCGGCGGGCGCCGGCGGGCCGGCGGCCGGCACCACTGGCACCACCGGCACCAACGCGACCAACGGGACCAAGTCGAGCCGCAAGGGCGGCAGCACGACCGCGACCCCCGGCATCGCCGGTCCCGCGGGCGTGTCGCCCACCATTCCGGCCCAGCCGACGGCACCCGACGCCGACGCCCGGGAGGAGGCGGCCCGCACGTCACAGGCGGGCGGCGGCAACGCGTCCCCGGCGGGCGGCGCCAACTCCTGGAAAGTGGCCGGGTACGAGGGTCCGTCACAGGCGAGCCGCCGTGCCTCCGGCCCGGCGTCGTCGGCGCCTTCGGCGTCCTCGGCGGCTCCCGCGGCGCCGTCCTCCGCGCCGGGGGCCGGCTGGACTCCGGGCACGCCGGGCCCGTACGGCGAGCCTCCGCAGGGTCCGCGGCCGGACGGCTCCGCCGCCGGCGCGGGCGGGGGCGGGCGGCGGGTGACGATGTTCCTCGCGGGCGCCGTCGGCGTGCTCGTCGTCATCGCCGCCGTCTTCTTCCTCTTCCGCCCCGACGACGGCAAGAAGCCCGAGGGCGCGGCCAAGTCGCCGTCCCCGTCCGCCACCGCCAACCCCGACCTGCCCCCCGGCGTCAAGTGCGCCGGCGCCGGCTGCACCGGCAAGGACGCGGAGAGCATGGGGTGCAGCGGCGACCTGGTGACCACCGCCAAGAGCGCCACCGTCGGCACGACCGTCCTCGAAGTCCGCTACAGCAAGACCTGCGGTGCGGCATGGGGGCGGATCACCGGGGCCGCGCAGGGCGACCGGGTCGAGGTCACCCTGGGCAAGGTCAAGCAGAAGGGCGACATCACCACCGCCGGTGACACCATCGCGTACACGCCGATGGTGGCCGTGAAGGACGCGGCCGAGGTGAAGGCGTGCGCGACGCTGGCCTCGGGACGGACGGGGTGCACGCAGTAGGGCGGCGGCACCCGGAAAAAGAAAAAAGAAACCGCGGTGAGCAGGCATGGCCGCCGGAATCGTGGGCACGCGAACCGTACCCCCACGGGAGTCCGGAAAGTCGGTACCCCCGACCGGCGGCCGTTTCCGTTCCACCTCTCCCGGACGGGCGGCCGCCTTTTTCGCCGCCCTGTGGGACGGGCCACATGAGCCCGGACGTCGGGGATCCCACGGGCGCGATAGCCTGACCGCTGGATCTCTCTTGACGCCAAGAGATCGATCATCCGTACCCGTGATCGATCATCGCAGCGGCACCGGTCACGAGCCGGGGCGCGGGATCCGGACCCCCGGGGCAGGGACGCCCCACCGCCAGCTGTCATACGGAGAACGCCATGACCCGCACTCCCGTGAACGTCACCGTCACCGGCGCGGCCGGCCAGATCGGTTACGCCCTGCTCTTCCGCATCGCCTCCGGCCAGCTGCTCGGCGCGGACGTGCCGGTCAAGCTGCGCCTCCTGGAGATCACCCCGGCGCTGAAGGCCGCCGAGGGCACGGCCATGGAGCTGGACGACTGCGCGTTCCCGCTCCTGCAGGGCATCGACATCACGGACGACCCGAACGTGGCCTTCGACGGCGCCAACGTCGCCCTCCTCGTGGGCGCCCGCCCGCGCACCAAGGGCATGGAGCGCGGCGACCTGCTCTCCGCCAACGGCGGCATCTTCAAGCCGCAGGGCAAGGCCATCAACGACCACGCCGCGGACGACATCAAGGTCCTGGTCGTCGGCAACCCGGCCAACACCAACGCCCTGATCGCCCAGGCCGCCGCCCCGGACGTGCCGGCCGAGCGCTTCACCGCGATGACCCGCCTGGACCACAACCGCGCGCTGACCCAGCTCGCGAAGAAGACGGGGTCCACGGTCGCCGACATCAAGCGCCTGACCATCTGGGGCAACCACTCCGCCACCCAGTACCCCGACATCTTCCACGCCTCGGTCGCCGGCAAGAACGCCGCCGAGGTCGTGAACGACGAGAAGTGGCTGGCCGAGGAGTTCATCCCGACCGTCGCCAAGCGCGGTGCCGCGATCATCGAGGCCCGTGGCGCCTCGTCGGCCGCCTCCGCCGCCAACGCCGCCATCGACCACGTCCACACCTGGGTCAACGGCACCGCCGAGGGCGACTGGACGTCCATGGGCATCCCGTCGGACGGCTCCTACGGCGTCCCGGAGGGCCTGATCTCCTCCTTCCCGGTCACCACCAAGGACGGCGTGTACGAGATCGTCCAGGGCCTGGACATCAACGAGTTCTCCCGCGCCCGCATCGAGGCGTCGGTGAAGGAGCTGGAGGAGGAGCGCGACGCGGTCCGCGCCCTCGGCCTCATCTGAGCGAAGCGGCAGCCGTCCGGCGGACGGTTTCCGTGACGAACCCGCACGGGCCCTGTTCCGGTTTTCTGCCGGAACGGGGCCCGCGCCCGTTTTCACCGCTACCGTCAAGAGCGGTACTACGCGCGGTGATTCGGGGGGTTCGCGATGAGTGAATGGGACAGCACCGGTCAGGACGGCCACGACTCCGGGCCACGGCACGAGCCCGGCGAGGACAGAGGCCAGGCGTCCTGGTTCACCCAGGAGTCGACGTCCGCACAGCAGGGGGCCGATCGCCGCGCGGACGATCCCCCGCGGCCCGGGGCGGACCGGCGCCACGACGCTCCCACGACGCCCCCGCCGCCCACGACGCCCGGGGCGGACCGGCGCGCCGGTGATCCGCCGCCGCCGCGGTCCGACCGGCGCCATGACGCTCCCACGACGCCTCCGCCGCCCGCGCCGGCGTCGCAGTCCGGGTCTCCCTGGGCGTCCGCCGAGACGTACGTGAGCGTGCCCGTGCCCCCGATCGACGGGGGGACTGCCGGTCCCACCCCGTTAGGGCAGCCGGGCTGGACGCCGCCTCAGCAGACCCCCTCGTACGGGGCGGGCACCGGGAGTACGGCGGGCCCGCGCGGGGCCGGGCGGGCGCTCGCGGTCATCGCCGTGCTGGTCGTCGCCGTGGGCACCGCGCTCGGGGTCTGGTACGTCGGGCGCGGGGACGACACCGGACCCGCGGCGCGAGGGTCGGCGGGCGGCGGTGCCGGCGTCTCGGCGAGCGGGTCGTCGGACGGCCCGTCGGCCTCGACGCTCGGCTCCTCGCCCCCGTCGGGCTACCGCGCCCAGCGGGACCCGGTCGGCTACACCCTCAACGTCCCCGACGGCTGGCAGCGCAGGCAGAAGCACGGGGAGAAGGCCATGGTGGTCTTCTACGACGCCCCGTCCGACGGCCGCCAGTTGCAGATCTTCGAGCTCTCGGAGTCCACCCCGGCCGAGTCCCTGGACCTGGCGGAGAACGCCGACTACGGCTACTCGCACCAGCCGGGCTACCAGTCCCTCGACCGCACCTCGGGCGACTCCTGGGCCGAGCTGTCGTACCGCTACGACGACCGGGACAAGGGCGCCCGCCAGGTCATCGACCACCGCTTCCAGGCGGCCGACGGCACCCTCTACGCGATCCGCTCCAGCGGCCCCGAGGACCTGCCCGCCGCCGAGGTCCGGACCCCCCTCGACGCCGCGGTCGCCTCGTTCTGCCCTACGGGCGCCTCGTGCGGTTGACCGCGTCCCGAACCTAACCGCGTACTCGGCGACCACGACTGCCGTCGCGGCCAGCACCAGCAGCGCGACCGTGCGCAGGGCCGGGCCCATGCCGTCGGTGAGGTCGGGGTGGGCGGCCAGGATCGTGCCGGTGACGGCGACGCCCAGGGCCGCGCCGGTCTCGCGGGCCGTGGTGCCGAGACCGGAGCCGAGGCCCGCCTGGTGGGGCGGCAGGGAGGTGACGACGCCGAGGGTCGGGGCCGGCATGGACAGTCCGGTGCCGGCCGAGATGACGAGCAGCCAGACGACGTACAGCCCGTAGGGCGTGCCCGCGTCGGCGGGCTGCCGCTGGCCGCCGCGCTGGGGCCGGCCACCTTCGAGGTGCCGCTCCGACTCCCCACGCTCCGGCTGGGGATGGCCTGGCACCCCCGCCACGACGCCGCCCCGGCCCACGCCTGGCTGCGCTCCTGCGTACGGGACCTGGTGACCCGCCGGCCGACCCGTGACATCAACCCCTAAGCGCCGTCCTCGTCCCGGTCGCCGACGGCCAGCAGCCGCCGTCCGAGGTCGCGGGCGGCCTCCCGCAGCTCCTCGGGCCGGACGATCCGGAACGGGACCCGGAGCTCGGCGAGCTGCCGGACGTACCAGTCGGGCTCGTCGGTCGTGGCCCGCAGCCGGGTGGTGTGCTCGTCGATCGGCTCGGGGCGGCCCACGCTGCGTGGCAGCCACCGCGCGACCCGCTCGGCGGGCGCCTCGATCAGGACCTCGACCTCGTGCGTCCAGCCCTCGGAGAGGTGCTCCTCCAGGGTGGCCAGTGGGTCGAGGTCCTCGGGCGGGGCGAAGGTCGCGTCGAGCGGTGCGACGCCGGTGATCCGGTCCACCCTGAGGACTCGTCGGGCGTCCCGGGTGTGCGACCAGCACAGCAGGTACCAGCGGCCGTGGTGGACGACGACGGCCCACGGGTCGACCTCCATCTCCCGTACGCCCTTCGCCCCCAGCCGGTAGCCGACGCGCAGCCGGCGGCCCTCGGCGCAGGACCGGACGAGGTCGGCCGTGGTGGCGGCGTCGGGTGTCGTGGCGTACGGGTCGCCGCCGCGCGTGCTGACCGTGCGGACGGCCGCGGCCGGGCGCGCCACCGGCTCCGGGAGCACCCGCAGGATCTTGCCGAGCGCGGCGCCCACCGGTCCCGCCGGGTCGGCCGCGTCGTGATGGCCGTCGAGGACCGCCATCACCAGCCCCAGGGCCTCCGCCGCCGTGAACGTCAGCGGCGGCAGCCGCAGCCCCCGGCCCACCCGGTAGCCGCCGTACGGGCCGCGCGTCGACTCCACCGGGATCCCGGCCTCGCGCAGGATCCCCACGTACCGGCGCACGGCCCGCTCGGAGACGCCGAGCCGGCCGGACAGCCGCTCGGCGGTGATCCCGGGGCTGTTCTGCAGCAGCTCCAGGAGCAGCAGGGCGCGGGCGGTGGGGCTCTCGTCGTGCGTCATCGAAGTCCCCGTACATTCCGGCAGCCGATCGTCCGGAACGGACCGTAGCGTGCCCGTCATGAGCGAGAACCCCGGCATGACCGAGAGCACGGAATCCGTCCTGCGCGAGCCGCCCGTCGAGGGGAGCGAGATCGACACCCTGATCGGCTCCCTGGAGCGGCAGCGCAGGACGTTCGCCTGGAAGTGCGAGGGCCTGGACGCGGCCGGCCTCGCCCACCGGATCCCGTCCTCCGCCCTCACCCTGGGCGGGCTGCTGAAGCATCTGGCCCTGGTGGAGGACGAGTACCTCACCCGGCGGCTGACCGGGCGGACGATGCCGCCGCCGTGGGACGCGGTGGACTGGGACGCCGAGCCCGACTGGGAGTGGCGCTCGGCCGCCTCCGACAGCCCCGAGCGGCTGTACGGGCTGTGGCGCGAGGCCGTGGCCCGCTCCCGGGCCCAGGTGCGGCAGGCGGCCGCGGAGGCCGGGGCCGACCACCGCGCGGCCTTCACCACCCGTGACGGCCGAAACCCCAGGCTGCGCCTGCTGCTGATCGACCTCATCGAGGAGTACGGCCGTCACACCGGCCACGCCGACCTGATCCGGGAGTCGATCGACGGCCGGGTGGGGGAGGACCCGCCGACCGACTTCTGAGGCGGTTTTTGTCCCCCAATGTCCGAACTGTGTCCGGATCCTCAGTGACGCCGCGCACTTTCCCCACTGATTGCGCATGCAATCCGAGGTCCGGGGCAGGCGGTGGCGGTCCCCGAGAGTGACACGTGTGTGACACAGGGGCACTGAACAGGAACGGAAGGCAATACCGATCATGGCGGACAGAACGGAACGACGGGCCGGGGCGACCCTTCACGCGGGAGGGGTGTGGCAGGAAGCGGTCTCCGGCGCGACGCGCGAGATCCTCGACCCCGCGGACGCCCGGCCGATCGCCGTGGTCGCCGAGGGCGACGAGAAGGACGCGGAGCTCGCGGTGGCCGCCGCCCGCCGCGCCTTCGACGCCGGCGAGTGGCCGCGCACGCCCGTCGCCGCACGGGCCGCGCTGCTGCGCAAGGTCGCCGACCTGCTGGTCCGCGACCGCGAGGAACTCGGGCTGCTGGAGAGCCGGGACGCGGGCAAGACCCTCGAAGAGGGCCGCGTCGACATCGACTGCGTCGCCGACGCCTTCCGCTACTTCGCCGACCTCGTCGCCGCCGAGGCCCCGGGCCGGGTCGTCGACGCGGGCTCGGCCGACATCCACAGCGTGGTCGTCCACGAGCCCGTCGGGGTCTGCGCGCTGATCACTCCCTGGAACTACCCGCTCCTCCAGGCCAGTTGGAAGATCGCGCCCGCGCTCGCCGCCGGGAACACCTTCGTGATCAAGCCCAGCGAGATCACCCCGCTGACCACGATCGCCCTGATCGACCTGCTCGCCGAGGCCGGGCTGCCCGCCGGGGCCGCAAACCTCGTCACCGGGCCCGGGCACTCGGTCGGCGCCCGGCTCGCCGAGCATCCCGACGTCGACCTGGTCTCCTTCACCGGAGGCCTGGTCAGCGGCGTCAAGGTCGCCCAGGCCGCCGCCCCGAGCGTCAAGAAGGTCGCCCTCGAACTCGGCGGCAAGAACCCCAACGTCGTCTTCGCCGACGCCTGCGCCACCGACGAGGGTTTCGACACCGCCGTCGACCAGGCCCTCAACGCCGCCTTCATCCACAGCGGGCAGGTCTGCTCGGCGGGCGGCCGCCTCATCGTCGAGGAGTCCGTCCGGGACCGCTTCGTCGCCGAACTCGCCCGCCGGGCCCAGCGCATCCGCCTCGGCCGGGGCACCGAGCAGGGCGTGGAGTGCGGCCCGCTCGTCTCCGAGCAGCAGCGCGCCAAGGTCGAGGCGTACGTCGCCTCGGCCCTCGCCGAGGGCGCGGTGCTGCGCAGCGGCGGCAAGCGTCCCGAGCCGTCCGCCGAGCGGCCCGCCACCGGCTACTTCTACGAGCCGACCGTCCTCGACCACTGCCACCGGGAGATGAAGGTCGTCCGGGAGGAGGTCTTCGGGCCGGTCCTCACCGTCGAGACCTTCCGCACCGAGGACGAGGCGGTGTTCCTCGCCAACGACACGGAGTACGGCCTCGCCGGCGCCGTCTGGACCACCGACGCGGGCCGCGCCCGGCGCGTCGCGGGACGGCTGCGGCACGGCACCGTCTGGATCAACGACTTCCACCCCTACCTTCCGCAGGCGGAGTGGGGCGGCTTCGGCAAGAGCGGCGTCGGCCGTGAGCTCGGACCCACCGGGCTCGCCGAGTACCGCGAGACCAAGCACGTCTACCAGAACCTGGCGCCCCGGCCGGTGCGCTGGTTCGCGGGCTGAGACCGCCCCTACTTCGACCTTCCTGGAGCGAACACCCCCCATGTCCCCCACGTTCGAGAATCCCCATACCTACGACTACGTCGTGATCGGCGGCGGCACGGCGGGCTCCGTCATCGCCGCCCGCCTGACCGAGAACCCGGATGTCACCGTCGCCGTCATCGAGGGCGGCCCCAGCGACGTCGACCGCGACGACGTGCTCACCCTGCGCCGCTGGATGGGCCTGCTCGGCGGCGAACTCGACTACGACTACCCCACCACCGAGCAGCCCCGCGGCAACTCCCACATCCGGCACAGCCGGGCCCGCGTCCTGGGCGGCTGCTCCTCGCACAACACCCTGATCTCCTTCAAGCCGCTGCCGTCGGACTGGGACGAGTGGGAGGAGGCCGGCGCCAAGGGCTGGGGCGCGGTGCCGATGGAGGCGTACTACGCCCGCCTGCGCAACAACATCGTCCCGGTCGACGAGAACGACCGCAACGCCATCGCCCGCGACTTCGTCGACGCCGCCCAGGCGGCGCTCGGCGTGCCCCGCGTCGAGGGCTTCAACCGCGAGCCGTTCGCCGAGGGCGTCGGCTTCTTCGACCTCGCCTACCACCCGGAGACCAACAAGCGGTCGTCGGCGTCGGTGGCGTACCTGCACCCGGTGATGGACGAGCGGCCCAACCTCCGCATCCTCCTGGAGACCTGGGCGTACCGGCTGGAACTGGACGGCACGCGCGCCGAGGGCGTGCACGTGCGCACCAAGGACGGCGAGGAACTCCTCGTACGGGCCCGCCGCGAGGTCCTGCTGTGCGCGGGCGCGGTCGACTCGCCCCGGCTGCTCCTGCACTCGGGCATCGGCCCGAAGGCGGACCTGGAGAAGCTCGGCATCCCCGTCGCGCACGACCTCCCGGGCGTCGGCGAGAACCTGCTCGACCACCCCGAGTCGGTGATCGCCTGGGAGACCCACGGCCCCATCCCGGAGAACTCCGCGATGGACTCCGACGCCGGCCTGTTCGTCCGCCGCGACCCCGAACACGCGGGCCCGGACCTGATGTTCCACTTCTACCAGATCCCCTTCACGGACAACCCGGAGCGCCTCGGCTACGAACGCCCGGAGTTCGGCGTCTCGATGACCCCCAACATCCCGAAGCCGAAGAGCCGCGGCCGCCTGTACCTCACCAGCGCCGACCCGTCCGTGAAGCCCGCCCTGGACTTCCGCTACTTCACCGACGAGGACGACTACGACGGCCGCACCCTCGTCGACGGCATCCGCATCGCCCGGGAGATCGCCCAGGCCGAGCCGCTGGCCTCCTGGCTCAAGCGGGAGGTCTGCCCCGGCCCGGACGTCACCGGCGACGAGGAGCTCGGCGAGTACGCCCGCAAGGTCGCGCACACCGTGTACCACCCGGCGGGCACCTGCCGGATGGGCCCCGTCGACGACGAACAGGCCGTCGTCGACCCCGAGTTGAAGATCCGTGGCCTGGACGGCATCCGCATCGCCGACGCCTCCGTCTTCCCGACCATGACCGCCGTCAACCCGATGATCGGGGTGTTGATGGTCGGTGAGAAAGCCGTCGACCTGATCGAAGGTGGTGCGCGATGAGTACTCCCGTCTTCTCCGTGAACGGCCTGTGGAAGGTCTTCGGCCCGAAGGGCGACCGCGTCCCCGCGGACCCCGAGCTGACCGGCCTGCCGCCCGCCGAACTCCGCGCCCGCACCGGCTGCACGGCCGCCGTCCGCGACGTCTCCTTCGACGTGCGCAAGGGCGAGGTCTTCGTCGTCATGGGCCTGTCCGGCTCCGGCAAGTCGACGCTGGTGCGCTGCCTGACCCGGCTCATCGAGCCGACCGCGGGCAGCATCTCCATCGACGGCGAGGACGTCCGCGCGATGGACCGCACCCGGCTGCGCGAACTGCGCCGCCACCGCGCCGCGATGGTCTTCCAGCACTTCGGCCTGCTCCCGCACCGCACCGTCCTCGACAACGTGGCCTACGGCCTGGAGATCCAGGGCGTCGCCAAGTCCGAGCGCCGGGAGCGGGCGCGGAAGGTCGTCGCCAAGGTCGGCCTGGAGGGCATGGAGAAGCGCAGACCCGCCCAGCTGTCCGGCGGCCAGCGCCAGCGGGTGGGCCTCGCCCGGGCCCTCGCCGTCGACCCCGAGGTCCTGCTCTTCGACGAGCCGTTCAGCGCCCTCGACCCGCTGATCCGGCGCGACATGCAGGACGAGGTGACCCGCCTGCACCGGGAGGAGGGCCGCACGATGGTCTTCATCACCCACGACCTGAGCGAGGCCCTCAAGCTCGGCGACCGCATCGCCCTCATGCGCGACGGCCGCGTCGTCCAGCTCGGCACCCCGGAGGAGATCGTGAACTCCCCGGCCGACGACTACGTCCGCGAGTTCGTGCGCGACGTCCCGCGCGAGCAGGTCGTCACCGTCCGCACGGCGATGCGGCCCGGCGACTGCGGCGGCCCGGAACACCCCGGCGCGCTGCCCCCCGACGCGGTCGTCGCCGACGCGATCAGAACGGTCGCCCACGGCGGCAAGCCGGCCTGCGTCGTGGACAACGGCCGGTGCCTGGGGGTGGTGGACCACGAGCGGCTGCTCGCTGTGGTCGCCGGAACGGAGCCGAGCAAGGAGGCGGCGTAATGGCCACTGTCACCGCTGCCGCCCCGCGCCTCGCACTGCCCGGATTCCTCCGGCGCCCCGCGGCCCGCAAGCTCGTGCTGCTCGCCCTCGCCGCGGCCGTCCTCGTGCCGCTGGCCCACGCCCGCTGGGCGAGCGGCAGCTGGCCGCACGCCCTCACCGTCGACCTGTCCAAGCCGCTCGCCGACGCCAGCGACTGGGTGATCGACAACCGGGACAGCCACCCGCTGTTCCTGTACTTCTTCGGCTACGTCAGCAACGCCGTCGTGCTGTCCGTACGCGCCGTCTACCTGGCGCTCCTCGCCGCAGGCTGGGCGGGGGTCACCGCCCTCGGCACCCTCGTCGCCTGGCGGGTCGCCGGGGTGCGCCTCGCGCTCGGCACGGCCGCCGCGTGCCTGGCCTGCGGTCTGCTCGGCATGTGGGTGCCGACCATGCAGACCCTCGCGCTGATGGTGGTCGCCGTGCTGGTGTCCGTGGCCGTCGGCGCCCTGCTGGGCCTCGGCGCCGGACTCTCCGACCGCCTCGACCGCGCGCTGCGCCCGGTCCTGGACACCATGCAGGTGCTCCCGGCGTTCGCGTACCTCCTCCCCGTCGTCCTGGTCTTCGGCATCGGCGTCCCCGCCGCCGTCCTCGCCACCGTCGTCTACGCCGCCCCGCCGATGGCCCGCCTCACCGCGCTGGGCCTGCGCGGCGCCGACCCCGAGGTCCTGGAGGCCGTGGAGTCGCTCGGCGCGACGGGCCCCCAGCGCCTGCTGACCGCCCGCATCCCGCTGGCCCGCAAGGAACTCCTCCTCGGCCTCAACCAGACGATCATGATGGCGCTGTCGATGGCCGTCATCGCGTCCGTCATCGGCGCCGGCGGCCTCGGCGACCGCGTCTACCAGGCGCTGGCCTCGGTCGACGTGGGCGCGGCCCTCGCGGCCGGCATCCCGATCGTGCTCCTCGCCGTCGTCCTCGACCGGGTGACCGGCGCCGCCGGCGAGCACGCCGGCGAGGGCCACCGCGACCTGCGGCCCTGGGCCTACGGCGCCCTCGGCACCGTCGCCGTCGCCGTGGCCGTCCGCCTGCTGGGCCACCTCGACTGGCCCTCCGGCTGGACCCTGAACATCGCCGAGCCGGTCAACCGCGCCGTCGACTGGATGACCGCCCACCTCTACTCCGGCGTCCCGTACATCGGCGGCACCGCGGACTGGGCGGGCCACTTCACCACCTGGGTCCTGGACCCCCTGCGGGACGGACTGCAGTGGCTGCCCTGGTGGTCGGTGCTGCTGCTGGTGGCCGCCCTGGCCTGGCTGATCGGCACCTGGCGCACCGCCCTGACCGCCGTCCTCGCGATGGCCGCGATCGGTGTGCTCGGTGTGTGGGATCCGTCCCTGGACACGCTCTCGCAGGTCCTCGCGGCCGTGGCCGTCACCCTCGTGCTCGGCTTCGCGGCCGGCATCGCGGCGGCCCGCAGCGACCGCTTCGAACGGGCCCTGCGCCCCGTGCTGGACGTCTTCCAGACGATGCCGCAGTTCGTGTACCTGATCCCGGTCGTCGCGCTGTTCGGCGTCGGCCGCGCCCCGGCCGTCGCCGCCGCGGTCGTCTACGCCCTCCCGGCGGTCGTCCGGATCACCGCGCAGGGTCTGCGCCAGGTCGACCCGGCCGCGCTGGAGTCCGCGCGCTCGCTCGGCGCCACCGGCCGGCAGCAGCTGTGGCAGATCCAGCTGCCGCTCGCCCGGCGCTCGTTGCTGCTCGCCCTCAACCAGGGCGTGGTCCTGGTCCTCGCCGTCGTCATCATCGGTGGCCTGGTCGGCGCCGGCGCCCTCGGCTACGACGTCGCCTTCGGCCTCGCCCAGGGCGACCTGGCCACCGGCCTGGTGGCCGGCGCCGCGATCGTCTGCCTGGGCCTGGTGCTCGACCGGGTGACCCAGCCGACCGAACGCCGCGCGAAGAAGGGAGCGTGACATGCGCCGCCGTATGTCCCGTCGTACGACACTCACGGCCGCCGTGGCCCTCCTGGCCCTGACCACCGGCTGCGGCGCCGCCGACATGACCAGGCAGGCCTCGCCGTTCGCGAACGCCCAGGGCGCGAAGACGGTCACCCTGTCCGTGCAGTCCTGGGTGGGCGCGCAGTCCAACGTGGCCGTGGCCCAGTACCTCCTGGAGCACGAGCTCGGCTACCGCGTCGACACCGTGCAGGTCGACGAGGTCCCCGCCTGGGACGCGCTCAGCCAGGGCCGGGTCGACGCGATCATGGAGGACTGGGGCCACCCCGACCAGGAGCAGCGCTACGTCACCGACAAGAGGACCATCGCCCGGGGCGGCGACCTCGGGGTGACGGGTCACATCGGCTGGTTCGTCCCCACGTACCTGGTCAAGCAGCACCCGGACATCACCGACTGGCGGAACCTGAACAAGTACGCCTCCCTCTTCCGCACCCCGGAGAGCGGCGGCAAGGGCCAGCTGATGGACGGCTCCCCGTCCTACGTCACCAACGACAAGGCGCTGGTGACCAACCTGAAGCTGGACTACCAGGTCGTCTTCGCCGGTTCGGAGGCCGCCCAGATCACCCAGATCAGGCAGTTCGCCAAGGAGCGCAAACCGTTCCTGACGTACTGGTACACGCCGCAGTGGCTGTTCAAGAAGGTCCCGATGACCGAGGTGAAGCTGCCCGCCTACAAGGAGGGCTGCGACGCGGACACGGCCAAGGTCGCCTGCGCCTATCCGCAGACCCCGCTGCAGAAGTACCTCAACGCGGACTTCGCCAAGGACGGCGGCAAGGCGGCCGCCTTCCTGAAGAAGTTCCGGTGGACCACCGAGGACCAGGACCAGGTGTCCCTGATGATCGCCGACCAGAAGCTGACGCCTCAGGAGGCGGCGAAGAAGTGGGCGGACAGCCACCCCCAGGTGTGGAAGGCGTGGCTGTCGTGAATTCCTACATTCCTTCAATTCGTCAGGCCGTCGGCGATCTCCCGCAGCGCACGGGCGGTGCGCCGCTGGAGCCCCGGCCCCAAGGTGACGCGCGTGGCCCCGAGTTCACCGGGTTCGGTGGGCGAGGGGCCCGTGCCGTCCAGATGGCCGTGCATGTTGATCGGCCCCTCGATGTCGGCCCGCAGCAGGGGGAGCACGGCCGCCGGGGCGTGGATCGGGTACACGCAGTCGGCGCCCGCGGCGACGTACGACGGGTCACCCGAACTGACCCGGCTGGTAGTGGCCCGGGGCCATACGGGTGGTCACGCCGAACCGGTTCCACGCGTTGATCACCGTGATCGCGGCGATCAGCTGTGCCAGCTCGGCCTCCTCGAACTGCTTGGCGGCCCGCTCGTACACCTCGTCCGGCACGAAGCCGTCCGTGAGGACCGTGATCGCCTCGGTCAGCTCGATCGCCGCCAGTTCCTTCTCCGTGTAGAAGTGCCGCGACTCCTCCCACGCGCCGAGCTGCACGAGCCGCTCGACGCTCTCACCGGCCGCGAGCGCGTCCTTGGTGTGCATGTCGAGGCAGAACGCGCAGTGGTTGAGCTGCGAGGCGCGGATCTTCACCAGCTCGTACAGCGTGGGGTCCAGGCCCTTGCGGGCGGCGCTGTCGAGCCGGACCATCGCCCGGTAGACCTCGGGGGCGTGCTCGGCCCACTGCAGGCGGGGCGGGACTTCGGGGGCGTAGGTGGTGTTGTGTTCTGTGGTCATGCCATCGACCCTAGGAGCAAGGCAGCCCAGGAGTATGGTCCATTTACATGGCAGAATCCCGGGCCACTCTGGGCGTCGACCTGCACCTCGAACCGACCGGGACGGCCGGTCTGCGCCGGGGCCTGACCGACGCGCTGCGCGACGCCGTGCGCACCGGCCGCCTCGCCCCCGGCACCCGACTGCCCTCCTCCCGCACCCTCGCCGCCGACCTGGGCATCGCCCGCAACACGGTCGCCGACGCCTACGCCGACCTGGTCGCCGAGGGCTGGCTCACCGCCCGGCAGGGCTCCGGCACCCGGGTCGCCGAACGAGCGGTGGCCCGCCCGGCCGGCACGGCACCCCGCCGCCGCGCACCCCAGCGGCCCGTCCACAACCTGATCCCCGGCACCCCCGACCTCGCCGCGTTCCCGCGCGCCGAATGGCTCAGGGCCGCCCGCCGCGCCCTCACCGCCGCCCCCTCCGAGGCCCTCGGCTACGGCGACCCGCGCGGCCGCCCCGAACTGCGCGCCGCCCTGGCCGGCTACCTCGCCCGCGCCCGCGGCGTGCGCGCCGACCCCGAGGCCGTCGTGATCTGCTCCGGCATCACCCACGCCCTGCGGATCCTCGCCACGGTGCTGCACCACCGCGGCGCGGGGACGGTGTTCGTCGAGTCGTACGGCCTGGTCCAGCACCGGACCCTCCTGACGGAGGCGGGCTGCGTCACCCGGCCGCTCCCGTACGACGCGCGCGGCACGGACACCGGCGGGCTGACGGCCGCCACGGACGCGGCCGACGCCGGGGCCGTGCTGCTCACCCCGGCGCACCAGTTCCCGATGGGCACCGTCCTGCACCGCGACCGGCGGGCGGCCGCCGTGGACTGGGCGCGGCGCACCGGCGGGCTGGTCCTGGAGGACGACTACGACGGTGAGTTCCGCTACGACCGCCAGCCGGTCGGCGCGCTGCAGGGCCTGGACCCGGACCACGTGGTCTACCTCGGCACCGCCAGCAAGTCGCTGGCCCCCGGGCTGCGGCTGGGCTGGATGGTGCTGCCGCCGGCGCTCGTCGAGGAGTGCGCGGCGGTCAAGGGCCACACCGACGTGTGCGGGGTGCTGGACCAGCTGACCCTCGCCGAGTTCCTCACCTCCGGGGCCTACGACCGTCAGGTGCGCTCCGCCCGGCTGCGCTACCGGCGCCGCCGCGACGCCCTGGTCGCGGCCGTCGCCGCCCGCCCGCCCGAGGCACCCCGCATCGAGGTGACCGGCATCGCGGCCGGGCTGCACGCCGTGCTGCGCCTGCCGCCCGGCACCGAGCGCACGGTGGTGCAGGCCGCCGTCTGGCAGGGCCTCGCCCTGCACGGACTGTCCGCGTTCCGCCACGAACACGCCACGACCGAGCCGCTGGACGCCGTGGTCGTCGGGTACGGGACACCGCCGGAGCACGCGTGGGCGGGGGCGTTGCGGGCGCTGTGCCGGGTGCTGCCGTGAGGGAGCCTCGACGGGCCGTCCCGGCCGGCGCCGGCGGTCAGTGGGTGGTGGGTTCGGAGACCGGTGCCGCCTCCGTGGTCGGCGCCTCGCCGAACCGGGCCAGTGCCAGCGCACCCGCCACCGCCACCGAGAAGCCGAGCACCGCGAGCCAGGTCAGGCCCTCCCGGGTGCGGTCGCCGAGCCAGATCACACCGACCGCCGCCGGACCGATCGTCTCCCCGATCACTATCCCGGCGGTGGCCGTCGTCACCGACCCCCGTTGAAGGGCCGAGGTCAGCAGCAGGAACGCGGCCCCGCCGCCGAGCAGCAGGGCGTACGTCGCCGGGTTGGTGAGCAGGTCGGACGGGCGCAGCGAGTCGATCAGACGGACCGCCACCTCCACCACCCCGAACCCGAACCCGGCGCCAAGCCCCAGCAGCAGCGCCCGCCCCCGGCCGGTCAGCCGCCCGCCGACCGCGCCGAGCAGCAGCACCGCGACGGCCGTGCCGAGCATCGCGTACCTGAGCGCCGCCGACCCGCCGCGGTCCCCCTCCGTCCCGGACGCCAGGCCCAGCATCCCGAGCCCCGCGCACACCACCGCGACCGCGCCCCACTCCAGCCCGCCCAGCCGCGCCCGCAGCAGCCGGGACGCGACCACCGCCGTGACCGCGAGGCTGGCGGCCAGCGCCGCGCCGACCGCGTAGATGGGAATCGACCGCAGCGCCGCGATCTGCAGCAGGAAGCCGAGCCCGTCCAGCGCCAGCCCGGCCAGATACCGCCACTGCCGCAGGGCACGCAGCAGCAGTGCCGCGTCCCCGCCCCCGCCCGTGCTCGCCTCCCGGGCGGCCATCGCCTGTAACACCGTCGCCGTACCGAAGCAGACCGCCGCGCCGAGCGCGCACACCATTCCAAAGACCACAAAGTGACTGTAGGGGAGCGGGTGACTGCGGGTGACCCCTGGGGCCGCCTGCGGTGCCACTCCCACCGATCTCTAGGCTGTCTGGACAGCAACAAAGAATCAGCCAACGGGGGATACACGAACATGGCCGGCACGCGCCGACAACTGCGCTCCACCACCGTCGTCCTCGGCGGCATGGGCCTCCTCGCGGCGGCCCTCACCGCCTGCTCGTCCGAACCGGACAAACGCTGCGTCGACCGCGACAGCTACAACATCGCCAAGGGCTACAAGGTCGTCGCCGACAAGACCTGCAAGACCAACGGGTCCGTCAAGGTCTCCGGGTCCGCCAAGTCCCGCCGACCGGTCAAGACCCGGATCAAGGTCGACGCCGCCTGGTACTACGGCGGCAAGAAGAAGAACGGCTGGGTCGACGGCGGCTCCTTCAGCAAGCCCGGCGGCTCCGGCGGTTCCGGCGGTTCCTCATCGGACGACGACAGCCACCACAGCGGTGTCCACCGCGGCGGCTTCGGCGGCGGCAAGGGCAGCTCCGGCGGCTGAGCGAGCACACACGATGGAACGCCGCACGATCGAACCCCGCCCCGGCTGGCAGCAGACCGTCGAGGAACAGGGGCTGATCTACCCCCTCACCCGCCAGCCGGACGGCTCGCTGCGCCCGTACTGGGACGAGAGCGCCTACTACGTGTTCACGCTCGACGAGGTCGAGGCGCTGGAGGAGGTCGTCGAGGAACTGCACCGCATGTGCCTGGCGGCCGCCGAGCACATCGTGGCCGAGGGCCGCTTCGCCGACCTCGGCATCACCGACCCGCGCGTCGCCCACGTCGTCGCCGAGGCGTGGCGGCGCCGCGCCGAACTCCCCTCCGTCTACGGCCGCTTCGACCTCCGCTACGACGGTACGGGCCCGGCGAAGCTCCTGGAGTACAACGCCGACACTCCCACCTCCCTGGTCGAGGCCGCCTCGCCGCAGTGGTTCTGGATGGAGGAGCGCTTCCCCGGCGCCGACCAGTGGAACTCCCTGCACGAGCGGCTGGTGGCGGCCTGGAAGAGCCAGGCCGCCCTCCTGCCGCCCGGCAGCCCCCTGTACTTCGCGCACTCCTCGGAGGACGAGCTGGGCGAGGACCTGATGACGGTCGCCTATCTCAAGGAGACCGCCGAGCAGGCCGGCCTGGACACCGAGTGGATCTCCATGGAGGAGATCGGCTGGGACCCGCTGTCCGGCCGCTTCGTCGACAACCACCTGCGCTTCATCCGCAGTTGCTTCAAGCTCTACCCCTGGGAGTGGCTCACCACCGACGCCTTCGCGGGCCACGTCCTCGACACGCTCGACAACGGCGGCGGCACCGGCAGCACCCTGTGGATCGAACCCGCCTGGAAGATGCTGCTGAGCAACAAGGCCCTCCTGGCGATCCTCTGGGAGCTGTACCCCGGCCACCCCAACCTGCTGCCCTCCTACCTCGACGGCCCGCGCGAGCTCGCCACCACCACCGGCTACGTCGCCAAGCCCCTCCTGGGCCGGGAGGGCGCCGGCGTCACCGTCCACGAACCCGGCGCGCCCGCCGCCCCGCGCGACGAACCCTGCTGCTACCAGCAGCTGGCCCCGCTCCCCGCTTTCGACGGCAACCACGTCGTCCTCGGCGCCTGGGTCGTCCACGGCGAGTCCGCCGGCCTCGGCATCCGCGAGTCCTCGGGCCTGATCACGGACGAGTACGCCCGCTTCCTGCCCCACGTGATCCGCTAAGCGGCCAGCACCGCGCGGAGCTGGTCGAGGCCCCAGTCCAGGTCCTCCTTGCTGATCACCAGGGGCGGGGCGATGCGGATCGTGGAGCCGTGCGTGTCCTTCACCAGGACACGCCGGTCCATGAGCCGCTCCGAGACCTGCCGCCCCGTACCGAGCCGCCGGTCGATGTCGACCCCGGCCCACAGCCCGCGCCCGCGTACCTGCGTCACCTTCCCGGCGCTGAGCAGCGCGCCCAGCTCCCGGTGCAGATGCTCGCCCAGCTCCGCCGACCGCGCCTGGTACTCGCCGGAGCGCAGCATCGCGATCACCTCCAGCGCCACCGCGCAGGCCAGCGGGTTCCCGCCGAACGTCGACCCGTGCTCGCCGGGCCCGAACACGCCCAGCACCTCCGCACTCGACACCACCGCCGACACCGGCACGATCCCGCCGCCCAGCGCCTTGCCCAGCACGTACGCGTCCGGCACGACCCCCTCGTGCTCACAGGCGAAGGTCCGCCCGGTCCGGCCCAGTCCCGACTGGATCTCGTCGGCGATGAAGAGGACGTTCCGCTCCCTCGTCAGCTCCCGGACCGCCCGCAGATAGCCGGCCGGCGGAACGATCACCCCCGCCTCGCCCTGGATCGGCTCCAGCAGCACCGCCACCGTGTTCTCGGTGAGCGCCTCCCGCATCGCCGTCAGGTCCCCGTACGGCACGATCTCGAAGCCCGGCGTGTACGGCCCGAAGTCCGCTCGCGCCTCGGGATCCGTGGAGAAGCTGATCACCGTCGTCGTCCGGCCGTGGAAGTTGCCGCCCGCGACCACGATCTTCGCCATCTCCGCGGGCACCCGCTTCACCCGGTAGCCCCACTTGCGGGCCGCCTTCACCGCCGTCTCCACCGCCTCCACCCCGGTGTTCATCGGCAGCACCATCTCCATCCCGCACAGCTCCGCCAGCTCCGTGCAGAACGCGGCGAACCGGTCGTGGTGGAAGGCCCGCGAGGTGAGCGTCACCCGGTCCAGCTGCGCCCTGGCCGCCGCCACCAGCCGCCGGTGGCCGTGCCCGAAGTTCAGCGCGGAGTAACCGGCCAGCAGGTCGAGGTAGCGCCGGCCCTCGACATCCGTCATCCAGGCCCCGTCCGCGGTGGCCACGACCACCGGCAACGGGTGGTAGTTGTGCGCACTGTGGGCGTCGGCGGCGGCGATGAGCGTCTCCGTCGTGGTCACGGGAACTCCAGAGGGCCGAAGAGTCGAGGTTCATCCCCTTTCCTATCCTCGCTCGCATGGTGGACGCGGGAACTACACCGTGCGACGCGCCCGGTAGGCTGATCAACGGGCCGTGACTGGCGCGCTGGGATGGGACGGACCATCAGGGAGCGGCCCGAGCGCGAAAGAGTGCCGTGCGCCTGGGCCGAACCGAGTACGCCGAACGTCACGTCCGGAGGTCCCCGATGCCTGAGAATTCCGCACCGCTTTCCCCTGAGTCCACGGCCTTCCGCGCCGCCCTCGACGTGATCCGCGCCGTGGAGCCCCGCGTGGCCGACGCCATCGGCCAAGAGGTCGCCGACCAGCGCGAGATGCTCAAGCTGATCGCCTCCGAGAACTACGCCTCCCCGGCCACCCTGCTCGCGATGGGCAACTGGTTCAGCGACAAGTACGCCGAGGGCACCGTCGGCCGCCGCTTCTACGCCGGCTGCCGCAACGTCGACACGGTCGAGTCCCTCGCCGCCGAGCACGCCAAGGAGCTCTTCGGCGCCCGCCACGCCTACGTCCAGCCGCACTCCGGCATCGACGCCAACCTCGTCGCCTTCTGGGCCGTCCTCGCCCAGCGCGTCGAGGCCCCCGCCCTGGAGAAGGCCGGCGTCCGCCAGGTCAACGACCTCGCCGAGGCCGACTGGGCCGAGCTCCGCCAGGCCTTCGGCAACCAGCGCATGCTCGGCATGTCCCTGGACGCCGGCGGCCACCTCACCCACGGCTTCCGCCCGAACATCTCCGGCAAGATGTTCGATCAGCGCTCGTACGGCACCGACCCGGCCACCGGCCTGATCGACTACGAGGCCCTGCGCGCCTCCGCCCGTGAGTTCAAGCCGCTGATCATCGTCGCCGGGTACTCCGCCTACCCCCGTCTGGTGAACTTCCGGATCATGCGCGAGATCGCCGACGAGGTCGGCGCCACGCTCATGGTCGACATGGCCCACTTCGCGGGCCTGGTCGCGGGCAAGGTCCTGACCGGCGACTTCGACCCGGTCCCGCACGCCCAGATCGTCACCACGACCACCCACAAGTCGCTGCGCGGCCCGCGCGGCGGCATGGTCCTGTGCGACGACTCGCTCAAGGACCAGGTCGACCGCGGCTGCCCGATGGTCCTCGGCGGCCCGCTCCCGCACGTCATGGCCGCCAAGGCCGTCGCCCTCGCCGAGGCCCGGCAGCCCTCCTTCCAGGACTACGCCCAGCGCATCGTCGACAACTCCCGCGCGCTGGCCGAGGGCCTCATGCGGCGCGGCGCCACGCTGGTCACCGGCGGCACCGACAACCACCTCAACCTGATCGACGTCGCCACCTCCTACGGCCTCACCGGCCGCCAGGCCGAGGCCGCCCTCCTCGACTCCGGCATCGTCACCAACCGCAACGCCATCCCGGCCGACCCGAACGGCGCCTGGTACACCTCCGGCATCCGCATCGGCACCCCCGCCCTGACCACCCGTGGCCTGGGCACCGCCGAGATGGACGAGGTCGCCGGCCTCATCGACCGCGTGCTGACCACCACCGAGCCCGGCGTCACCGGCAAGGGCACGCCGTCCAAGGCCCAGCACGTCCTCGACCCGAAGATCGCGGACGAGATCTCCCGCCGGGCCACCGACCTCGTCGCCGGTTTCCCGCTGTACCCGGAGATCGACCTGGGCTGACCGTCCCCGCAGGGAGCGGCCGTCACAGATCCAGATCGATCAGCTCCTGTCGTGGTTCGTCCCGCGGCGGTCCGGCCTCGCGCCGGGCCGCCGCGCGGCGTATCAGCAGGGTCCCGGCGACCCCGACGGCCAGTCCGGACACCGCCCACCAGGCGCCATCCGTCGTACGGTCCCACCCGGAGGCACCGGAGCCGGTCCCGGTATCGGCTCCCGGGCCCGGCCCCGGAGCCCCGTCCGCCGCGACCAGCCCCGACCGTTCCAGCTGCCGGAACACCCCGCGTGACGCCCGATGCCAGCGGATGTCGTCGTCCGTCACGTCCGGCGCCGGATCCGAGCGCACCCACGGGGTCCCGTCGGCCGCGAGAAGCAGCTGGTCGAGCCGCTCCATGGCCACGTCGCCGCCGGGCGGGCGGCTCGTCCGGGGCCAGCCGCCGACGCCGGTCAGCCCCCAGACCACGGTGACCCGCGGTGCCGGATACCGTCCCTGCGCCCAGGCCCGCGGCACCCGCTCCGTCCCCGTGTAGGTCGGCTCCATCAGCTGCCACAGGCGCGCGAAGCCGGGCTCCCCGGAGTGCAGCGTCGTGGACCGTCCGGAGCCGCCGGTGACGAGCACGGCCATGTCGGGAAGATCGGCGCGGACACCCGGGTCGTCGGCCGCGGCGCCCGCCGACCAGGCCCCGGGCGCCGCCGTCCCGCCCAGTGCCAGGGCCACCGCCGTCAGGGCCACCAGCCGTAACCGCGTCCGTCCGCTCGGCTTCCGCACCGCCATGCGCCGCCGCCTCCCGCCCCGAGAAGGTGCGTCGGCGCCCGGCCGTACGCACTGTGTTTCTCGTCTCATCGGCGGCGATCGACCGGGTCGTTACAGGTCCGGGGAGGGATCGGTCCGTACCTGTTTCCGACCGGTACCGGATTGGCCCCCCATACCTGAGAGAATGGTGAGCATGGCCTCTGATCGTCCCCGCGTGCTCTCCGGTATCCAGCCCACCGCAGGCTCGTTCCACCTCGGCAACTACCTCGGCGCCGTCCGCCAGTGGGTGGCCCTGCAGGAGACCCACGACGCGTTCTACATGGTCGTCGACCTGCACGCGATCACGGTCCCGCAGGACCCGGCGGAGCTGCGCGCCAACACCCGGCTCGCCGCCGCCCAGCTCCTCGCGGCCGGCCTCGACCCGGAGCGCTGCACGCTCTTCGTCCAGAGCCACGTTCCCGAGCACGCCCAGCTCGCCTGGGTCATGAACTGCCTCACCGGCTTCGGCGAGGCCTCCCGCATGACCCAGTTCAAGGACAAGTCCGCCAAGCAGGGCTCCGACCGCGCCTCGGTCGGCCTGTTCACGTACCCGGTCCTGCAGGTCGCGGACATCCTGCTCTACCAGGCCAACGAGGTCCCGGTCGGCGAGGACCAGCGCCAGCACGTCGAGCTCACCCGTGACCTCGCCGAGCGCTTCAACGGCCGCTTCGGCCAGACCTTCACCGTCCCGAAGCCGTACATCCTCAAGGAGACGGCGAAGATCTACGACCTCCAGGACCCGTCGATCAAGATGAGCAAGTCGGCGTCCACGCCGAAGGGCCTCATCAACCTCCTCGACGAGCCCAAGGCCACCGCGAAGAAGGTCAAGAGCGCCGTCACCGACACGGACACCGTGGTCCGCTTCGACGCCGAGAACAAGCCGGGCGTGAGCAATCTGCTCACGATCTATTCGACGCTCACCGGTGCGGGTATCCCCGAACTGGAGGAGAAGTACGAAGGCAAGGGCTACGGTGCGCTCAAGACCGACCTCGCCGAGGTCATGGTCGAGTTCGTGACGCCGTTCCGGGAGCGCACCCAGCAGTACCTCGACGACCCCGAGACGCTCGACTCGATCCTGGCCAAGGGCGCGGAGAAGGCGCGGGCCGTCGCCGCGGAGACCCTCTCCCAGGCGTACGACCGCGTGGGCTTCCTGCCCGCCAAGCACTGAGGCGTACCCCCGCACGCACGGGCACCGGGCAGCGCGCTGCACATCACTCCGGCCGCGCCTGCCCACAGGACAGCCGTGGCCTTACAGTCGAAGCCACACGGCTGAGCACGAATCGGGCAACCCGCCCGGCGCCGTGCTCGGCAACCGCACCGCACTCCGCAAACGCACCGGACACGACGACAGGAGACGACGTGGGGACCGTAACGATCGGCGTGTCGATCGCGGTCCCGGAGCCTCACGGCAGCCTGCTCCAGGAGCGGCGCGCGGGCTTCGGCGACCCCGCGGCTCACGGCATTCCCACGCACGTCACCCTGCTGCCGCCGACGGAGGTCGACGGCAGCGAGCTGCCGGCCGTCGAGGCGCACCTCGCCGAGGTCGCCGCGGTCGGCCGTCCGTTCCCGATGCGGCTGTCCGGCACCGGCACCTTCCGTCCGCTGTCGCCGGTGGTGTTCGTGCAGGTCGTCCAGGGTGCCGAGGCCTGCTCCTGGCTGCAGACCCGGATCCGTGACGCCTCCGGTCCGGTGGCGCGGGAGCTGCAGTTCCCGTACCACCCGCACGTCACGGTGGCCCACGGCATCGACGAGGCGGGCATGGACCGCGCCTTCCGGGAGCTGGCCGACTACGCCGCCGAGTGGCCCTGCACCGGCTTCGCCCTCCACGAGCAGGGCCCCGACGGCGTGTGGCGCAAGCTCCGGGAGTTCACCTTCGCCGGGGCCGTGGTGCCCCCGCAGGCCGGACACATGGACCGAGGCTCGGTCCCGACCCGCTGAGCGGCGCACTCGCTTCAGGCCCGGCCGGCCGGTCCCTCACAGCGGCAGCCGGCGGAACACCGCCCGGGGCGCGTGGCGCAGGGCCGACATGACCAGGCGGAGCGCCCCCGGTACCCAGACCGTCTCCGAGCGGCGGCGCAGGCCCAGTTCGATGGCCGAGGCCACGGCCTGCGGGGTGGTCGACAGGGGGACCTCGTCCAGGCCGGCCGTCATCCGCGAGCGGACGAACCCGGGGCGTACGACCATGACGTGCACGCCGGTGCCCTGCAGCGCGTCGCCGAGGCCCTGGGCGAAGGCGTCGAGGCCGGCCTTGCTGGAGCCGTAGATGAAGTTCGAGCGGCGGGCGCGCTCGCCGGCCACCGAGGAGAGCACGACCAGAGAGCCGTGGCCCTGGGCCTGGAGCGCGCCCGCGCTCACCAGACCCGCCGACACCGCTCCCGTGTAGTTGGTCTGCGCGACCCGGACCGCGTTCACCGGCTCCCGCTCGTCGCGCGCCTGGTCGCCGAGGATCCCGAAGGCGAGCAGCACCATGTCGATGTCGCTCTCGGCGAAGACCTTGCCGAGCACCGTCTCGTGGGATTCGGGGTCGAGCGCGTCGAAGGCCACGGTGCGGACGTCCGCCCCCAGGGCGCGCAGGCTCTCGGCGGACGCCTCCAGGGCGGGCGAGGGGCGGCCCGCCAGCCAGACCGTGCGGGTGCGGCGGGCGATCAGCCGGCGCGCGGTGGCCAGCGCGATCTCGGACGTGCCGCCGAGGACGAGCAGGGACTGGGGGAGGCCGAAGGCGTCCTTCACGACAGCTCCTTGGGGCGATCAGAGGGGGCGGGGGAGGTCAGAGCCCGAGGCGGCGGGCCAGGTCGGAGACGAACACCCCGCGCGGGTCCAACTCCGCGCGCAGGGCACGGAAGTCGGCGAGCCGGGGGTACATCGGGGCGAGCAGTTCCGGCCGTAGCCGGGAGTCCTTGGCGAGGTAGACCCGCCCGCCGGCCGCGGCCACCTCCTGGTCCAGCCCGTCGAGGAAGGCACCGAGCCCGGGCAGCCCCGCCGGGATGTCCAGGGCGAGCGTCCAGCCGGGCACCGGGAAGGACAGCCATCCGGGGTCGGCGTCGCCGAACTGCTTGAGGACGGCGAGGAAGGAGGGGCACCGGTGCTCACAGACGCGGCGCACGATCCGGCGCAGGGCGTCCTCCTGGCCGTACCCGACGACGAACTGGTACTGCACGAAGCCGCCGCGGCCGTAGATCCGGTTCCAGTGCGGCACCGCGTCCAAGGGGTGGAAGAAGCGGGAGATCCCCTGCAGTTCACCGGTACGCGCGCGGGGTGCCTTCCGGTACCAGAGTTCGTTGAACCATCCCACGGTGGTGCCGCCGAGCAGTCCCTCCGGGACCAGGGCGGGGGCGGCCGGGAGCCGGCGCGGGCGGAAGGACAGCGGGTGCCGCCGCGCGCGGGTGCCCTCCCGCAGCGCCTCCAGGGGTGCGTGGTCGCCGCGGGTCAGCACGGCGCGTCCGGTCGCCGCGCCGCGCGCCAGCAGGTCGATCCAGGCGACCGAGTAGCGGTAGCGGTGGTCGGTGGCGGTCAGACGGGCCATCAGGTCGTCGAGGTCCGTGGCGCGTTCGGTGTCGACGGACAGGTACGCCGTCTCGACCGGGAGCAGGCGCAGGGTGGCCGTCAGGACGATCCCCGTCAGGCCCATGCCGCCCGCGGTCGCGTCGAACAGGGGCGTGCCGCGGCCCACCGCGCGGACCTCGCCGTCGGCGGTGAGCAGTTCCAGCGCCAGTACATGGCGGGAGAAGGAGCCGGAGACATGGTGGTTCTTGCCGTGGATGTCGGCGCCGATCGCCCCGCCGACCGTCACCTGGCGGGTGCCCGGGGTCACCGGCACGAACCAGCCGAGCGGCAGCAGCACCTCCATGAGCCGGTGCAGGGACACGCCCGCGCCGCACAGCACGGTGCCGCCGTCGGCGTCGATGGCGTGGATGCGGTCGAGACCGGTCATGTCGAGGACGGATCCGCCGGCGTTCTGCGCCGCGTCCCCGTAGGCCCGCCCCAGCCCCCGTGCGATGCTCCCGCGGGCCCCGCAGCTCCGGACGGCGGCCGCGGCCTCATCGTACGTCCGTGGGCGGATCAGCCGGGCGGCGGTGGGGGCGGTGCGGCCCCAGCCCGTGACGGAAACCGTGTCTCCAGACATGCCGGTGACCGTATCGCCCCTATGCGGGCGATTGATCCCGCGACGTCAATTCCCTCCCCGAAATGGGTGATTAATGGGATGTCGCACAATATTGCCATAGTTTGGCTGGGGTGAGCGTGAACAGTGAGTCCACATGGACGACTTCGACGATCTGGATCACCGGATCCTCTCCGCCCTGCACGCCCGCGGCACCGATCCGCGCGTCGCGTCCGCCGCCCGTGCTCTGTCCCTGGCCGGCGAGCACGGCGCGCTGTGGCTCGCGGTGGGACTCGTCGGAGCCGCCGCGGACGGCGCGCGGCGCGCTTGTTGGGTGCGCGGCACGACGCTGGTCGCGGGCGCTCACCTCGGCAGCATGGGCGTGAAGCGGCTCGTGCGCCGCGCGCGCCCCATGCACGTCGAGCCCCGGGTGCGCACCGCGGGCCGGCACTCCTTCCCGAGCTCCCACGCCGCCTCCGCCACGGCCGCCGCCGTCGCCTTCGGCGCCCTGGGGGCGTACGGGATCGCGCCGCTCGCCGCCGCCATGTGCCTGTCCCGCCTGGTCGTCGGCGTCCACTACCCCTCCGACGTGGCGGCGGGCGCCGCCCTCGGGGCACTCACGGCGCGACTGGGGGCACGCTGGATGACGAGGAGCGCCCATGACTGAGACCGCGCCCCTCGCCGGCTCCGCGCACGCGGACACGGCCACGAATCAGGGTGAGATGTCCCGCCCGCAGTGGCGAGCGCCCGGCGGGCCACCCGCGCGGCCCCGCGCGGGGGCCGTCCTGCGGGGCCTGCTGAAGACCACCCGCCCCAAGCAGTGGGTGAAGAACAGCCTGGTCGTCGCCGCCCCGGCCGCCGCCGGACGGCTGTTCACCCGGGAGGCGCTCACCCAGGTCACCCTCGTCTTCGTCCTCTTCACCGCCTGCGCCGCCGCCGTCTACCTGATCAACGACGCCCGGGACGCGGCGGCCGACCGCGCCCACCCCACCAAGCGGCACCGCCCGGTCGCGGCCGGACAGGTCCCCGTCCCCGTCGCGTACGCCACCGGAGCCGCCCTGGCCGTCCTCGCGCCGGCCGCCGCGGCCTGGCTGTCCTCCCCGGTCGTCGCGGCCCTCCTGACGGCGTACATCGGCATGCAACTGGCCTACTGCGTCAGCCTCAAGCACGTCCTGGTGATCGACCTGGTCGTCGTCAGCACCGGCTTCCTGATGCGGGCGATGATCGGCGGGGTCGCGCTCGGCATCCCGCTGTCCCGCTGGTTCCTGATCACCACCGGCTTCGGCGCGCTGTTCATGGTCTCGGCCAAGCGCTACTCCGAGGCCGTCCAGATGGCCGGAAAGGCGGGCGCCACGCGCGCGTTGCTCACCGAGTACAGCACCGGCTACCTCCGCTTCGTCTGGCAGCTCGCCGCGGGCGTCGCCGTCCTCGCCTACTGCATGTGGGCCCTGGAGGAGGGCGGAGTGCCGCACACGAGCGTGCTGCCCTGGCGACAGCTGTCCATGGTCGCCTTCGTCCTCGCGGTGCTCAGGTACGCCGTCTTCGCCGACCGCGGAACCGCGGGCGAGCCCGAGGACGTGGTCCTGCACGACCGGGCCCTCGCCCTGATCGGCACGGTCTGGCTCGCGATGTACGGCCTGGCGGTGGCGAATTGGTGACCCGGCCGCACCGGGCCGGGGCAGCGGTCCGGGCCGCCGTGGGTCCGCCCGCAGTGGGTACTCGTACAGGGGTATTCCACCGCGACCAGGGCAGAGTCGGATCATGGACTGGCTGAAAAGGCTTCCGGGCATCGGGCCGCTCGTCACACGCCTGATGGCCACGCACGCGTGGCGCGCCTACGAACGGCTGGACCGGGTGAAGTGGACGCGGCTGGCCGCCGCCATGACGTTCATCAGCTTCATCGCGCTGTTCCCGCTGCTGACGCTGGCCGCCGCGATCGCGGCCGCCACGCTGAGCCCGTCGCAGCAGCAGGAACTCCAGAAGAAGATCGCCGACCAGGTCCCGGGCATCTCGAACCAGCTGGACATCAACGGCCTCATCCAGAACGCCGGCACCGTCGGACTCATCGCCGGTGCCGTGCTGCTGCTCACCGGCATCGGCTGGGTCGGTCAGATGCGCGACTGCCTGCGCGCCGTGTGGGAGCTGCCCGACAGCGAGCGCAACCCCCTCGTGGCGAAGGTGAAGGACACCGTCATCCTCATCGGTCTCGGCGGCGCCGTCCTGGCCACCATCGCGATCTCCACGGTGGCCTCCGCCCTGGTCGGCCGGATCACCGACGAGCTCGGCATCGAACGGGCGGGCTGGGGCAGCATCCTGCTGCACACCGCCGCCTTCGCCGTCGCCGTGCTCGCCGACTTCCTGGTCCTGCTCTACGTCCTGACCCTGCTGCCCGGCGTCGAGCCGACGCGCCGCCGCCTGATCGTCGCGGCACTGATCGGCGCGGTCGGCTTCGAACTGCTCAAGCTCCTGCTCAGCGGCTACATCCAGGGTGTCGCCGGAAAGAGCATGTACGGCGCGTTCGGTGTCCCCGTGGCCCTGCTGCTGTGGATCAACTTCACCTCGAAGCTGCTCCTGTACTGCGCGGCCTGGACGGCGACACCGAGCGACGGCACGGAACTCACGGACGCGTCCGACGGCGCACCAGATCCGGCAGCGGCCAGCGGCGGTTGATCAGGAACACCGCGCCCGCCACCAGCGCCAGCAGTCCGCCGGTGATCCCCAGGGCGACACCGACACCGCCCGAGCCGCTCCCGGAGGAGGCGCTCGCCACGGGCTTCGACGAGGAACCGCCGGTCCCGGCGCCCTTGCCCGAGCCGGAGGAGGTGGTGGCGCCCGGCTGGGCACCGGCCTGTGCGGCGCTCTTCGGCGCCACCAGCTCGCCCACCGGCGTCACCTTGCCGGCCGCCTTGAAGCCCCAGTCGAAGAGCTTGGCGGTCTCCTTGTAGACCTCGTTGTGCTCGTTCTTCTCCGGCTTCATGACCGTCACCAGCAGCACCTTGCCGCCGCGCTCGGCCACGCCGGTGAAGGTGGCGCCCGCGTTGGTGGTGTTGCCGTTCTTCACACCGGCGATGCCCTGGTAGACCGGGACGTCGCTGTCGCCGCTCAGCAGCCGGTTGGTGTTCTGGATCTCGAAGGTCTCGCGGCCGGGCTTGCCCTTCTTGTCCTTCGTCGTGGCACCCGGGAACTTCGCCCGCACGGTCGAGCAGTACTCGCGGAAGTCCTTCTTCTGCAGCCCCGAGCGGGCGAACAGCGACAGGTCGTACGCGGACGAGACCTGGCCGTCGGCGTCGTAGCCGTCCGGGCTGACCACGTGGGTGTCGAGGGCCTGCAGGTCCTCGGCGTGCGCCTGCATGTCCTGGACGGTCCGGTCGACGCCGCCGTTCATCGCGGACAGCACGTGCACGGCGTCGTTGCCGGAGCGCAGGAAGACGCCGAGCCACAGGTCGTGGACCGTGTAGGTCTCGTTCTCCTTTATGCCGACCATGCTGGAGCCGGAGCCGATACCGGCCAGGTCGGTCGGCACCACCTTGTGCTTCGTCGTCTTCGGGAACCTCGGCAGGACCGTGTCCGCGAACAGCATCTTCAGCGTGCTCGCCGGGGGCAGCCGCCAGTGCGCGTTGTGCGCGGCGAGCACCTCGCCCGACTCGGCGTCGGAGACGATCCAGGAGCGCGCGGTGAGGTCCTTGGGCAGCACGGGGGCGCCGCTGCCGAGGTTGACCTGCGTGCCGGGGGTACCGAGGCGGGTGCCGCCGACCGTCGACATCGTGGCCGGGGGAGTGGCCGACGGCGTGGTCGACGGGTGCGGGGCGGCGAGCGCGGCGGGAGCGGCGGCCACGGAAAGGGTGGCCAGGCCGGTCAGCGCGGCTACGGAGGCGGTCAGGGACGTGAGGGAAGTGGCCAGGTTCGAACGCCTGGTGGGCTGCTTGGGTGCGGGCACGGTCGAGAACGTACCTGTCGCGGGCCGCGAAGTCCCATTCGCGGCACCACCCCGAGGACCGCGCCGCTCGGCCGACGGCGATACTGGACGTATGAAGCTCAGCCGCCCGCTCTCCTGGTTCCTGCTCGCCTTCGGGGTGTGGAGCTGGGTCATCTGGGTCACTTTCGTCAAAAATCTCGTCAAGGACAGCAGCGGACTCGCGTTCGACGACGGTCACCCGACGGCGTACTTCTGGGTGCACCTGCTGCTGGCGGTCGTTTCCTTCGTATTGGGGACGGTCATCGGGGGCATCGGGTTGCGCGGACTGCGCGCACTGCGCCGGACGTCATAGCGGGGGCACGGCAGGGTGGTCATCGTCTTCGCACTCGTCGCCCTGGCCGTGCTGGCCGTCGTCGCGGCGCTGTACCGGTACGTGTGGCGCAGGCTGGTCCGCGACACCACGGCGGCACCGGGCCGTGCGCGTCGCACGGGCACGGCGGTGTTCGTGACGGGGCCGGCCCTGATGATCGCGGCCCTGGTCGCGGAACGCTCCGGCGCCCCCTTCTGGCTCCAGCGCGCCCTGGCCTGGCCCGGCTTCCTCTGGATGGCCCTGTCGGTGTACCTGCTGCCGGCCGTGCTCGCGGGAGAGGTCGTACGACCCCTGTTGCGACGGCTGTTGGAGCGGCGGGCCCCGGCGACACCGGCGCCGGCGGCGGTGCCGGCGGAAACGACGGTGCCCGCGGGACCGGCACCGCCGGGCCCGGACCCGGACCCCGTCCAGGCGCCCCCACCCGCCCCCTCCCGCCGTCTCTTCGTCTCCCGTGTCGTGGGCGGAGCCGCCGCCACCGCCGCGGTGGGCACCGTCGGTTACGGCACCTACGGCGTCCTGCGCGGCCCGAGGGTGAAGCACGTCACCGTTCCACTCGCGAAGCTGCCGCGGGGCGCGGACGGTTTCCGGATCGCCGTCGTCAGCGACATCCACCTCGGCCCGATCCTCGGCCGGGGCTTCGCGCGGAAGGTCGTCGACACGATCAACGCCACGCAGCCCGACCTGATCGCGGTCGTCGGTGACCTCGTCGACGGGAGCGTGAAGGACCTGGGACCCGCCGCGGCGCCGCTGGCACAGCTCAGGGCCCGGCACGGGGCGTACTTCGTCACCGGCAACCACGAGTACTTCTCCGGCGCCGAGCAGTGGGTCGAGGAGGTGCGCCGGCTCGGCCTGCACCCGCTGGAGAACGCCCGCACCGAGCTGCCCGGTTTCGACCTCGCCGGTGTGAACGACGTGCAGGGCGAGAGCGAGGGCCAGGGACCGGACTTCGGGCGGGCGCTCGGCGACCGGGACCGGGCACGCGCGTGCGTGCTCCTCGCCCACCAGCCCGTGCAGATCCACGAGGCCGTCCGGCACGGCGTCGACCTCCAGCTCTCCGGACACACCCACGGCGGCCAGCTCTGGCCGGGCAACTTCATCGCCAGGGCGGCGAATCCGACGGTCGCGGGACTGGAGCGCCACGGCGACACCCAGCTGTACGTCAGCCGTGGCGCGGGCGCCTGGGGGCCGCCCACGCGGGTGGGGGCGCCGTCCGACATCACCGTCGTACGACTCGCCTCCAAGCAAGCCTGAAGAGTTGCTGGGAATTTGCTGTGAAACGATCGGGAAACAATTCCCGGTAAGTTCTTTCTCATTTCTCAAAAGTCCTCTTTCCCCAGTTGAAACTCCTGTGATTAGGTGGCCGCGCCACTAGGGGAGTGGCGTTGTGCACACGGCCCAATGGGGCCACAGGGGGCCCGTTCGGGCCTGGGGAGGGCACTCACCGATGCGATCGGTGCGCATGCGGATTCTCGCGACGCTGCTCGTGCTGGCGGCCGTGGGAGTGGGCGGCTGGCAGCTTCTGCCGGCGCAGGGAAACAACGACAAGACCATCAGGGTCGGCACGACGGACGCCGTTACGTCGCTCGATCCGGCCGGGGCCTACGACGCGGGATCCTGGGCGTTGTTCAGCAACGTGTTCCAGTCCCTGATGACCTTCGAACCGAGCGGTGTCACGCCCGTTCCGGACGCGGCCAAGAGCTGTGACTTCGTGGGCAGCGGACTGAAGACCTATCGCTGTGAACTGCGGGACGGACTCACCTTCCCGAGCGGACGCGCGATGACCGCCGAGGACGTGAAGTACTCCTTCGACCGGGTCAAGAAGATCAACTCGGACGTCGGCCCGGCGTCCCTGTTCTCCACCCTCGGTTCGGTGAGCGCCCACGGGAACACCGTCACCTTCAACCTGTCGTCGCCGGACGCCACGTTCCCGTTCAAGGTGGCCACCGGCGCCGGCGCGATCGTCGACAAGGACAAGTACCCGGCGGGCTCCCTGCGCACCGGATCCGAAGTCGACGGCACCGGCCCCTACACGCTCACCTCGTACGCCAAGGACACCCGGGCGGACCTGGCGCCGAACCCGAGGTACAAGGGCATCCTGGGCGGCACGGGCCGCCCCGTCGAGCTGCGGTACTACGCCGACGCCGACAAGCTGAACAACGCCTGGAAGGCCAAGGACGTCGAGGTCGCCACGCGCACCCTGCCGCCCGCGGTGCTCTCCCGCCTCTCGGCCAGCGACCCGAAGCAGCGCGTCATGGAGTCCGACAGCTCCGAGACCCGCAACCTCTACCTGAACACCCGCGCGGGCTCGCCGCTGCACGACGCGCGCGTCCGCCGGGCCCTGGCCTGGCTGGTCAACCGCGAGCAGCTGGCCGCCACGGTGTACGACGGCACGGTCGACCCGCTGTACTCGCTGATCCCGACCGGCATCACCGGCCACACCACGTCCTTCTTCGACGCCTACCCGAAGCGGAGCACCGAGAAGGCGAAGGCGCTGCTCACCCAGGCCGGCGTCGCCGTCCCGGTCCACTTCACCTTCGGCTACGGCAAGGGACGGGGCGCCGGCGCCGAGGAGGCCGCCGACCTGAAGAAGCAGCTGGAGGCCGGCGGCCTGTTCAAGGTGGACGTCCAGGGCTACGAGTGGACCGACTTCCAGAAGCGCTGGGCCACCGGCAAGCTGGACGCGTACGCGGTCGGCTGGGTCGCCGACTACCCCGACCCGGACACCTTCGGCGCCCCGCTCGTCGGCACCGGCTCCACCATGAACACCGGCTACACCAACAAGCTCGTCGACCATCTGATCGTGGACAGCCAGCAGTTCGCCGACCGCAGCCGGGTCGCGCAGGACTTCCGCGACCTGCAGGCCGACGTCGCCACCGACGTGCCGCTGATCCCGCTCTGGCAGCGCAAGGAGTACGTCGTCAGCAGCGAGGACATCGGCGGCGGCCAGTACCTCTCGGACGGCACCGGCGTGTTCCGGCTGTGGCGGCTGACCTGGATCTGACGAGGTTCCGACGCGATCCGGCGTTCGGACATACGCCCGGGTGAAGCGGGGCAGACACCCGACGCGGCACCCTGTGACGGAGGTGTGCGTGGGGTGAGGAGCAGACGTGCTGAGACGCAACGCCTTCCGGCTGCCCCGGCATCCGGCGTCCGTCGGTCTCGCCCGGCGCCGGGTCCGGGACCATCTGGCCGACTGGGGCCACCGGTCCGGTGACCCGGCCCTGGAGGACGTGGTCCTGCTGGTGTCCGAGCTGGCCACCAACGTCGTACGCCACGGGCCCCTGCTGGAGCGGGAGTTCGAGGTCGCCGTGACCGCCCTCGCGGACGGCTCCTGCCTCATCGAGGTCTCCGACGAGGGCCGCCACGAACCCCGGCTGCGGCTGGTGCGGGACGGCGACGAGACCGGCCGCGGGCTGCACCTCGTGGCGGCCGTCGCCGCGGCCTGGGGCGTGTGGAGCCGCGGCGGCCACGGCAAGACGGTGTGGGCACTGGTCTCGGCCCCCGCCTGAGGCGTCGTATACCGCGCCCACGGCACTTTCCCGGCTACGACCCCACGGGCACCCGTACCGGAAGCGTCACCGTCACCGCCAGGCCCTCTCCCGGGGCCGTGCAGACCGCCACCTCGCCGCCGTGCGCGCGGACGACGCCCTGCACGATCGCGAGGCCCAGCCCGCTGCCCGCGCCGCTGCCCGCGCGGAAGAAGCGGTCGAAGACCCGCACCGCGTCCTCCTCGGCCAGCCCCGGACCCTCGTCCGCCACGCACAGCCGCACCACCCCGTCCGCGCGCTCCACGCCCAGCCGCACCGGCACGTCGGCGGGCGTGTGCGTGCGCACGTTGGCCACCAGATTGCCGAGCACCTGGCGCAGGCCGGACTCGTCGGCCGACACCAGCAGGGCGCCGTCGGCGGCCACGGTGACCGGCCGCTCCGGCTGCTGCGCCCGCAGGTCCTCGGCCGCGTCCCGCACCAGCCGGCTCAGGTCGACGCTGCGGAACCGCAGCTCGGGGCGCTGGTCGAGGCGGGCGAGCGTGAGCAGCTCGTCGACCAGCCGCCCCATGCGGTCCGCCTCGGCGTTGACCCGGTCCCAGGCCCGCTTGCGCTCGGCCGCCTCGACCAGCATGCCCTTGTCGTACAGCTGGAGGTAGCCGCGTATGGCCGCCAGCGGGGTGCGCAGCTCGTGCGAGGCGTCGGCGACGAAACGGCGCAGCTGGGCCGCGCTGCGCTCACGCGTCCGGTACGCCGACTCCACCTGCTGGAGCATGGAGTTGAGGGCCAGCCGCAGCTGCTCGACCTCCTGGGTGGGCTCCCGGCTGGAGGGCACCCGCCGGGTGAGATCTCCCTCGGCGATCGCCGAGGAGGTCTCCACCATGTCCTCCAGGGGCCGCATCCGGCGCCGCACGCTGAACATGGTCAGACAGGCCAGCAGCGCCAGCAGCAGCGTGCCCACGGCGAGGTCGAGTCCGACGGCCTTGGCCATGCCCCGGTGCAGGCCCTCGGTGGAGGTGGCCAGCAGGATGTAGGGGCCGTCGGCGAGCCGGGTCGCGGTCACCCGGTACGCGGTGCCGTGCACGCTCACGTCGTGCGGGTCGGGGTCGGCGGCGAGCGCCCGCGGGTCGTCCACCGCGCCCGCGAGCCCGCGCTGGGCCTCGGTGGGCTTGATGCCGAACAGGGTGAGGGCCGTGCCCCGGCCGTCGACGGCGGTGAAGATCGAGTCGGGTGTCGGACGGTCGTCCCTGCCCGTGGGCGCGATCCGGTCGCGGACGACGCCCAGCACGCTCAGCGAGTCGACCTGGCGCAGGGTGAGGCCCGAACTGCCCAGCGAGTCACGCATCTTGGTCAGCTCGGCGTCCACCTGGCCGAGCAGGTAGTGCCGCATCCCCATCAGGCTGACCGCGGTCGCCACGACGATGCCGAGCGCGAGCAGTGCGACATTGGTCAGGGTCAGCTTGCCGCGCAGGGAGTGGATGCCCCCGCACCGCCGCCTCATGCGAGCCCGTATCCGACACCCCGCCGCGTGGTGATCACCGGCGGTCCCAGGGTGTCCAGCTTGCGGCGCAGATAGCTGATGTAGGTCTCGACGACGGTCGATTCGGGCGGGGTGTGCTCGTACTGCCAGACATGGCGCAGCAGTTGATCCTTGGGCACGATCCGGCCGCCGTTGCGCACCAGGAAGCGCAGCAGCGCGTACTCGGTCGGGGTCAGCTCGACCGTACGGCCCGCGCGGTGCACCGAGTACGTCGTCTCGTCCAGCTCCAGGTCGCCGTACCGCAGCGGCGGCCGCTCGGGGATGACGTCGGCCGGGCGGGTGCGGCGCAGCACCGCGCCGACGCGGGCGACGACCTCGTCGATGTTGAACGGCTTGGTGATGTAGTCGTCGCCGAAGCCGAGGGCGCCGACGATCTCGGCGGGGGAGTCGCGCGCGGTGAGGAAGACCAGCGCCAGGTCGGGCTGCATGGCGCGCAGTTGCCGCCCCAGCGCCCGGCCGTCCCCGTCCGGCAGCATCACGTCGAGCAGGGCCGCGTCGGGCCGGGTGCGCTCGGTCAGGGCGAGGGCCTCGCGGACGGTGCCCGCCGTCATCACCTCGAAGCGGTGGTAGCGCAGGGCGATGGCGAGGACGTCCGCGATGCTCGGTTCGTCCTCCACGACCAGCACGGTGCCTGGAGCCGTCATGCCCCCAGTATCGGCACGACCGCGGACGACGGGGCCCGCCCCAGCTTTGGAGTTCCTTGAGAGTCATGCGGGTCACGTGTCCTCGCGCGCGGGTGGCCGCCAATCCTGTTGCCAGGACCTGGGGGACCGACCGAACCGATCGACTGAGGAGTTTGAGCGTGGCGGCATTGGCACGGTGGTGCTATCGGCACCGGCTGGTGGTCCTGTTGGTGTGGGTGGGAGCGCTGTTCGGGCTGGGATTCTCGGCCTCGACGGCGGGCACGGACTACGCGAACGTCTTCTCCCTCCCGAACACGGACTCCAAGCGCGCGTACGACCTGATGGAGAAGGCGTTCCCGGACAGCGCGGGCGACACCGACACGGTGGTGTGGAAGGTCGACCAGGGGTCGGTACGGGACGCCTCCGTACGGTCCCGGATCCAGCCCGCGCTGGAGAAGATAGCGGCGATGAAGGGCGTCGGCGACGTCACCGGACCCTACGCCGGAGCCCCCGGCGCGCGGCAGATCAGCCGTGACGGCCGGATCGCGTACGCGCAGATCACCTTCACCGAGCGGTCGAACGCCGTACCCAAGGAACTGGTCCAGGACGTCGTCGACACCGCGCAGGGCGCCGAACGCGGCGGTCTGCGGGTGGAGTTGGGCGGTCAGGCGATCCAGCGGGTGCAGGAGCCGCCGACCGGCCTCGCCGAGATGGTCGGCATCGTCGCGGCCGCCCTCGTGCTGTTCCTGGCCTTCGGCTCGCTGTTCGCGATGCTGCTGCCGATCGGCGTCGCCGTCTTCGGCGTCGGCACCGGCCTGTTCTCGACCCAGCTCCTCAGCCACGCCACCGACATCCCCGACCTGGCCCCGCTGCTCGCCACCCTGATCGGCCTCGGCGTCGGCATCGACTACGCCCTGTTCATCGTCACCCGGCACCGGCGCGGCATCCTCAAGGGCATGGCGCCGGAGGACTCGGCGGCCACCGCCCTGGACACCTCCGGCCGCGCGGTGCTGTTCGCGGGCGGCACGGTGTGCATCGCGCTCGCCGGAATGCTGGTGACGAACCTGCGCTTCCTGGACGGGGTGGTGATCGGCACCTCGCTCACGGTCGTCCTGAGCGTGCTGGCCGCCACGACCCTGCTCCCGGCCCTGCTCGGCTTCCTCGGCCCACGGGTGCTGAGCCGCCGCCAGCGGCGGAAGCTGGCCGCCGAGGGTCCCGAGCGGGAGCGGGCGAGCGGACTGGCGGCGCGCTGGTCGGGGACCGTGCAGCGGCGCCCCCGTACGATCGCCGCGCTCGCGCTGGTGGTCATGGCCGTCCTCGCCCTGCCGGTGCTGTCGCTGCGGCTCGGCGCGACGGACCAGGGCAACGACGAGGCGTCGACGACCACGAGGAAGGCGTACGACCTGCTCGCCGAGGGCTTCGGGCCGGGCTTCAACGGCCCGCTCCAGGTGGTCGTGTCCGACGGCGACACCACGGCGCTGGTGAAGGACATCCAGGCGACGCGCGGCGTCGCGCAGGCGGCCGCGCTGCCGCCCGCGCGGGGCGTCACGGTCATCCAGGTGGTCCCGGCGACGTCACCCCAGTCGAAGCAGACGGACGAGCTGATCGACACGCTCCGGGACCACGTCATCCCGGACGCGGGCGCGCAGGCGCACGTGGGCGGTGTGACGGCGGTGTCGAAGGACTTCGCGACGGTCACCGGCGACCGTCTCCCGCTCTTCATCGCGACGATCATCGGCCTGGGCTTCCTGCTCCTGCTGATCGCCTTCCGCTCCGTGGTGGTGCCGCTGACGGCCGCCGTGATGAACCTGATCGCGGCAGCGGCCTCCTTCGGCGTCCTGGTCGCGATCTTCCAGTGGGGCGTGGGCCTGGACCTGCTCGGCCTCGGCAAGGAGGGGCCGATCAACGCCTTCCTGCCGGTCATCATGCTGTCCCTGCTCTTCGGCCTGTCGATGGACTACCAGGTGTTCCTGGTGAGCCGGATGCACGAGGAGTGGGTCCACACGAAGGACAACGCGCGTGCGGTGCGCGTCGGCCTGGCCGAGACCAGCCGGGTCATCAACTCCGCGGCGCTGATCATGGTCTGCGTCTTCCTGGCCTTCGTGCTGAGCGGCGACTCGGGCGCGCAGATGGCGGGCGTGGGCCTCGCGGCGGCGGTGGCCCTGGACGCGTTCGTCCTGCGTACGGCGCTGGTGCCGGCGGCGATGCATCTGCTCGGCGGGGCGAACTGGTGGCTGCCCGGGTGGCTGGACAAGCGGCTGCCGCATCTGGCGGTGGAGCCGACGGAGGAGGCCGAGGAGGCCGTCGATCCGGAGGGCGGCCCCGCCTCGGTGATCCATGGCTTCGTCCGCACGCCCGAGGGCGATCCGGTCGAGGACGCGGGCGTGACACTGCTGTCGAAGGGCGGTCGCCAGCTGGACCGGGTGACGTCCCTGGCCGACGGCTCGTACATCGTGTCGGTACCGGCGCCGGGTTCCTACCTGCTCGCGGTGACGGCGGGCTCACACGGCTCGAAGGCCCGGCATGTGACGGTGGCGGACGGGCCGGTGGTGTACGACGTGGAGGTGGCGGAGGGGGAGGTGGACGCGGTCAACTGACTCAGGCCAGTCCGGCTTTGAGCAGGCGCTCGACATCCAGCACGACCTTGCCGCCCACGGACTCGGGGAGCGTGACGAGCTCCCCGGGGATGTGGATGCCGTGCTTGGCGTAGCGACCACCTGTGGGTTCGGTCAGTACGTGGAGGCGGTGGTGCTTGCGGTCCACGATGACGTAGACGGGAATCCGGGACTTCGCGTAGCAACCGACCTTGGTCTGCAGATCCGTCTTCCAGTTGCTGGAGGTGACTTCCATGACCAACCGGAAGCACGTCGGGTCGTAGCAGCTGTTCTCCACGAGGTGATCGCGGTAGTCGTCGTCTACTACCGACAGGTCGGGGATCGCGTAGTCCTCCGGGCCGCTGGGGAGCCAGAGGCCGATGCCCGGGAGCGCCCGTACCAGGCCCAAATTCATGAATGGGGCTGCGAACAGCATCAGGGCCTCGGAGTGAGGGCCGTCCGGTGCGGGGCTCACGAGAATCTGGTCTCCGATGATCTCGACGCGGAGGCCCGGAACGCTCTCCATGATGTGGTTCGCGTCGGCGATCAGCGACCGCTCCTCGTGCGGCTGCTCGACAGCTGCTGCGGACATCACGTGCCTCCCGTGGGCTGGTGTCGAGAGCATCATCGTAGGCAGGCCGGATGCCGGATGTCCCCTTCGAGCCCGTTCACCTGAAAGTGATCACTCCGCCCCGGCCCGCCGCTCCTTGCCCCCCGGGTCCGGCAGGACCCTGGTCATGCCGGGCAGGAAGTCCGTGAACAGCTCGTGCACCTCCAGTACCAGCGGCCGCAGCACCCGGAACCGGGCCAGGGACACGCCGCGCGCGGTGAGCCGGGCCCCGCGCGCGGCCAGCCGGTAGCTGCGCTCGCGGCCCTCGGTCCGGTCGAAGACCCAGTACAGGACGAGGCCCATCTGGGCGAGCCACATCAGCTCGGGCAGTACCTCCCGCAGCTCCGCCGGCACCTTGGTCTTCGCCCCCCGGAGCACCTCCTTGTGGACGCTGATGGCCTCCAGGCGCGCGTGCTCGCTCTCCGGGGAGAAGGGGCTGAGCGGGCCGTCCGGATCGGCGGCGTTCTTGAAGAACTGCACCGCGAACTCGTGGTACGGCTTCGCGATGTCCAGCCACGCCTTCAGCACACCGGCGAGCCGCGCCTCCAGATCGGTCTCCCGGGCCAGTACGTCCCGGACCGCCACCTGGTGCTCGGCGGCGATCCGGTCGTAGAAGCCCTGGATCAGGTGCTCCTTGCCCTCGAAGTAGTAGTACGCGTTGCCGACGGAGACCCCCGCCTCCTTGGCGATGGCCCGCATCGTGGTCTTGTCGTACCCGCGTTCCTGGAACAGCCGCATGGCCGTCTCCAGGATCAGCGCACGGGTCTGCTCGGACTTGCTCTGAGGGCCGGTCTCGTCGGGACCGTCGTTCTTCGCGGACACGGAAGAAGAGCCTAACGAGTGGCGCGGGCACCGCCGTCGCGCCCCGGGGGTACCTCAGCACCGTCTGGCGAGCTCCGGCCGCTTCGTGTAGTCGGTGAACCCGAGGATGTTCCCCCAGGGGTCGGCGACCTCGACGGTCCACCCCGTGGCCACCGAGAACGGCTCGTCGAGCAGCGTGATCCCGGCGGCGGTGAGCGTCCGTGCCGCCGTCCGCGCGTCCGGCACCTCCAGCCAGACGCGCGGCGAGGGCCAGGGCGGTGGCCGGTGTCCCACCGCCTCCTCGGCCCGCAGCAGAATCCCGGGGGTCTCGCCCCCGACCTTCAGCAGCGCGATCCCGCCCTCGTCGAACCGGAAGGCGGCGGTGAACCCGGCCCGCTCGTAGAAGGCGACGGCCTCCCCGAGGTCCCCGACGGGGAGCAGCACGTTGTCGAACCCGAGCAGTTCGTACGACTCGTCATCTGACATGCCATCAGATTAGGTACGGCGCGACGGGCACCCACGCGGACAGACCGCGGAGGTCACCCGCCCGGCGGTGTCAGAGAGGGGCGAGCTCGGTCCGGCCGGTGAAGTGACCGCCCACCTGTGCGGCGAGCCAGCGCACCCGGTCCAGGTCGCGCCCCGAGCGCACATGCACGTGGACGGTGTGGTCGGGGGAGCACTCGTACTGGTACAGGTCCCGGGAGTTCACCGACAGCGTGAGATACGCGTACTTCTGGGAGATCTCCTCAAGACCCGCCTCCGGGACCTCGGGCCAGCCGTTCAGGTCCCACCGCACGGCCGCCGCGTCCTCGGCGCGCAGGGCCCGGATGAACGGCTCGGCCAGGTCCAGGGGGTGGGACCAGTCGTGGACCGAGACGGGCAGGCACTGTGCGGGGTCGTCCCCGGTCTTCGCCGACCGCGGTTCCGACGCGTTTGCCGCCCACCAGTTGAGCTCGGGCAGCACCTTCAGTACCCCCGCCATGCCCTCCCGGGACCGGATGGTGGCCTCGAAGTCCACCTCGGCGAAGGTGAGATCCGCGATCCCCAGGAAAGTGCGCACGACACCGAGCGCCTCCTCCAGGTCGGGCGTGGTGAAGACGGCGGCCGCGTGCGAGTTGCTCATGTCGGCACCTTGGCACAAGTGAGGGGAGACAGGGAGAAGCGAGAGAAACGCTCGGGCCCCGCTCTCCGGCACGAAACCGGAGGCGGGGCCCATCTCCTCGCAGGAGGGCGGAGCTCAGAAGCGGCGCGTGATGAGCGCCTTCTTGACCTCGGCGATCGCCTTGGTGACCTCGATGCCACGGGGGCAGGCGTCCGTGCAGTTGAAGGTCGTGCGGCAACGCCACACGCCGTCACGGTCGTTGAGGATCTCCAGGCGCTGCTCGGCGGCCTCGTCACGCGAGTCGAAGATGAAGCGGTGCGCGTTGACGATGGCGGCCGGGCCGAAGTACTGGCCGTCGTTCCAGAAGACCGGGCAGGACGACGTGCAGGCGGCGCACAGGATGCACTTGGTCGTGTCGTCGAAGCGCTCGCGGTCCTCCGCCGACTGCAGACGCTCGCGCGTCGGCTCGTTCGTCTCCTTCGTGATCAGGAACGGCATCACGTCCCGGTACGCCTGGAAGAACGGCTCCATGTCCACGACCAGGTCCTTCAGGACCGTGAGGCCCTTGATGGGCTCGACCGTGATCGGCTTCTCGGGGTTGATGTCCTTGATCAGCGTCTTGCAGGCGAGGCGGTTCTTGCCGTTGATCCGCATCGCGTCCGAGCCGCAGATGCCGTGGGCGCAGGACCGGCGGAAGGTCAGCGTGCCGTCGACGTCCCACTTGATCTTGTGGAGGCCGTCGAGGACGCGCTCCTTCGGGTCGATCTCCAGCTGGAAGTCTTCCCAGGTCGCCTCGGCCGAGACCTCCGGGTTGAAGCGGCGGACTCGGAACGTGACCGTGATGTAGGGGGACGCCGCGGCCTCCGCCTCCACCTTGTCCAGAACGGGGGTTGCCATCAGTACTTACGCTCCATCGGCTGGTAGCGGGTCTGGACGACCGGCTTGTAGTCGAGACGGACGGACTCGGTGCCGTCGTCGCCCACCTCGCGGTACGCCATGGTGTGGCGCATGAAGTTGACGTCGTCGCGGTTCGGGTAGTCCTCGCGGTAGTGACCGCCGCGGGACTCCTTGCGGGCGAGGGCGGAGACCGCCATGACCTCGGCCAGGTCGAGCAGGTTGCCCAGCTCGATGGCCTCCAGCAGGTCCGTGTTGAACCGCTTGCCCTTGTCCTGGATCGACACGTTCTTGTAGCGCTCGCGCAGCTCGGCGATCTTCTCGACGGCCGTCTTGATCGTCTGCTCGGTGCGGAAGACCATGACGTTCGCGTCCATGGTCTCCTGCAGCTCGCGACGGATCTGGGCGACCCGCTCGTTGCCGGTGGAGGTGCGCAGCCGCTCGATCTGCTCGACGACGAAGGTCTCCGGGTTCTCCGGCAGCTCGACGAAGTCGGCCTTCTGGGAGTACTCGGCGGCGGCGATGCCGGCGCGGCGGCCGAACACGTTGATGTCCAGCAGCGAGTTGGTGCCGAGGCGGTTGGCGCCGTGCACCGACACGCACGCGACCTCGCCGGCCGCGTACAGGCCCGGGACGACCGTGGTGTTGTCGCTGAGGACCTCACCCTCGACGTTCGTCGGGATGCCGCCCATCGCGTAGTGCGCGGTCGGCTGGATCGGGATCGGGTCCGTGTACGGCTCGATGCCGAGGTAGGTGCGCGCGAACTCGGTGATGTCCGGGAGCTTGGCGTCCAGCTGCTCCGGCGGAAGGTGCGTCAGGTCCAGGTAGACGTGGTCGCCCTCGGGACCGCAGCCGCGGCCCTCGCGGATCTCCGTGTAGATGGAGCGGGAGACGACGTCACGGGACGCGAGGTCCTTCATGACCGGCGCGTACTTCTCCATGAAGCGCTCGCCGTCCTTGTTGCGGAGGATGCCGCCCTCACCACGGGCGCCCTCCGTCAGCAGGATGCCCATGCGCCAGATGCCGGTCGGGTGGAACTGGAAGAACTCCATGTCCTCCAGCGGCAGACCGCGGCGGTAGACGGCGGCCTGGCCGTCACCGGTCAGGGTGTGCGCGTTGGACGTCACCTTGAAGAACTTGCCGGTGCCGCCGGAGGCGTAGATGACGGCCTTCGCCTGGAAGACGTGGATCTCGCCGGTGGCCAGCTCGTACGCCACCACACCGGACGACTTCTTGACGCCGTCGACCTCGGTGATCAGCTGGTCCAGGACGTAGAACTCGTTGAAGAACTCCACGCCCTCCTTGACGCAGTTCTGGTACAGCGTCTGGAGGATCATGTGGCCGGTGCGGTCCGCGGCGTAGCAGGACCGGCGGACCGGCGCCTCGCCGTGGTTGCGGCTGTGACCGCCGAAGCGGCGCTGGTCGATGGTGCCGTTCGGGGTGCGGTTGAACGGCAGGCCCATCTTCTCCAGGTCGAGGACGGCGTCGATGGCCTCCTTCGCCAGGATCTCGGCGGCGTCCTGGTCGACCAGGTAGTCACCGCCCTTGACCGTGTCGAAGGTGTGCCACTCCCAGTTGTCCTCCTCCACGTTGGCCAGCGCGGCGGCCATACCGCCCTGCGCGGCGCCCGTGTGGGAGCGGGTGGGGTAGAGCTTGGTCAGGACAGCGGTGCGGCTGCGCTTCGTGGACTCGATGGCCGCGCGCATGCCCGCGCCACCGGCGCCGACGATGACGGTGTCGTACTTGTGGATCTTCATGATTCTCGCAGCCCCGTGCCTAGCGGATGTTCGGGTCGAAGGTGAAGATCACCAGCGTGCCCAGCAGGATGGTGAACACCGTGGCGGTGTAGAGCAGGCCCTTGAGCCACAGCCGGGTGTTCGCGCGCTCCGCGTAGTCGTTGATGACCGTGCGCAGGCCGTTGGCACCGTGCAGCATCGCGAGCCAGAGCATCAGCAGGTCCCAGACCTGCCAGAACGGGGACGCCCAGCGGCCGGCCACGAAGGCGAAGCCGACCTTGGAGACGCCGCCGTCCAGCACGAGCTGGATCAGCAGGTGGCCGAGGACGAGGACGACCAGCACGACGCCGGACAGGCGCATGAACAGCCAGGCCGCCATCTCGAAGTTGCCCCGGGTGGACTTGGGGCTCTTCTTGGTGCGCTTGCGCGGCGACTCGATGAGGGGGGCCGGGTGGTCGACGCTGTAGAGCGCGTCGCCCTCGACGGGGCCGATCCCGGAAGCGGTGGTTTCAGTGGTGGACATCGGCGTCAGCTCCCGAAGAGGACACGAGCGGCGTGGCCGAGGACCGGGTAGATCGCGCCGGCCATCAGGACGACCCAGACGCCGACGACGGTCCACAGCATCTGCTTCTGGTAGCGCGGGCCCTTCGACCAGAAGTCGACGGCGATGACGCGCAGGCCGTTGAGCGCGTGGAAGAGGATGGCGGCGACGAGGCCGTACTCCAGCAACGCGACGATCGGCGTCTTGTACGTGGCTACGACCTTGTCGTAGGCCTCGGGGGAGACACGCACGAGAGCGGTGTCCAGCACGTGAACGAACAGGAAGAAGAAGATGAGGACGCCGGTGACTCGGTGAGCCACCCAGGACCACATTCCTTCCCGGCCGCGGTACAGCGTTCCAGCCGGCACGGAAGAACCCTCCGGGAGCGGGGACTAGGGCCGCGCCGGCTTCGGTTGTCGGTCGGGCCCGGCCGGGTACGGTCCACCGGCCCCCAGCATCGTAGCCATGCGGTGCGCCGCCGCTGACGGGGGGCCCGTTGGTGTGATCAAAGTGGCACCGGACGGACTACTGCCGGGCGGCCACCAGGGTGGGCCCACCGGTCGTGGCGGCACCGGTCATGTGCCGGGTACGGGCGCGTTCGGGCCGGTCGTGCCCCGCGGCGAAGCCGCTGGTGGGTACGACCGCGCACCACCGAGGAACGTGGCCAGTCTGCCCCTTGCCAGACGCCGAAGCTCCTCCGCCGCTATCACCCGCTCCTCCTCCGGATCGTTGGTCAATCGTGACCGGATGCCTTCGAGGATGCGGTCGAGCGTTTCGTCCGGGTGTACATCGCCCAGGTAGATGACGAACGCGTGGCCGAATCGCGCCTCGTAGGCGGCATGGGCCGCGCTCAGTGCCATATGGGCCACCGAGTAGGTGTCCTCCGGCAGCTCCGGCAGCGACTCGCCCGCCAGGGCCACCGACAGATCCCCCGGGGGCAGGTCGTACGTCGCCTCGTCCGCCGCCGCGAGCAGGGAGTCCAGGTCGGGATAGGGGCGGTGGTCGGCGACGCGCCGGGCCCAGCGGAGGCTGCGCAGGCAGGCCAGGAGCGCCTCGCACGCCTCGTCGGCGGGCGCGGTGTTGAAGCCCTCCAGCAGCGCGGGGGACGCCTGGGTGCGGCTCTGCTCGGGGAGTGCCGGTATGGCCGCCCGGCCGGAGAGGTCGGAGGCGTACGGGAGACGGTGCGCAGGCAGCGTGAATCCTCGCGTCACAGGTGTTTTGGCAGGGGATACTGGGAAAGGTGTGTCGCCAACGTTATCGAGAGCGTTCACGGTGTGTCCGAGAGATGCCCGAAATTCACTCGGACGGGAGAGTTTCGGAACATGCGGTGGACGCATCCGTGTCGCGGGAGTCGTAGGTTGGCGTGGTGAGCCAGCACAGGCGCCGCCCGTCGGCGCAGCAGGTGAGGCAGAGGCGCACGGTGACCGCAGGGGTCTTCGTGGCCACGGTCGGCCTCGGTGTGGGCCTCGGGGTCTGGGCCTCCGCGGACGGGAACGACGGGGGAGCGCCCGCGGGAGCGGCACGGCCGCCCTCGGGCGGGGAGTCCGCGTCCGAGGCCGCGCCCACTCCCACGCGCACCCGCGACTACCCCCTGTCCCAGGCGCCCCGCACCATCCCCGCCGTGCGCTCCCACACCCCCGCCCGCGGCCCCGGCTGGCGCCCGGCGCACGGCCGGCGCGTGGTGGTCGGCGATCCCGAACTGGTCGACGAGGGGCGTCTGATCGCCGGTGAGCTCGGCCTCTCGTACGCGGGCGAGCGGGACGACGTGCGGGCCGGGGACGTACGACTGGCACTCAACGACGACGAGGGCGCGAACCCGGAGTCGTACTCCATGACCGTGCGCGGCGGGCGGGTCAGCATCAGCGGCCCTTCCGACGCGGGCGTCTTCTACGGCACCCGCACCCTCAAACAGGAGGTCCACGGCGGCGGTACGGCCCCGGAGGGCGTCGTGCGCGACCAGCCGGCCAAGCCGCAGCGCGGGTTCATGCTGGACATCGCGCGCAAGCCGTACTCCGCTTCCTGGATCGAGGACCGGGTGCGCGAGCTGGGGGACCTGAAGTTCAACCAGCTGGGGCTGCACTTCTCCGACGACCAGGGGTTCCGGATCGAGTCCTCGACCCACCCGGAGATCGTGTCCCGGGACCATCTGACCAAGGCCCAGGTCAGGCGGATCGTCGACCTCGCCGCCGCCCGGCACATCGCCGTCGTCCCGGAGATCGACTCGCCCGGCCACCTCGGCGCGGTCATCGCCGCCCACCCCGACCTGCAACTGCGCAGCGCGCAGGGCGTCGCGGCACGCGGCGCGGTCGACATCTCCAAGGCCGACGCGGCAGCCCTCGTCGACGACCTCCTCAACGAGTACGCCGACCTGTTCCCGGGTGAGTACTGGCACCTCGGCGGCGACGAGTACCGGGCCCTGACGGTGTCCGATCCGCAGGGTCTGTATCCGCAGCCGGCCGCCGCCGCCCGGCAGCGGTACGGCTCCGGTGCCACCGTCGCCGACCTCGCCACCGGCTGGCTTGGCGACCGCGCCGACACGATCCGGGCCCACGACCGCACGATGCGGGTCTGGAACGACGGCTTCTTCCGGAACACGTCCGTGCAGCCCGCCAAGGACCTCCAGGTCGCCTACTGGACCGGCAAGGAGATCGGCGCCCGGCAGCCGGTGGAGTACCTGGGCGCGGGACGGCAGGTCCTCAACTACAACGACGAGTTCCTCTATTACGTCCTCGGGCAGCCGCAGACCTTCGTCTATCCGACGGGAGAGCGGATCTACGAGCAGTGGACCCCGCGCGTGCTGCGCGGCACCGTCGCGGTGCCCGCGGGCTACGACGGGCAGATCCTCGGCGGGTCCTTCGCCGTCTGGTCCGACTTCCCGAACGCCCAGACGGAGAAGCAGGTCGCCGCGGGCATCCGGATGCCGCTGCGGGCCACCGTCCAGAAGCTGTGGGACCCTGACCGGCCCGCGCTGAGCTGGGCGGAGTTCAAGAAGCTCGCGGACCGGCTGGGCTGACTCCGGCCGGGTCGCCACCGCGTCGGCCGGCCGACCGGAATCGATTAGACGTGCGACGCCCGCGAACCGTATCTTCCGCATGCCGCGCGTCGCGTTTCGGGGGAGAGAGCGACCGTCGGCGCTTTCGACCGACACCTCGGGGGATTCCATCGTGATCTGTTCACGCTGCCATCATTTCGCCGCCGCGCCCGGCGGCACCCTGTGCGCCCAGTGTGCCGTCGCTCCGCCCGCGCCCGCCGCCCCGTTCGCCCCACCGGCCAACGCCTGGCTGCGCTCGCCGGTCGGGCTCGGCCGGGCCGCCGCCGTGGCGCTCGGACTCGTCATCGCCACCGACCTGTTCGCCATCTGGGCGGACCTGCTGAACATGCGGGTCGCGGACGAGCTCGCGGACGGCGCGTACACGGCGGGCATGGGCCGGCGGGCCGACCACGCCGACTCCGTCTACCGGGTGTCGGGCCTCGTCCAGACGACGGCCCTGCTGGCGAGCATCGTCATGTTCCTGTGCTGGTTCTACCGGGCGCGGGTCAACGCCGAGGTCTTCGACCAGGCCGGGCACGAGAAGTCGCGCGGCTGGGCGATCGGGGGCTGGTTCACGCCGGTGGCGAACCTCTGGTTCCCGCGCCGGATCACCCTCGACATCTGGGACGCCAGCACCGCCTGGGGCGCGCGCCGCTCGCACGCGCTGGTCAACACCTGGTGGACGCTGTGGATCATCTCCCTGTTCGCCGACCGGGCCGCGGCCGTCGAGTACCGCAAAGCCGACACCGCGTCGGAACTGGCCGTCGCCGCACGGCAGATGCTGTTCTCGGACGCCGTCGACATCGCGGCCGCCGTCCTCGCCATCCTCGTCGTCCTGCGGCTGACCCGCATGCAGCACCAGAAGGCGCTGGCCGGCCCGGTGCCCGCGATGGTCTGATCACCGGCTCGCCGCCGTCCGGCCGTCACCTTTCCGATTGCCGCATACGGCTGCGGACTCCCGCGGGCCTGTGGTGTATTCGGCCCGAGCCGCACCGGACGGGCCATTGGGGGACGCGCATGGGCTACTGGGGGTACTTCGTCGTGGGCCGCGCCGAGCGGCCGCTCGCCGAACTGGCGGTACTGGCCGGCGCCGAGGGCATGACCCTGCGGGCGTCGGCGCCCGGCGGCTGGCAGGTGTGGGAGTACGCGGGTCCGGACAGCGAGGCCGGCGAGGTCGGGAACATGAACGCCCTGGCCGAGGGGACCGGTGCGCCCGCGCTCTTCGGATACGTCATGGACAGCGCCTGCGTGGTCGTCGAGGCGGCCGCGCCTCAGAGCGGCGGCTGGACGACCTGTCTCGCGCGGGCCGCGATGGCCCGGTACCTCGGCGTCGGCCAGGAGGGACTCACGCTGGAGGACTACTTCCTCGAGCCCGGCGACGCCGCCGGGCGCGCGGTGGCCTGGGCCGCCGAGGCGGGGCACACGGCCGACGCCGAGGCGCTGGTGGACGTGCTGGCCGCCGACCCCGACCCATTGGCCGAAAACCTCTTCTTCCGCCTGCTCGACCGGCTCGGTGTGGTGCCGCTGTGACACTCCGGCGGCGTTGCACGCAGTAAGGGGAAGTGCGGGCTCCGTAAAGGTCGGCGCCCTGGCGAGGGAGGCGTGGATGAGCCTGGTGGAACTGATCGCGCAGGCCGACGAACGCGGACTGGCGACCAGCGGGTTGGCTTGTTTGGACCGGTGCGTGCCCTTGCTGGGCGGCGACGACGAGGTGCTGCGCCCGCTGTGGGCGAGCCTCGCGGACGGCGGCGGCGACTGGGCGGAGGGCTTGGAGAAGGCGCGTACGGCGCTCGACTCCGTCGGCCCGGAGGAGCCCGCCGAGGACGAGGCCGCGCTGCTCACGCGCCGGATGCTCGGTGCCGCCCCGGCCGAGCGCATGGGAGCCGGGATACGGGTGTGGGCCGACGCCTGCTCCGTGGCCTCGCTCCAGATACACCGGCTCCTCGACCCCGCCGGGGACGGCGCCGGCTCGGCCGACGAGCTCCCGCACGCCCTCAACTCCGTGCGCGCGGGCGGGATCCCCGCCGAGGGCCGTACGGAGGGCATGTCGCCGCTGGTCGCCGCCGAACTGCGACGCCAGGTCACCGTCCTGGAACTGCTGGCCGGCTACGGCACGGGCGGGCTGCGCCAGGCACTGGAGGTGTCGACCGAGGGCCGCCGGGTGCTGCGCGCGGTGGTGTCCCGCCGGGCCCGGGGCCGCGGCTGAACCGGACGGCCCCGCGTACCGGACGGCGCATCGGCCCGGACGGTCCCTCAGCCATGCCGTGTCACCGCCGGATGGTGCTCAGCGGTGTGGGCCTATGAGGAGCCACTTGACCACCGCGTCGCCGTAGCCCGCGGTCCGTGCGTAGAAGGCCGTCAGATCCCGGTGGGCCGACTCGAAGGCACCCCGTGTCTGCGGTTCCACGTCCGGGCCGCCGTATCTGGGCAGCAGGTCGCGGCGCGCCGAGTGCCACAGCGCTCCGAAGTCGGTGGACGAGAGGTAGTCGGAGACGCGGCTCACCTGAGCCGCCGTGAGCAGCAGGAACGGTGGTTTGTCCTGCTCGGCGGGGAACACCGGCCGGCCGCCCAGGATCACCTGGGCACACGGCTCCTCCTCGGGCTGGTACGGCGGAGCGCCCGCGTAGAGGAGGTCGTGGTCGAGGTAGCGCCGGTCCAGCATCTCCTCGCGATGACGGTCGACCCGTGTGCGGACGCTGTCCCAGTCGTCCTCGAACAGCTTCCGCAGCCAGGTCGTGCTGTTGCGCAGGGCCGGAGGCGGCACCGCGCGCAGGTGGAAGTACATGTTCATCGCTGAATGGAGCGCACGGGAGCGCCGAAGCATCACACCTGTGCGCGCCCGGAGTTCGGGGAAGTTCCTGTGAGCGTCGTGCGGGGGAGGTGCGGGAGAACTGCACCGGTTCCGGGTGCGGCCGGGGTACGGGTGACGAATGGAACGCTGACCTCGCTCTTCCGTACGTGACGACTCAGCAGGAGACCAGGCCCCAGGCCGCGGCGAAGCCGACGCGGTGGGCGGCGGACGCGGTGGTGACCATGCGCGAGGGCGCGCGGGTGCGGCTCGACTACTCGGCGCAGAGCCTGTGGCGCGTCGACCGGACGATCGAGGAGATACGGCGGGAGGGCGCGCCGTACGGCGCCGTGCAGAGCGTGCTGCGCGGTTTCGGGGCGTACGCCGGTGAGGTGATCGTGCGCAACAGCGGCGCCGAGTGGTGGGCGACCGGCGGCGACCACTGGATCCGTACGCCCGACGGCCGCCTGTGGGACCCCATCGACGAGGCCCGCCGCTGCTACGAGGGACAGGGCTCGCTGCGGCTGCTGTGCCGCGACGCGACCGACGCCGCGAGGTGACACGGCCCTGCTCCCGGGCGAGGTGACACGGCCGGGCCCCGTGTGAGGGGAGGGGCCCGGCCGGCCGGGGGACACAGGCCCTAGTCCGCCGTGACTCCCCAATACCCGATATGGGTTGGTTCGCCGTCCGTGTAGAGCACGGTGCATCTGCCTTGCGCGCGGCCCGGGAAGTCGAGTCGGTAGGAGTCCAGCGCCTCGTCCCAGTCGGCGTACGTGGGGCGGCCGTCGGGGGCCCAGGCGCGGACCTCCTCCTCCGTCAGCGGGCGCATGAACGGGCCGTCCTCCGGGTCCGTCGGCTCGATCACCATGGGGAGGTCCAGCACGGTGCCCGTGCCCCCGGTGAAGATGTACTCCTGCCAGTCGGGGTCCTGCCACAGCTCCTCGATCGTGCGGCCCGCTCCGAATCCGTGGTCGTCCCGCGCCAGTTCCTCCACCTGTGCCTGACGGAACGCCGCCGCCAGATCACGCCGGTACGGGCCCGTCTGCGTCCAGCAATCGCCCCCCATGCCGCTTCCTTCCTTCCGTGTCGTCCGATCGGTGAGGCGCAGCGTAGGAGGTGGCACTGACAGTGGGCGTGACCAGGGAGTCCGCTGTGCACTGTGACACTTCTGTGAGGCCCGACGCTGTTGACCGTGGGGGTGGGCGGCGCGATCGGTCGTGTCGCACGGTGCGGATTCCCTACGAGAACGAGCACGAGCAATGGTCACGAGCTCTGTACGGACGAGGACGGTCTTGGGCCACGGAGGGGAACCCCGTCGCACGCAGGCGTACGACGGGGAGCTGGGCGCGGCCGTCGCGCGGGCCCAGGACGGTGACGAGGCCGCCTTCGCGGTCGCCTACCGGTTCGTGCAGCCCGGGCTGCTCGGCTATCTGCGCGGCCTCGTCGGGGACGACGCGGAGGACGTGGCCTCCGACGCCTGGCTGGAGATAGCCCGGGACCTCGGGCGGTTCAAGGGCGACGGCGCCGGGTTCCGCGGCTGGACCGCGACCATCGCCCGGCACCGGGCGTTGGACCACCTGCGCCGGCAACGGGTGCGACCCCGGGCGTCGGCGCTCGAACAGGACGTACTGGACCTGCCCGGTCCGCAGAGCACGCACGACCAGGCGTTGGAGTCCATCTCCACCGAGTACGCCCTGGAGCTGGTCCGCGGATTGCCGCGCGACCAGGCCGAGGCCGTGCTGCTCAGGGTGGTCGTGGGCCTCGACGGACCGGCCTCCGCGCGGGTCCTGGGCAAGCGCCCGGGAGCGGTGCGCACGGCCGCGTACCGGGGCCTGAAACGGCTCGCCCGCCAGCTCGGCGGTGGGGCCGAGACGGGCGAGGGTGTGACGGAAGACGGCCCCAGCACGCTGGGGGAGTCGACATGAACGAAAGCGGCGGCGGACCGCCGGACAGGGATGGATGGGCACATGGGTGAGCGGCAGAGCGACGGTGGGCTGCACAGCCGTCGGCGCGTGCACCCGGACGACAGCGCCAACGGATCGCGGGCCACGATCGAGCCGGCCGGCCTGGAGGAGTACCTCGGTGCCGCCCTGCGCGCCGGCGCCGTCGACCCGGCGGCCGAGCAGCGGGCGACGGACGCGTTCCGGGTCGCCCGGGACGCCGGCAGCCACCGGGCGCGGACCCGTCGACGGGACGACTGGCGGCCGCGCGAGCACCGCCACATGTGGCGGTCGGTGAAGACCACGGCGGCGATGCTGGTGGCCGGCCTCACCCTGGGCGGTGTCGCGGTCGCCGCCATCGGCTCCGTCGACTCCTCCGACGGGCGGGACGACCGGCACCGCCAGGACGCGAGCGCGGGCGCCACGGACGGGGCCTCCAGGGGCCCGTCGGGCAAGCTGTCCCCCTCGTCCGGCCCGGGGGCGCACGACCGTCCGGAGACCGCCAAGGACACCCTCGCCCACTGCCGTGCCTACGAGTCCGTCAAGGGCAGCGGCAAGGCGATGGAGTCGACGGCCTGGCAGCGGCTCGTCACGGCGGCGGGCGGCGAGGTGAACGTCGAGGCGTACTGCGCCGAGCAGTTGGCCGCCCGGAGCCACGAGCCGGGCAACTCCGGCAACTCCGGCAACTCCGGCAATTCTGGTAATACGGCCAACCCGGGCAACACGGCCAAGAGCGACAAGCCCAAGACGAACACCGGCAATAGCGGTAATGCCGGCAACACCGGCAATACGGCCAAGCCCACCAACGCCGCGAAGCCCGACGCCAGCCCGAATCCCGGCACCAAGAAGAAGTGATTCGGCTCACGCGGGGCCGGGGCGGGCGATCCGCCCGGGGCCGACGCGCTGTCCGTCATGCGCCGGACGCGTGGCTTTCGAAGGCTCTACGCCCGATTCCCCGTGGTCGGCCACGGGGTCCGTCCCGGTCCGCCGGGCGCCGCCGTGATCTGCCGAGGCAACGGCCGGAGCCGCCACCCCCCACAGGAGAGGCCCCGGCCGTCGCGCGGCACGGGCCGCGCGGCGGCCCGTACTCCCTACAGCGCCGAGAGTGCGTTTTCTGTCACACCTCAGTGCGTCACGAGTTAGTTGCACCTTGTACGGACGTGGACGAGGAGCGGTTTCAGGTCGTAACGTGCCTTTCGCGTCGAACGCAGATGCATGATCACTGCAACGATCGGCGGCCCGACCGCCGCGACCATCTATAGAGGAACCACGGGTGCTGGGGGACGACGCGGAGCTGACCGCCGCGGTACGTGCGGCACAGGACGGGGACGAGACCGCTTTCCGGACTGTGTACCGCACGGTTCATCCGCGACTGCTCGGTTACGTACGGACGCTGGTGGGCGATCCGGACGCCGAGGACGTCGCGTCCGAGGCCTGGCTGCAGATAGCCCGCGACCTGGCCCGGTTCAGCGGGGACGCCGACCGCTTCCGCGGCTGGGCCGCCCGCATCGCCCGCAACCGCGCCCTGGACCACATACGGATGCGCGGCCGCCGGCCCGCGATCGGCGGCGACGAGACCGAACTGACCGGCCGGGCAGCAGAGTCCGACACGGCGGGCGAGGCCATCGAAGCCCTCGCCACCGACAGCACCCTCTCCCTCATCGCGCGGCTCCCGCAGGACCAGGCCGAGGCCGTCGTCCTGCGCGTGGTCGTCGGCCTCGACGCCAAGACCGCCGCGGAGACCCTCGGCAAGCGCGCCGGCGCCGTACGCACGGCCGCGCACCGCGGTCTGAAGCGGCTCGCGGAACTGCTCGGCGAGGATCCGGAATCCGCCGGCGTGCTCGACGCACTGCCGGCCCAGCGAGAACCACGCCGTCGCGCGGTGACGTCCGCCACTGTGACGCATACGCGTTCGGGGACGCAGAAGGACATGTGATGGCCGACGAGCAGTACAAGTGGCTGGACCGTGAAACGGCGGAACGTCTGCTGCGCGGGGAGTCGCTGGAAGCCGTCGACGCGTCCGCCCGTGAGCAGGCGGAGCGACTCGCCAAGGCCCTCGGCGCGCTCTCCGTCGACGCCCCCGCGGCCGGTGAACTCCCCGGCGAGGAAGGCGCGTTGGCCGCCTTCCGCAAGGCGCGCGAAGCGAGCGAGGCGGAGCGGGTCGCCGCAGGCCACCGCGACGAACTCGCCGCGCGGCGCGCCGGCCGGACGGAACCCTCGTCCGACGTCGGCCTGGTCCGCATCGGCGGCCGGTCCCGCCCCGACCGCCGCCGGAACCGGGCCCGCCCGGTGCGGCTGGCGCTGGCCGCCGCACTGGCCGCCGGCATGCTCGGCGGCGTCGCCGTGGCGGCCGGAACCGGAGTTCTGCCGACGCCGTTCCAGAACGACCGTCCCGGGCCCGCGGCCTCCGTCTCGGCCCCCGAGCAGCCGCTCGTCTCGCCCTCCCAAGGCAGCGTGCAGGGCGGTGAGTCCGGCACCCCGACGCCCGGCGGCACGGCGAGCGCCACCCCGGGCACCGGCTCCCGGCGCGACACGGCCGGGCAGGACCCGGCCACCGGCGAACCGACCGGCTCCGCGGGCGCATCCCGCGGGGCCGACGAGTGGTGGAGCGGCGCGCTCTCGGCCTGCCGCGACATACGGGACGGCAGGAACCTCGACGCCGACCGCAAGCGCGCCCTGGAGGGGGCCGCGGGCGGAGCCGCGCGCGTGTGGCGGTACTGCCGTGGCGTCCTGGACGGCCACATCCCCGGCAGGATCGGCGGCGACGACGCGGACGAGCGCGGCGGCAAGGGCGACGGGGACGACAAGAACGGCCAGGGCGGCGACGACGACCGCCACCGGGGCCGTCATCACCGGGACCGGGAGCACGGCAACGACCACCACCAGGACGGCGGTGCCGTCACGCCCGCCCCCACGGTCTTCGGCCCGCTGCCGGTCCACCGCCCGACGCGGACTCAGGCCCCGGCGCCGAGCCCGACGTACAGCGCGCTCTGACCCGTTCTCGCCTCGCTGACCTGTGCGTTCGTCCCGCGCTGAAATTTTTTCGCGCGGGGTGTGACGTTTTCGGCCCCCGGGACGCAGTACTCAGTGAGCCGACTGGTCATCGGCCGTCGCACTGAGCCGGGGTTCCCCCCGTACCCACGGCTCGTGCACATGGCGCGGGCGGGACACGTTCCCCCGGTCCCGCCCGCGCCCCACAAACCCTCTTGGTACTCCCCGCGCTTCGCGCGTCACCAGTAGACGACGACCTTGTCGCCCTTCCTCACCTGAGCGAACAGCCGCGCGATCGCCGTCTCGTCCCGCACGTTGACACATCCGTGGGAACCGCCCGCGTAGCCCCGCGCCGCGAAGTCGTAGGAGTAGTGCACCGCTTGGCCGCCGCTGAAGAACATCGCGTACGGCATCGGCGAGTCGTAGAGCGTCGACACATGATGCCGTGACTTCCAGTAGACGTGGAACACACCTTCGCGGGTGGGGGTGTACTGCGCGCCGAAGCGCACGGACATCGTCGACACCGTCCGTCCGTCGACCATCCAACGCAGCGTCCGGCTGGTCTTGCTGATGCACAGCACGCGTCCGGTCAGGCAGCGCATGTCGGGCGCGGCGGCGGGCTGACCGCCCATCAGGTACAGCTCCCACCGGCCGGGTTCATGCGTCATGTCCCGCAGCCGCCGCCAGGTGACGGTGTCGGCCCTGCCGGTCGCCGGCAGCCCGCGCTTGCCCTGGAAGCCCGCGACCGCCTTCTCCGTCAGGTCGTCGTACGTCCCCGTCGGCCCGTCGAAGAGCCAGTCGACCTGGCGCAGACGGGCCTGCAGCTCGCGTACGCCGGTGCCGGAGTCGCCGCGGGACCACAGCACGGGCGCCGGGGCGCGGGATGCCCGCGGGGTGCCGGGCGAGCCCGGTGCGGCCGGCGAGGCCCGGGAGGGGCTGGACGGCGGGCCGGAGCTGCCGGGGAACTCGATGTGGACCGGCAGGCGGTGCTTGGCGTCCCCGTCCGGCGCCTGCACGTTGCAGCCGCACAGCACGGCGAGCGCGGCGGCCGAGGCGAGCGCGGCGGCGGTGGGCCGTGCGGGTACGGCGATGGGCCGTCCGGGTGCGGTGGTGGACCGCCCGCGTATGGCGGTGGACCGCCCGAGCGCGGCGGCGCGCCGCGACAAGATCCCCTTGGTCCTCATCCTGGGATGCTTCCCCGCGTGACCGCCGCCGAACTACGGGGCATGGTGGGGAGTAACAAACGCACTGCGGGGAACGGGACACGTACTGCGGAGGCACCACGATGGCGCGTGAGTCGGAGTCCGGACTGCCGATCGAGCCGGTCTACGGACCGCGGGACCTCGCGGGCTGGGACCCGGCGCGCCAGTTGGGCGAACCGGGCGCCTACCCGTTCACCCGCGGCGTCTACCCCACGATGTACACGGGCCGCCCCTGGACCATGCGCCAGTACGCCGGCTTCGGCACGGCGACGGAGTCGAACGCCCGCTACAAGCAGCTGATCGCGCACGGCACGACGGGCCTGTCCGTCGCCTTCGACCTGCCCACCCAGATGGGCCACGACTCCGACGCGCCCCTCGCGCACGGCGAGGTCGGCAAGGTCGGCGTGGCCATCGACTCCCTGGACGACATGCGGGTGCTGTTCGGCGGGATCCCGCTCGACAAGGTGTCGACGTCGATGACCATCAACGCCCCGGCGGCCCTGCTGCTGCTCCTGTACCAGCTGGTGGCCGAGGAGCAGGGGGTGGCGGCGGACCGGCTCACGGGCACCATCCAGAACGACGTGCTCAAGGAGTACATCGCGCGCGGGACCTACATCTTCCCGCCCAAGCCGTCCCTGCGGCTGATCGCGGACATCTTCCAGTACTGCCGGACCGAGATCCCGAAGTGGAACACGATCTCGATCTCCGGCTACCACATGGCCGAGGCGGGCGCCTCGCCCGCGCAGGAGATCGCCTTCACCCTCGCGGACGGCATCGAGTACGTCCGTACGGCGGTGTCGGCCGGCATGGACGTCGACGACTTCGCGCCCCGCCTGTCCTTCTTCTTCGTCGCCCGTACGACGGTCCTGGAGGAGGTCGCCAAGTTCCGCGCGGCCCGCCGGATCTGGGCGCGGGTGATGAAGGAGGAGTTCGGCGCGAAGGACCCGAAGTCCTGGATGCTGCGTTTCCACACCCAGACCGCGGGCGTCCAGCTCACGGCCCAGCAGCCGGAGGTGAACCTGGTCCGGGTGGCGGTGCAGGGCCTGGCCGCGGTGCTCGGCGGCACGCAGTCCCTGCACACCAACTCCTTCGACGAGGCGATCGCGCTGCCCACGGACAAGAGCGCCCGCCTCGCCCTGCGCACCCAGCAGGTCCTGGCCCACGAGACCGACGTGACCGCGACGGTGGACCCGTTCGCCGGCTCGTACGCCGTGGAGCGGATGACGGACGACGTGGAGACGGCGGCGCTGGACCTGATGCGCCGGGTCGAGGACCTCGGCGGCGCGGTCGCGGCGATCGAGCGCGGCTTCCAGAAGGAGGAGATCGAGCGCAACGCGTACCGCATCGCCCAGGAGACCGACTCGGGCGAGCGGGTCGTGGTCGGCGTCAACCGCTTCCAGCTGGACGAGGAGGAGCCGTACGAGCCGCTGCGGGTCGACCCGGCGATCGAGGCCCAGCAGGCGGACCGCCTGACCCGGCTGCGCGCCGAACGGGACCGGGCGGCGGTGGACTCGGCGCTGGCCGCGCTGAAGAAGGCCGCCGCGGGGGAGGACAACGTCCTGTACCCGATGAAGGAGGCGCTGCGGGCCCGCGCGACGGTGGGCGAGGTGTGCGGCGCGCTGCGCGAGGTGTGGGGCACCTACGTCCCCTCCGACGCCTTCTGACCAGCACCGACGACGGCAGTGTCGGACCGGCGTGCGACACTCCTGGCATGTTCGGCGTCATCGATCTCCCCACCTATCTGGCAGGCCTGGTCCTGATCGTCCTGCTGCCCGGCCCCAACTCGCTCTACGTGCTGTCCGTGGCCGCCCGCCGCGGTGTCCGGGCCGGCTACACCGCCGCCGCGGGCGTGTGGTGCGGGGACACCGTGCTGATGACGCTGTCGGCGGCCGGGGTCGCCTCGCTGCTCCAGGCGAACGCCGTGCTGTTCGGGATCGTGAAGTACGCGGGCGCCGGCTATCTGACCTGGCTGGCGATCGGGATGCTGCGGGCCGCCCGGGGGATGTGGCGGTCGCGGCGGGAGCGACTGGTCGAGGAGGCCGCCCCCGAGGATGCCGCCGGCCAGGAGCGGCCGTTTAGGCGTGCCCTCGTCGTCAGCCTCTTCAATCCGAAGGCGATCCTGTTCTTCGTCGCCTTCTTCGTGCAGTTCGTCGACCCGGGGTACGCCTATCCGGCCCTGTCCTTCGTGGTCCTCGGCGCCTTCGCCCAGGTGGCCAGCTTCCTCTACCTCAGCGCGCTGATATTCGGCGGCACGCGGCTGGCCGCCGCCTTCCGCCGCCGCAAGCGTCTGTCGGCGACGGCGACCTCGGCGGCGGGTGCGCTGTTCCTCGGGTTCGCGGTGAAGCTGTCGCTGGCGAGCTCCTGACGCCTACCGGCCCAGGCCGAGGCGCGCCAGGCAGCCGGTGAGGGTCTCCGGCGAGTCGCCCGCCCAGCCGACGTAACCGTCCGGGCGGACGAGGAACAGGCCCGTTCCGTAGTACGGCTCGGGGGCCGGGCCGCGGACGGTCCGCACCCCGTCGCCCAGCTCCGGTGCCTGCGCGCCCAGCAGGGTCCGGTGCGGTCCGCGGAAGGCGTCGAAGAGCCGTACGCCGTCGACCGTCCCGTCGGGGGCGCGGTCCCCGGCCCGCACGCCGCCGGACCCGTTCGCGCCGGACCCGTTCGCGCCGGTCTCGGCCGTGCGGGTCTCTGCCGTCAGTGACGAGTCCCGGTAGCCGAGGCCGAGCTGGATGGTCGCCTCGCCGCGGCGCACCTCGCCGCGGTGGACGCCGGTCGACAGGCCCAGCATCCCGACCGCGACGGGCCGCCGTTCCTCCGCGTAGGTGTCCAGGAGGTCCTCGGGCGCGCCCACGCGCAGCACCGCGCCCAGCTTCCAGCCGAGGTTGTAGGCGTCCTGGACGCTGGTGGTCAGGCCCTGGCCCCCGGCGGGCGAGTGGATGTGCGCCGCGTCGCCGGCGAGGAAGACGCGCCCGGCCCGGAAGCGGTCCGCGAGGGCCGCGCGGGGCCGGAAGTCGGAGGCCCAGCGCACCTCGGTCACGTCCTCGGGGGCGAGGTGGGACCGGGCGGCCACGACCTCGCGGATGGCGTCGAGACCGAGGCCGGGGGCCGTGCCCTCGGGGAACTGGGCGACGAGCTGGAAGTCCCGCGTGCCCGCGAGCGGACAGAGCGCCAGGTAGCCGGCGCCGTCCTCGCGCGGCGGGAAGATGTGCCAGTTGTCGCGGTCGAGGCCGTCGACGCGGACGTCGGCGACCAGCACGGGCGCGGGATCGACCGTCTCACCGGTCATGCCGATGCCCAGCGTGCGCCGCACGGCCGAGCGCCCGCCGTCGGCCGCGATGGGACCGCCCGCCGCGCGGATTTCCCCCTGTCGGCCGCAGCCGGCGCGGAGATCTTCGAGGACTACGATCGCGGCTTCGACGAGGGACCGGCCCTGGTCGTCGCGGGGATCGAGGCCCGGTACGGCATCCGCTGAACCGGGTCACCCGCCCGGAGAGCCACCCCCGCGGCGGAACGGCCAATTCACTTCCGGTCGTATCGCAATGTCATTCCGTGTTCACCTGAGAGTCGCTGTGCTGTCGCGTCCGAGCGGCGGAGCCGTCGAAGGATCGCGGAGATATTTCCGAAGCGAGCACGGGTGTACACACGTGGCCAACGAACCGACCCTGTCCGTCATCGTCCCCTGCTACAACATCGAGACCTACGTCGCCGACACGGTGACCAGCCTCGCGAACAACGCACGGGACGACTTCGAGTTCATCTTCGTCGAGGACCGGTCCACCAAGGACAAGACCTACGAGGCGTTGCTCGAACTCACCAAGCGGCTCAAGAACAGCAGGGTGATACGGCACGAGCAGAACGGCGGTCTGGCCACCGCGCGCAACACCGGCATCGACGCGGCCGAGGGCACCTACCTCACCTTCCTCGACGGTGACGACTGGCTCGCCCCGGGCTACCTGAGCGACCTGACCGACTGTGTCCAGCGCTTCGACGTCGACTTCGTGCGCACCGACCACGTCCAGGTCACCGGCGTCGAGCGCGCCGTCCACCGGGCCCCCGAGGGACGCCGGCACATACCGCTCGACCCGCGCTCCTCGATCCTCCCGGTCGACGCGACGACCATGGTCGACTACCCGTACGCCTGGGCGGGCGTCTACCACCGCCGGCTGCTCGACCGCGGCCTGCTGCGCTTCCACGACGGGCTGCGCACCGCCGAGGACCGTCCCTGGATCTGGGAGCTGCACCGCAGGGCCGACTCCTACGTCGCCGCCAGCCTGCGCGGCGTCTTCTACCGCCGGGGCGTGGCCAGCTCGCTGACCCAGATCGGCGACGTCCGCCAGCTGGACTTCTTCCGCTCCTTCGACCTCGTCCTCGCCGAGCTCGCCGACGACCCCGAGGTCAGCAAGCTGCGCAAGAAGGCGCTGCGCAACTACTGCGTCGTCATCGCCCACCAGCTCGCCGACCGTGCCCGCTTCGAGCGCAGCGTCGCCGCCAAACTGCGGCAGATGGCCTCCGAGGCGCTGGGCAGAATGACGGAGGAAGAGCTCAACGAGGCCCTCGTCGGCATGGGCGAGGAACGAGTCAACACACTGCGGCGCATCCGCGGCGGCATGAAGGGAGTCGCGGCATGAGCGGCACGGCCCGGACCGGTACCGGCAAGAGCGGTACGACCCAGATCTTCTTCTCGGCCACCCAGTACGCGGCGGCCACCGTCACCGCGGCGATCCGCGCCGGGCTCTTCGGCCCGCGCGAGGAGCACCGCCGCATCCTCGTCGTCAGCAACACCGCCGCGATCCCCGAGGTCGGCACCCCGCTGGACCGGATGGCCGGGTTCGAGAAGCTGCGCCCCGAGTTCGACGAGGTGCGCTCCTGGAACGACTTCATCTCCCCGCACCACCCGGCCGGCTGGTCCCCGCGCGCCCAGGACGCCCTGCTGTGGGAGAAGGCCGTACGCCTCGCCTGGGACCTGGGTGACGCGCCCGTCGAGATCGCCTGCGAGTCCATCCAGGCCAACCCCTCCCGCGCGGTCTGCGACATCTTCGCCGACAGCCCGATCCACGTGTACGCGGACGGCCTGATGAGCTACGGCCCCACCCGCAACCGGATCCCGCAGGGCATGAACAGCCGCATCGCGCGCGTCCTCCACCTCGACCTGATACCCGGGCTGCGCCCGATGCTCCTGTCCGAGTACGGCGTCGAGCCCGAGCCGGTACCGGGCGAGGCCATCGTCGAGGTGCTCGCCCAGATCGGCGAGGACGGTGCCGGCATCCTCGCCGAACGGATCCCCGCCGAGAGCCGTCCCACCGCCGTGCTCCTCGGCCAGTACCTCTCCGCCATCGACCTGATCACCCAGGACGAGGAGGAGGAGCTGCACGTCCGCATGTTGCGGGCGGCCGCCCGGGCCGGCCACCAGAGCGTGCTGTTCAAGCCCCACCCCAGCGCGCCCTCCGTGTACAACAGCTCGCTGGAGACGGCGGCCGCGGAGCTCGGCGTACGGCTGACCGTCCTGCGCGACCCCGTGCTCGCCGAGACCGTCTTCGCCCACCTGAAGCCGGAACTGGTCATCGGCTGCTTCTCCACCGCCCTGATGACCGCGGCCGCCTTCTACGGCATCCCCGTGGCCCGCGTCGGCACCGAGCTGCTCCTCGAACGCATCACCCCGTACGAGAACAGCAACCGCGTCCCCCTCACCATCATCGACGCGGCCCTCCCGGACGCCGAGCGCGCCACCCTGGGCACCCCGCTCGCCCTCGATGCCCTGAGCGCGGAGCTGGGCCCGCTGGTGCGCACCGTGGGCTACTGCATGCAGTCCCGCAAGCACCCGGGCCTGCACGAAGAGGCGGCCGCCTGGCTCACCGCGCACCTCGCCGAGCACCCGCAGTACTTCAAGAAGCGCCGCCTCACCAGCCTGCGCCTGCCCGGCGGCAGCCCCATCCGCGCCGAGTCCCTGCGCCGCCACCCGGCGGTGCGCCGGGCCGTGCGCCAGATCCGGGCCCGCCAGGGCTGATCCGTGGACGACGACCGAAGGCCGGTGGGGCACCCCCACCGGCCTTCGGTCCGTTCAACGCATACAGCGCGGGAGTTCAGCGCAGCACGGGTCGTCTCGGCGCGCGGGTCGCCAGCGCCCGCTTCAGCCGGGGTCCGAACGGCCGCTCCACACCGCGGTGGATCAGCCAGGCCAGGCCCAGCAGAACGGCGATCGTGACCGCGAGCGTGGGCCACGGGCCCAGGCCCAGATCCCGGTGCAGCAGCCGGACGACGAACCAGCCCAGGTGCTCGTGGATCAGGTAGAAGGGGTACGTCAGCGCCCCGGCCACCGTCAGCCAGCGCCAGTTCGCCCAGCGCGTCCAGCCCAGCGCCACCGCGGCCACCGCGGCGAAGGCGAGGGTCACGATCAGCTGGATGACGTACGGATCGCGGTGGAAGGCGCCGCCCTCCATGCCGGGGTGCCACAGCCCGGTGGTCGAGTAGCGCTGGCCGAGCAGCCAGGAGACGGTGACGATGCCCCACAGGAGCAGGTCGCTGCCGTAGCGGTGGATGAGGTAGAGGGCGAGGCCGCCGATGAAGAACGGCGCGTGGTCGCGCATCACCAGTTCGTCGGTGAGCGGGTTGTCGGCGACCCGGGCGAACACACCGGCCAGGGTCCACAGGCAGCAGAAGAGCACCACCCGGCGGTAGGTGACGCCCCGCCAGACGACGAACAGGGCGAACAGGGCGTAGAAACGCACCTCGACCCAGAGTGTCCAGCACACGCCGAGGACGCGCGGCACGCCCATCGGCTGCTGCAGCATCGTCAGGTTGACCAGGAACTCGTCGAGCCGTACCGGACGGACGACCACCGGCAGCAGCAGGGACGCGGCGGTGATCAGGAACAGGGCGGCCCAGTACGCCGGGTACAGGCGGGCGACCCGGGAGCGGAAGAACTGGCCGAGGGTGCGGCCCCAACTGCTCATGCAGATCACGAAGCCGCTGATGACGAAGAAGAACTGCACGCCCAGACAGCCGTACACGGCGGCCTGGGAGAGTGTCGGGAACACCCGGGCGGGGGACTGGTGCCAGGAGCCGGCGACGGCGCCGCCCTTCCCGGCGAAGTGGTAGAGGCAGACCATCAGGGCGGCCAGCAGACGCAGGCCGTCGAGGGCGCGCAGTCGGCTGTCGGGTCTGCGCGGGGCGGGGGGCGGATCGGGGACGGGGGCCGGACGTGTCGGGGCCAATGTCAGGTCGGACGCGTTCATCCCGGGGCTTTCTGCGGGGTGATGGGGGGCCTCGCTGACGTGGGGGCGCGAGGTGTCGAACGCCTACCCCCGGAAGCCTCCTCCATCCGTGTGATGTACGCGATGCCGGACAGCGCGACGCCCCCGGCCCGTTGGGGCTCGGGGGCGTCGTGGCGGACGTCGGGATCAGCGCTTGGCGCTCTGCCGCAGCGCCCGGGCCCGCCGGGCGAGGCGGCGCACCGTGGCGTTGCGCGGGATGAACGACAGCTGCGCGGGCACCGCACCGGGCAGGGCCAGCGAGGTGAGGCGGCGGCGCTTGAAGTACCGCCAGGTGTGCGGGTTCAGCTGCCGGGAGAGGTAGCGCTCGGCGTCCGGGCGCAGGCCCGGGTAGATCTTCGGCTGCATCGCGAAGCCGACCGCCTTGAGCAGCGCGGACAGCTCGTCCACCCGCTCCGGCGTCGGCATCGCCCAGTCCGTGACCGCCTTGCGGTCGCCCAGTTCGGGCAGCAGCGCGTCGGCGATGGTGACCGGCACGCGGTTGCTGTTCTGGTACGGCGTGAGGCGGGCCAGCACGGTGTCGGTGCCGATGCGGGCGACGGGCAGGTCGTACAGCCCGGCCGCGGTGAGCAGGGCGGTGGAGAAGCAGCCGACGACCAGGGCGGGCCGCATCCGCTGGAACGCCACCTCGGCGAGCACCGGGTGGTCCAGCAGGGTGAGCTCGGCGCCGAGCCGGCTCGCCTCGTCCTCCAGCAGCCGCGACCAGCGGGCCGGGGCGACCGGGTGCGGCTTGAAGACCAGCCTGCGGTGGCCGAGCGCGACGGCGCCGCGCACCATGCCCAGGTGCAGTTCCTCCTCCTCGGCGTCGCTGAGGATGCCGAGCGCCGAGAGGTACTGGCCGAGCAGCAGGGCCGGCCGGGTGTCGCCGGTGCCGGGCAGCGCAGCCTCCCCGTCGGCGAGCTCCTCCAGCACCTTGAGGAACACCTCCGTCGGCACCAGCTCCGGCCGCACGCCGAACTCGGTGAGCAGCAGCGGGGTCAGCCCGGGGACCAGATCGAGGTGCAGCAGGCGCCCGATGCGGGTGCCGACCAGCGGGTCGATCTTGTCGCGGGTGGGGCCATAGCTTATGAGGCCGTCGGCGTAGACGTCGACGGGAGCGCCGGTGAACAGCTGGCACAGCGCGAGCGACGGGTTGACCTGCACGGATTCCACGGCCAGCCGGATGTGGTCGTCGCCCAGTCCCCACAGCAGCCGTACGTACCGCTCCCACATCGGGATGTCGTCGGCGCGCGGGCTCCAGCCGCCGGGGTGGAACGGGGCGATGGTCTCGTTCCAGGACAGCACCCCGTCGAACCGCTCGCGCAACCGTTCGAAGCCCGGCATCCGGTCCACGGACACGGTGGTCTCGGGGTTGGCCGCGTTGTTCGTGATGAGCAGCAGCCGTCGGTCGGCCGGCTCGAACATTCCGGCGTCGAGGGCCGCGGCCAGGGTCGCGGCTCCGTACAGGGTCGACGCGCAGAAGACGTGGGTCGTGCGTGGCATCAGGCGGCCACCGTCCGGGCGGTCGCCGGCCTGCGCTTGAGCCGCCGCAGCAGGCTCGCCCGCTGCGGGTCCATCGAGTCCATCACCTCGGCCAGTACGTCCTGCGGCAGTCGTTTCAGGGCGGCTGAGGTCATGGAACGCAATTTTCGAGCCACGGCGGGTTCGAACCTCTCGATCGATCCGAGGTGATGGGCCATGATCGCGCAATATGTGCGCACTGCTTTCGGCAGCAGTTTATCGGCCTCGGGATCCTGTGCCGTTTCCTCGATTACCTGGTCGAACGCGCGAATGAAATCGAGCTGTCGTACGTCACCGATCTGGGTGAGGGACGTGGCGACACCGCGGCGGTAGTACACGCCGAGCAGACTCACCGCGGCGAAGGAATCCGCCTCCCGGTGCAGCTTCCAGATCCACGGCCGGTCCTCGGCGGTGCGCAGCCCGTGGGTGAAGTGCAGCAGCCCCCGGTCGATCAGCCGGCGGTGGTAGACCCCGGCCCAGGCGTACGCGTAGTCCACGGAGGTGGTCCGGTCCGCGGGCAGGATGGCCTCCCGCGGATTCATCACGACGTCCCGGCGGCCGTGCGGCACCCGGTGGATGGCGCGCGCCCGGGCCGTGCACTGCACATGATCGGTGCGGACGAAGTCGCAGCCCAGTTCCTCGATGGCCGTGACCAGCTTGGGGAGATAGTCCGGGGCGAGCCAGTCGTCCCCGTCCAGGAACGTCAGGTATGCGCCACGTGCCCGGTCGATGCCGGTGTTGCGCGCGGTGGCCAGCCCTCCGTTCTCCTCGTGTCTGACCAGTACGGCGCCGGGCAACTCCCGCTCCGCGCGTTCGAGAATGTCCGGAGTACCGTCCCGCGAGCAGTCGTCGACGAGAATGAATTCGAAGTCCTCACGCACGTTCGCACGCAGGCTCTTCAGCGTGTCGGGCGCGTATTGCTGGACGTTGTAGAAGGGCACGATGACGGAGAGCTTCACCACCCCGGTGACGTTAGAGGGCGGCCCGTCATTCGTTCTGACCGGTGGCTTGATGTCAGGTGAACTGCACGTGGCGAAGCTGTGAACCGGGCTATTTCGGCGTGCCTTCCCGGCCTGATTCGCCATTCGTCGATGTGCTGTTAACCGTTTGTTGTGTTTGGGTTGGGCGGATCCTAGGAATGCCTTCCTAGCGTCTTCGACGTGCCAGTAAGTGCAACGAAGTCCCCGCGGATCGCCGTACTCGCGGATTCCGACACTCGGTGGAAATGGGGAGCGCTCACCGCGAAGCGCCTCATTCCGGCTAATTCGGACATCCGCCTCGACGGCTATCTCCTGCGGGGCCGTGCCACCCCGACCGCCCGCCAGCTGAAGGAAGTCGGCGTCCCCGCGGACTCCCTCCGCGAGGTGACCGCCGTCGAGTTCCTGCGTGCCATGGGCGAGGAGTCGTACGACATTCTCGTCCTCTCCCTCGTCGGCGGTGGCGTCCAGGCGATGCTGCACGGCCTGCGGCGCGTCTGGGACGGCTCGGCCGAGCGTCCCGTCGTCGTCACCGGCTACGTCGGCGTCGTCTACGAGAAGCTCGCCGACGGACTGCTGCTGCGGCACGGCGCGGACCTCGTCCTCGCCAACTCCCGCCAGGACGCGGAGCGTTTCCGCGCCGTGTACGAGGGAGTGGGCGCCGACGCCTCGGCGGTGACCGAGGTCGCCCTGCCGTTCCTCGACGGTGCGCCCTACGAGGGTGAACACGAGCCCTACACCGTCGTGTTCGCGGCCCAGCCGTCCGTGCCGGAGAGCCGCAAGGACCGTACGTACCTGCTGAACCGGCTGATCCAGCACGCCCGCAAGCACCCCGAGCGCGAGGTGCTGCTCAAGCTGCGCTCCAAGCCCGGCGAGCACACCACGCACATCGAGGAACTGCCGTACCAGAAGCTGGCGCAGGGCACCGACCTGCCCGCCAACTTCAAGCTGGTGTACGGGCACATGGGTGAGGTCCTGGACCGCACCGACCTGCTCGTCACGGTCAGCTCCACGGCCGCGCTGGAGGCGCTGCACCGCCGGATCCCGACGGTGGTCCTCACCGACCTGGGCATCCGCGAGACGCTCGGCAACCACCACTTCGTGGGCTCCGGCTGCCTCGCCTCCTGGGACCAGCTCGACGCCGGGCACCGCCCGGTGCCGGACGAGGAGTGGGTGTCCCGGCAGGGCGTCGCCGCCGGCGGAGAGTCGTACGCCACGGCCTTCGACGCCGGCCGCGAGCGCATCGCCGAGCTGCTGGCCCGGCCCGAGGGGCTGGTGCCCCTCACCCCCTACTACACGACCGAGACCGCGCCCGGCTATCTGCCCGGGATCCTCGCCCGCCACCACCTCGGTCCCGACGGCACCCCGCTGCCCGGCGCACCCGCCGCCGACAAGGCGCCCGGTCCGGTCCGCCAGATCGTGCGCAGGGCGGCGCGCGGCGCCTACCGCCACGGCGTCCAGCGCGTGGCCCCGGTCATCCGGCGGATGGGAGAGCTGTGAGCGTCCCCGACGCGGCCGCCCAGTCAGCCGTGAGCGACCCGAACCCTGCCCGAGGAGAGCGAGTGCCTTCCAGAGGAGCCCATGTCCCCGCCCAGGGGGCCCAAGGAGTAGAGCCCATGTCCAACCCCGAAGGGGGCCACGGCACCGCGGAGCGCCGCGTCCTCGCGGTGATCCCCGCGCGCGGCGGTTCCAAGGGCGTGCCCGCGAAGAACCTCGCGCCGGTGGGTGGTGTGCCGCTGGTCGCCCGCGCCGTGCGCGAGTGCCGGGCCTCGCGGCTCGTCACCGACGTCGTGGTCTCCACCGACGACCAGGCCATCGCCACCGCGGCCCGCCAGGCCGGCGCCGAGGTCGTGCTGCGCCCCGCCGCCATCGCCGGCGACACCGCCACCTCCGAGGCCGCCGTCCTGCACGCCATGGACGCCCACGAGGCGCTGCACGGTGCCCCGGTCGACGTGGTCCTGCTCGTGCAGTGCACCAGCCCCTTCATCATCCGCGAGGACATCGACGGGGTGGCCGGCGCGGTCGTCGAGAACGGCGCCGACACCGCGGTGACCGTCGCTCCCTTCCACGGCTTCATCTGGCGGGACGCGGGCGACGACCCGGTGGCCGTCGAGCCGTCCCGCGCCGACGAGGTCGGTGGCCGGGTCAAGGTCGCCAACTCCACCGTCACCGAGGGCGGTTACGGCGTCAACCACGACAAGTCCTTCCGCCCGCGCCGCCAGGACCGTCCCCAGGACCTGCTGGAGACCGGCGCCGCGTACGCGATGGACGCCCGTGGCTTCCGCGAGCACCGGCACCGCTTCTTCGGCCACACCGAGCTGGTCCGCACCGACCCGGCACGCGTGCTGGAGATCGACGACCCGCACGACCTGGCCCGCGCCCGGGCCCTGGCCCCGCTCTTCGACGCGGATCGGCCCGGCGCGCTTCCGACCGCCGACGACATCGACGCGGTTGTACTGGACTTCGACGGCACCCAGACCGACGACCGGGTGCTGATCGACGCCGATGGAAAGGAGTTCGTCTCCGTGCACCGCGGGGACGGACTGGGCATCGCGGCGCTGCGCAAGAGCGGCCTGCAGATGCTGATCCTGTCCTCGGAGCAGAACCCGGTCGTCGCCGCCCGGGCCCGGAAGCTGAAGCTTCCGGTCCTGCACGGCATCGACCGCAAGGACCTCGCACTGAAGCAGTGGTGCGAGGAGCAGGGCATCGCGCCCGAGCGCGTGCTCTACGTCGGCAACGACGTCAACGACCTCCCGTGCTTCGCCCTCGTGGGCTGGCCCGTGGCGGTCGCGAGCGCCCACGACGTCGTACGCGGCGCCGCACGCGCGGTCACCACCGTACCCGGCGGTGACGGCGCCATCCGAGAGATCGCCAGCTGGATCCTCGGCCCCTCTCTCGATTCCCTCACCAAGTAAGGACATCCTCTGCCATGACCACCAACTCCCGTCTGCGCACGTTCGGCACCCGTGAGGTCGGCCCGGGCAAGCCCGTCTACGTCTGCGGCGAGATCGGCATCAACCACAACGGTGAGCTGGAGAACGCCTTCAAGCTGATCGACGTGGCCGCCGAGGCCGGTTGCGACGCCGTCAAGTTCCAGAAGCGCACCCCCGAGATCTGCACCCCGCGCGACCAGTGGGACATCGAGCGCGACACCCCCTGGGGCCGGATGACCTACATCGACTACCGCCACCGCGTGGAGTTCGGTGAGGACGAGTACCGTCAGATCGACGAGTACTGCAAGGAGAAGGGCATCGACTGGTTCGCGTCCCCGTGGGACACCGAGGCCGTCGCCTTCCTGGAGAAGTTCGACGTCCCGGCCCACAAGGTCGCCTCCGCCTCCCTCACGGACGACGAGCTGCTGAAGGCGCTGCGCGCCACCGGCCGCGCGATCATCCTCTCCACGGGCATGTCGACCCCGAAGCAGATCCGTCACGCGGTCGAGGTCCTGGGCAGCGACAACATCCTCATGTGCCACGCCACCTCCACCTACCCGGCGAAGGCCGAGGAGCTGAACCTCCGCGTGATCAACACGCTGGAGAAGGAGTTCCCGAACGTTCCGATCGGCTACTCCGGCCACGAGACGGGCCTGCAGACCACCCTCGCGGCGGTCGCCCTCGGCGCCACCTTCGTCGAGCGTCACATCACCCTCGACCGCGCTATGTGGGGCTCCGACCAGGCCGCCTCCGTGGAGCCGCAGGGCCTCGTGCGCCTCGTCCGCGACATCCGCACCATCGAGGCCTCCCTCGGTGACGGCGTCAAGAAGGTCTACGACTCCGAGATGGGCCCGATGAAGAAGCTGCGCCGCGTTGCCGGTGTCGTCGCCGAGGCCGAGATCGCGGACGCGGCCGGCGAGCCGGTCACGGTGTGAGACCGAATTCCAGTTCGGATTCGATTGCCTTACGACGGGACGGTCGTACGTCGATGAGCCCCCGCGCCGGGAACACCGGCACCCCCCGCACGCTCGCCTTCGTGGAGAGCCCGGTACAGCTGCTCAACGTGCTGGAGTGGGCGCATGTCCATGCCCTGCAAGGGGCGGCCGGGGAGTCCGGCGGGGGGCCATTGGCGTCCGTGCCGTCCCAGGCACGGCGCAGCGCCACCGGCGCTGCGCCGTCGGCGGTCGGGGAGCTCACCGTCGTGGTGCTGTCCCCGACCGACCCCATGACCCGGGGCCAGCTGCGCCGTATGGCGGACCTGGCCCGGGACGAGGGGTACCGGGTCCGCTGGGAGGAGGCGCGGGGCGGAACGACCGCGCCCTTCCACACCATCGGCGGACTCGCCGGCACGCTGCGGCGCGCCGACCGCATCGTCATGGGAGACCCGTTCTCCCGCTACGTACAGCTGCTGCTGACGATCACCCGCGCCAGGGACCTGGTGGTCGTCGACGACGGCACGGCGACGATGGAGTTCGTCGCCCAGCTCGCCCGCGGTGAGCGTCTGGTGCGCTGGCACCGCAAGGGCGGCCGCCCCGGCGCGCGCGACCTGCTGTTCGCCCCGGTCTCGTCCTCGGCCCGCCGGCGGCTGACGCCCCGGGACGGCCGCCGGGTGGAGGTCTTCTCCTCCATGCCCATGGAGGACACCCCGCAGGGCGTGACGGTCACGGCCAACGACTTCTCCTGGACCCGGGCCCGCTTCGGCCCGCCGCGCATCACCAAGGGCTCGGACATGGTCGGCACGTCCCTGGTCGAGACCGGAGTCGTGGACGGCGACCGCTATCTGGAGGCCGTCCAGACCCTGGCCAAGGCCCACGGGGCCACGAGGTACTTCGCCCACCGCCGGGAGAGCGCCGAGAAGCTGCACCGGCTCGCGGCGGTGACGGGGCTGGAGATCGTACGCCCGGACCTGCCGCTGGAGCTGATCGCACGGCGGGGGCCGATCGGGCGGACGATCCTCAGCTTCCCCTCGACGGTCGTGCACACGCTGCCCCTGGCGCTCGTCGGCACCGGCGTGCGCGTCGCGGTGTGTGACATCGACCCCGCCTGGCTCACGGCGAACGCGTCGCCCCGCGCCCAGGGCTTCCTGTCGGGAGTGACGGGAACGGCGCGGGACGTGCACCGCCTGGCGGCGGTCAGCGCGATCTAGGCCAGCGCGATCCAGCAGGACCGGAAGGGTGCCGGAGCAAGGCCGCCGTCAGTCGGCGGCCTTGCGGGCCAGCACGAAGGCCCGTGGGCGCGACTCCTCGGCGAGCGGCTCGCGCACGGTGCGTGCGTACGGCGGCAGGCCCGCCTTGGTGAGCAGCCCGGCGACGGTGTCCGGGCTGCGCCAGTAGTAGTCGAGCCCGATCGCCCTGCCGAAGCGCTCGGTGAGGCGCAGATGGTCGTCGGTGTCACCCGACTGGAAGCCCAGCAGGACGTACCCGCCCGGGACCAGCGTGCGGTGGAACTCCGCGAACGCGGCCGGCAGGTGCTCGTCCGGGACGTGGATGATCGAGTAGAGGGCGAGGACGCCGCCCAGCGTCTCGTCCGGAAGGTCCAGCGAGGTCATCGAGCCCACATGGAAGCGGAGCCCGGGGTGCGCCGCGCGGGCCAGGGCGGTCATGCGCGGGGAGACGTCGACGCCGAAGGCGGGGACGCCGAGGTCGCTCAGGCGGGCGGTGACATGGCCCGGACCGCTGCCGACATCGGCGACCGGGGCGCCGGAGGCCCCCTTCACCAGCTCGGCGAATGCGCTGATCAGCGCCAGGTCCAGGGGGCTGTCGGCGACGCTGTCGGGGTGGCGGTCGGTGTACTCCCTGGCGATGGCGTCGTAGGAGGAACGGGTGGCCTGTATGAAGTCCGCGGCGGGAACACGGCTGGGGTCACTCACGCTGCCGGACGCTACCGGGGCCGCGACGGCCGCGCGGCGGTATCGGTGGATGGACTGGTCGAGCGGTGTTCCGGTGGGGCGTGGTATCCGTTGAGGAGAGGAACGGAAGGGTGCCGGGGCGCGGTGAGCGACCGTGGTCCGGGGATTCCATGATCCGCTTGGCCTGAAGTCGGGCGAGTTTACCCATCTGAGACGACAGCCATGCGCCGGGCGGTCAGATTTTCTTCCCCTAACGGGTTGAACTTTTGTTGATCGAGGGTCAGTTGACCGTCCGGGCGTCCTACCCTTCAGAGGGTGAACCAATTGATGTCCCGAGAGACCGAGGCCGATGTTCCAGGGGACGCCGTGCTCCCCGGTGCGCTGAGCGAGTCGCTGTTCGGCGAACTCGTCACGTTCCGGCGTGACTTGCACATGCACCCCGAGCTCGGCAACCAGGAGTTCCGCACCACCGCCGCGATCAAGGCGCGGCTGGAGAAGGCCGGGCTCAAGCCCCGCGTCCTCACCGTCGGAACCGGGCTCGTCTGCGACATCGGCATGGGGGAGGAGGGCGATGGCGCGGACGGCGTGCTCGCCCTGCGGGCCGACATCGACGCCCTGCCCATCCCGGACACCAAGAGCGAGTGCGCCTACCGGTCGACGGTCCCCGACCGGGCCCACGCCTGCGGGCACGACGTGCACACGGCCGTGGTGCTGGGGGCCGGGCTCGTCCTGGCCGAGCTGCACGGCCAGGGGCTGCTGCCGCGACCCGTGCGGCTGATCTTCCAGCCCGCCGAGGAGGTGCTGCCCGGCGGCGCCGCCGAGGTCATCGAGTGCGGGGCGCTGGACGGGGTCCGGCGCATCATCGCCGTGCACTGCGACCCCCGGGTGGACGCCGGGCGGATCGGGCTGCGCCAGGGAGCCATCACCAGCGCCTGCGACCGGCTGGAGATCGCGCTCGACGGGCCCGGCGGGCACACCGCCCGCCCGCATCTGACCACGGACCTGGTCACCGCCGCGGCCCGCGTCGTCACCGACGTGCCCGCGCTCGTCGCCCGCCGCGTCGACAGCCGCAGCGGGCTCGCCGTGACCTGGGGACGGATCGAGTCGGGGCACGCGCCGAACGTGATCCCGCAGCACGCCGAGCTCTCCGGGACCGTGCGCTGCCTGGACATCGAGGCCTGGCGGCAGGCGCCCGACATCGTGCACGCCGCCATCGACGAGGTCGCCACCATGCACCGCGCCAAGTCCGAGATCACCTATGTGCGCGGTGTCCCGCCCGTGGTCAACGACCCCGTCGTGACCGAACTGCTGCGGGACGCCATGATCGCGCGGCGCGGGGCGGAGTCCATCGAGACCACCGAGCAGAGCCTGGGCGGTGAGGACTTCTCCTGGTACCTGGAGCACGTGCCCGGGGCCCTCGCCCGGCTCGGTGTGCGGGTGCCCGGCGAGCGCACGGCGCGCGATCTGCACCAGGGCGATTTCGACGCCGACGAGCGCGCCATCCGGGTCGGGGTGGAGCTGTTCACGGCCGCCGCCCTGCTCGACGCGGCGGGGTAGTCCGGAGCGGGAAGGACCGAGGGGGAGGAAGGGTGCCCGTTTGGTGCCTTTTCGCCCCCCTGTGTCACCCTGGTGTAACCGTTGGCGCGCCCGCGTGTCCCGTGGGCGGCACGAAACGATAACGGCCAGGAGAAACCCCGTTCCCCCGGGCTTCTACGCGCGTTACTGTGCGCCGAAATCGCCACCACTGGCGGCACATTGCGGAAGCGGGCCGGCGACGGTGCCGTGGGGATGAAGGGTGCTTGCTGTGCGTTTGATCTCTCGAAGGACCAGGTTCTCCCAAGCTGCGGTGACCGTCGCGGTCGTCGCCCTCGCGGCCGCCGGATGCGGCAAGTCCAGCACGGACTCTTCGTCCACCGAGTCCAAGGACGGGAAGTACTCGGGCAAGGGCATCGGCCTGGCGTACGACATCGGCGGCAAGGGCGACCAGTCCTTCAACGACGCCGCGTACGCGGGATTCAAGAAGGCCCAGACCGAGTTCAAGATGGGCGGCCGGGACATCGAGCCGCAGGACGGCGAGTCCGACGCGGACAAGGTGCAGCGCCTGGAGACGCTGGCCAAGCAGGGCTACAACCCGATCATCGGCGTCGGCTACTCCTACGCCCCGGCCGTCAAGGAAGTCGCCGCCAAGCACCCGAAGATCACCTTCGGCATCATCGACGACAACACCATCCAGGCGAAGAACGTCGCCGACATGGTCTTCCACGAGGAGCAGTCCTCGTACCTCGCCGGTGTCGCGGCTGCCAAGGCCACCAAGAAGAACCACATCGGCTTCATCGGTGGCGTGGACATCCCACTGATCCACAAGTTCGAGGCAGGCTTCGACCAGGGCGCCAAGTCGGTCAACCCGAAGATCAAGATCGAGTCGCAGTACCTGACGCAGACGGCCCAGGAGGGCGGCTTCTCCAGCCCCGACAAGGGCGAGAACGCGGCCAAGGGCCAGATCGAGGCCGGCGCCGACGTCGTCTACCAGGCGGCGGGTCTGTCGGGCCAGGGCGTGATCAAGGCCGCCGCCGAGCACAAGGTGTGGGCGATCGGCGTGGACTCCGACCAGTACGGGCAGAGTGCCCTGGCGCAGTACAAGGACTACATCCTCGGCTCGGCCCTGAAGAACGTGGGCGGCGCGGTCTACGACCTCGCCAAGTCGGTCCACGAGGGCAAGCCGCTCAGCGGTGAGGTGCGCGGCGACCTCAAGTCGGGCGGTGTGGGCTTCGCCGACACCAACCCGAAGTACAAGGCGCTGACCGACGTCGTCTCCGCCGTCGACAAGGCCAAGCAGGGCATCATCGACGGCAAGATCACCGTCAACACCCAGTGATTCCCCTGGCCTGACAGCGTTCCGCGCCGCCCGCCCGGGCTTCGCCCTGGCCGTGCGCCCCTTGCCTCCCGCAAGGGGCGCACTGCTGTGCGTGACGTTCGCCGTGACAGTGGCCACAGCTAGATAACGGACCGGACATTGGGGGTTTTCCGTCTGGTCTACGCGCGTTACGCTGCGGCGGAACCAGCGCCTGGTTTGGGCGCTTGCACAAAGGAGTCAAGTTCCATGCGCCGGGTGTCCCGAATCGCTTTTGCTGGCGTTGCAACCGCAGCGCTCGCCGTCTCTGTTTCCGCCTGTGGCAGCTCGTCCACCTCGTCCTCGGGTGGCGACAACAAGTCCAAGGGCATCGGCCTGGCGTACGACGTCGGCGGCAAGGGCGACCAGTCCTTCAACGACGCCGCCTTCGCCGGCCTCCAGAAGGCCGAGAAGGACTTCGGCGTCAGCGCCCGGGACATCGAGCCGCAGGACGGCGAGTCCGACGCGGACAAGGTGCAGCGCCTGGAGACGCTGGCCAAGCAGGGCTACAACCCGATCATCGGCGTCGGCTACTCCTACGCCCCCGCTGTCAAGGAAGTCGCCGCCAAGTTCCCGAAGGTCTCCTTCGGCATCATCGACGACAACCAGACGCAGGCGAAGAACGTCGCCGACATGGTGTTCCACGAGGAGCAGTCCTCGTACCTCGCCGGTGTCGCGGCTGCCAAGGCCACCAAGAAGAACCACATCGGCTTCATCGGCGGCGTGGACATCCCGCTGATCCACAAGTTCGAGGACGGCTTCAAGCAGGGCGCGCAGTCGGTCAACCCGAAGATCAAGGTCGAGTCGCAGTACCTGACGCAGACGGCGCAGGAGGGTGGCTTCTCCAGCCCGGACAAGGGTGAGAACGCCGCCAAGGGCCAGATCGACGCCGGCGCCGACGTCGTCTACGCCGCCGCCGGTCTGTCCGGCCAGGGTGTCATCAAGGCCGCCGCCGAGCACAAGATCTGGGCGATCGGCGTGGACTCCGACCAGTACAACCAGGCCCCGCTGGCGAAGTACAAGAAGTACATCCTGACCTCGGCCCTCAAGAACGTCGAGGGCGCGGTGTACGACCTGTCGAAGTCGGTCCTCAAGGACAAGAAGCCGCTGTCCGGCGAGATCCGCGGCGACCTCAAGTCCGGTGGCGTCGGCATCTCCGACTCCAACCCGGCCTTCAAGAGCAACGCCGACCTCCAGGCCGCCGTCAAGAAGGCCGAAGAGGGCATCAAGAACGGCAGCATCGTGGTGAAGACCTCCTGACCGGAGCGCCATAGGCCCGTCGTAGGCATGGTCAAAAGGGCGCTGCAATGGCAGCGTTACGGCCACGGAACGGGGCTCGGGAGGATTCTTCCCGCGCCCCGTTCGCACGGCAGAATGCTCGGAACGGATCGAGTCGAGTGCGAAACGAGATCGGTCAGGTCCGGGCACTATTTAAAGCAGGGGCGCTACGCGCGTAGAGCGGCCCCTTTCCCCTAGGAGAGTGCGCCATCGACGCGTCCAGCAGCCCTCCGCTCACCGCTCCGTCGATCGTCGCGGTAGAGCTCGCGGGCATCACCAAGCGATTCCCCGGAGTCGTCGCCAACCACGACATCCACCTGTCCGTCCGCAAGGGCACCGTGCACGCCCTGGTCGGCGAGAACGGCGCCGGCAAGTCGACCCTGATGAAGATCCTCTACGGCATGCAGAAGCCGGACGAGGGCACCATCGTGATCGACGGACAGCAGGTCAGCTTCTCCTCCCCGGCCGACGCCATCGCCCGCGGCATCGGCATGGTCCACCAGCACTTCATGCTGGCCGACAACCTGACCGTGCTGGAGAACGTGGTGCTGGGCAGCGAGAAGCTGTACGGCATCGGCGGCGGCGCCCGCAAGAAGATCAAGGAAATCTCCGACCGCTACGGCCTGGGCGTCCGCCCGGACGTGCTCGTCGAGGACCTCGGCGTCGCCGACCGCCAGCGCGTCGAGATCCTCAAGGTCCTCTTCCGTGGCGCCAAGACCCTGATCCTCGACGAGCCGACCGCCGTCCTGGTCCCGCAGGAGGTCGACGCGCTCTTCGACAACCTGCGCGAGCTCAAGTCCGAGGGTCTCTCCGTCATCTTCATCTCGCACAAGCTGGGCGAGGTGCTCTCCGTGGCCGACGACATCACCGTCATCCGCCGCGGCACCACCGTGGGCACGGCGGTCCCCGCCGAGACCACCCCGCGCCAGCTCGCCGAGCTGATGGTCGGCAGCGAGCTGCCCAGCCCCGAGACCGCCGAGTCGACGGTGACCGACCGGGCCGTGCTGGAGGTCAGGAACCTCACCGTGTACGCCCGCGGCGGCGCATCCCTCGGGGAGCTCGGCGCACAGCCCGAGACCGCGACGGCCGGCTCGGCCGGTGCCGCGCCGGGCGCCGACGTCCTCACCGAGGCCACCACCCCCGGCGCGGCCAAGCGCGTCCTCGACGACGTCTCCTTCACCATCCACGCCGGCGAGGTCATGGGCATCGCCGGTGTCGAGGGCAACGGCCAGACCGAGCTGATCGACGCCCTCATCGGCACCAAGAACGCCGACTCCGGCACCGTGCACTTCCTCGGCGAGGACATCACCCCCTGGGCCACCCGCAAGCGCCGCGAGTCCGGCGTCGGCTACATCCCCGAGGACCGCCATCGCCAGGGCCTGCTCCTGGAGTCCCCGCTCTGGGAGAACCGCATCCTGGGCCACGTCACCGAGAAGCCCAACGCCAAGGGCTTCTGGCTCGACCCCAAGGGCGCCCAGGCCGACACGCGCCGGATCGTCGAGGAGTACGACGTCCGTACCCCCGGCATCGACGTCACCGCGGCCTCCCTGTCCGGCGGCAACCAGCAGAAGCTGATCGTCGGCCGCGAGATGAGCCACGACCCCAAGTTCCTGATCGCCGCCCACCCCACCCGTGGCGTGGACGTGGGCGCCCAGGCGCAGATCTGGGACCGCATCCGGGAGGCCCGCCGCGAGGGTCTGGCCGTGCTGCTGATCTCCGCCGACCTGGACGAGCTGATCGGCCTGTCGGACACCCTGCGCGTGATCTACAACGGCAGGCTGGTCGCCGACGCCGACCCCGCCACGATCACCCCGGAGGAGCTGGGCTCGGCCATGACGGGCGCCGCGTCCGGCCACCTGGAACACGTAGAGACCACCGACGACGACGCCGGTCCGGAGGACGAGGCCCGATGAAGAAGTTCGACAAGGAGCGCGTGCTCCTCGCGGTGGCCGGACCGGTCACCGCGCTCGTCCTCGCGGTCGCGCTGACCTCGATCGTCCTGCTCGCCTCGGGCAAGAACCCGATCGAGCCGTACACGCTGATGCTGCAGCAGCTGCCGTACTCGGACATCCAGGTCCTGATCATCAACCAGGCGTCCCTGTACTACATCGCCGCCATCGGTGTCGCCCTCGGCTTCCGGATGAACCTGTTCAACATCGGCGTCGACGGCCAGTACCGCCTCGCCGCGGTGATGACCGCCGTGGTCGGTGCCCACGTGGCGCTGCCGGGCTTCCTCCAGGTCCCGCTGCTGCTGCTGGTCGCCATGTGCACCGGCGCCTTCTGGGCCGGCATCGCGGGTGTCCTGAAGGTCACCCGGGGTGTCAGCGAGGTCGTTGCGACGATCATGCTGAACGCGATCGCCACCAGCGTCATCGGCTACGTCACCCTCACCGACGTGTGGGGCGTGAACGTCGGCAACAACTCGACGACCGGCATCATGAAGGAATCCGGCTGGATCCCCGGCATCGACATGGGCGGCGACGCCGGCGAGATCTACGGTCTCGTCTTCCTCGCCGTCCTGCTGGGCATCGGCTACTGGGTGGTTCTCAACCGCACCCGCTTCGGCTTCGACCTGCGCGCCACCGGCGCCTCCGAGACCGCCGCCGCGGCCTCCGGCGTCAGCGCCAAGCGCATGGTGCTGATCGCCATGCTGATCTCGGGCGCGATCGCCGGTCTGTCCGGCCTGCCCCTGCTGCTCGGCGAGGCCCACACCTACAGCCTGAGCTTCCCGGCCGGCCTCGGCTTCACCGCCATCGGCATCGCCCTGCTCGGCCGCAACAACCCCGGCGGCATCGCCTTCGCCGCACTTCTTTGGGCCTTCCTCGACAAGGCCTCGCCCGCCCTCGACTACGCGACCCCGGAGGCGTACCCGAAGGAGATCGCCACGATCATGCAGGGCCTGATCGTCTTCGCGGTCGTCATCTCGTACGAGTTCGTGCGCCAGTGGGGCCTGCGCCGCCAGCAGAGCCGGGTCGGCGCCGAGCTGGCCGCCGCCGCCAAGAACACCAAGAAGGAGGTGGCGGCCTGATGTCGACCGCGACCGTCGCCAAGCCCAAGGCGAAGCAGCCCGGCAAGGGCGGCCGCCGTATGTCCCTCCCGGTACTCCTGCTGATCATCGCGGGCGTGCTGGTGCTCACCTCGATCGTCCGCCTGATCACCGGCGCGGACGGCATCACCTCGACCGGCCAGATGTCCACGGCCCTGCGCCTCGCGGTGCCGATCGGCCTCGCGGGCCTCGGCGGCCTGTGGTCCGAGCGCTCCGGCGTCGTCAACATCGGCCTTGAGGGCATGATGATCCTCGGCACCTGGTTCGGCGCCTGGGCCGGCTACCAGTGGGGTCCGTGGACCGGTGTCGTCTTCGGCATCATCGGCGGCGCCCTCGGCGCCGTGCTGCACGCCATCGCGACCGTGACCTTCAACGTCAACCACATCGTCTCCGGTGTGGCGATCAACATCCTGGCGCTGGGCGTCACCCGCTACCTCTCGAAGTTCACCTTCGAAACCGCCGAGGGCGGCTCCTCCAAGCAGTCCCCGCCGATCGACTCGCTCGGCACCTTCGACGTCCCCGGCCTCTCGGACTGGCTGAACACGCTCAACGGGAAGCACTGGTTCCTGGTCTCGGACATCGGCGGACTGCTCGGCGGTCTGGTCACCGACCTGTCGCCGCTCACCGTCATCGCGGTCGCGCTCGTCCCGGTCACCTGGTGGGTGCTGTGGCGCACGTCCTTCGGTCTGCGGCTGCGCTCCTGCGGTGAGAACCCGGTGGCGGCCGAGTCCCTCGGCGTCAACGTCTACAAGTACAAGTACATCGCGGTGATCGTCTCGGGTGCCTTCGCGGGCCTGGGCGGCGCGTTCCTGTCCATCGTGGCCTCGAACGTGTACCTGGACGGCCAGACGGCCGGCCGCGGCTACATCGGTCTCGCCGCGATGATCTTCGGCAACTGGATGCCGGGCGGCCTCGCCCTGGGCGCGGGCCTGTTCGGCTACACCGACAGCCTCAACCTGCGCGGCGGCACGGTGAACGTCCACGCGCTGATCCTGCTCCTCGCGATCCTGCTGGTGTTCGGGGCGGCGTACCTGGCCTGGAAGAAGAAGGTCGTCCCGGCCGTTGTCACCGTTGTGATCTCGGCCCTGATGTTCGTCTGGTACGCCACCACGAACGAGGTCCCGCGCCAGCTCGTCACGGCGACCCCGTACATCGTCACCCTGCTCGTCCTCTCGCTGTCCGCGCAGAGCCTGCGGATGCCGAAGGCGGACGGCATGCCGTACCGGAAGGGACAGGGCAAGTGACCTCGGCCGCGGACTTCGACTGGGAGGTGCTGCGTGCCGAGGCGCGGGAGGCCATGTCCCACGCCTACGCCCCGTACTCCGGCTTCTCGGTCGGCGTCGCGGCCCTGGTCGACGACGGGCGCACCGTCACCGGCTGCAACGTCGAGAACGCCTCGTACGGCATCAGCCTGTGCGCCGAGTGCGGGCTGGTGTCCGAGCTCGTGCGCACGGGCGGCGGCCGCCTGACCCACTTCACCTGTGTGGACGGCACGGGCGGTCTGCTCGTCCCGTGCGGGCGCTGCCGGCAGCTGCTGTACGAGTTCGGCGGCCCCGACCTCCTCGTGGACACCCCGGCGGGCGTCCTGCCGCTCTCCGAGATGCTCCCGCAGGCCTTCGGCCCGGACCATCTCAGCAAGTAACTCCACCGCGGCCCCTCCGAGCAGATCCGATCGGAGGGGCCGCGCGCTTCGCACCTCCCGGAAGGAACGCACACCATGGCCATGGACGCCATCTCCGTCATCCGCACCAAGCGGGACCGGGGTGAGCTCAGCGACGAGCAGATCGACTGGGTCATCGACGCGTACACGCGCGGCGTGGTCGCCGACGAGCAGATGTCGTCGCTCGCGATGGCCATCCTGCTCAACGGCATGAACCGCCGTGAGATCGCCCGCTGGACCGCCGCGATGATCGCGTCCGGCGAGCGCATGGACTTCTCGTCCCTGTCCCGCCCGACCGCCGACAAGCACTCCACGGGCGGCGTCGGCGACAAGATCACGCTGCCGCTCGCCCCGCTGGTCGCCGCGTGCGGCGCCGCCGTGCCCCAGCTGTCCGGCCGCGGCCTTGGCCACACCGGCGGCACGCTGGACAAGCTGGAGTCGATCCCCGGCTGGCGCGCGCTGCTCTCCAACGAGGAGATGTTGCACGTCCTCGACACCACGGGCGCGGTCATCTGCGCGGCCGGCGACGGCCTCGCGCCCGCCGACAAGAAGCTGTACGCCCTGCGGGACGTCACCGGCACGGTCGAGGCGATCCCGCTGATCGCCTCCTCGATCATGTCGAAGAAGATCGCCGAGGGCACCGGCTCCCTGGTCCTGGACGTGAAGGTGGGCACCGGCGCCTTCATGAAGACGATCGAGGACGCGCGTGAGCTGGCCTCCACCATGGTGGGCCTGGGCACCGACCACGGCGTGAAGACGGTCGCGCTCCTCACCGACATGTCCACCCCGCTCGGCCTCACGGCGGGCAACGCCCTGGAGGTCCGCGAGTCGGTCGAGGTCCTGGCGGGCGGCGGCCCGGCGGACGTGGTCGAGCTGACGATCGCGCTCGCCCGCGAGATGCTCGACGCCGCCGGCGTGAAGGACGCGGACCCGGCGAAGGCCCTGGCCGACGGCTCGGCGATGGATGTCTGGCGCCGGATGATCGCGGCCCAGGGCGGCGACCCGGACGCCCCGCTGCCCACCTCGAAGGAGCAGCACGTGGTGAAGGCGGGCGCTTCCGGCGTGCTGACCCGCCTCGACGCCTACGACATCGGCATCGCCGCCTGGCGCCTGGGCGCGGGTCGCGCCCGCAAGGAGGACCCGGTGCAGGCGGGCGCCGGCGTCGAACTCCACGCCAAGCCCGGCGACACGGTCACCGAGGGCCAGCCCCTCCTGACCCTCCACACCGACACCCCCGAGCGCTTCGCCTACGCGCTCCAGGCGGTCGAGGGTTCGTACGACATCGCGGCCCCCGGCACGGAGTTCTCCACGACCCCGGTGGTGCTGGAACGTATCGCCTGACCAGGCATTTTCCCTTTCGGGTGAACGGGATCGGTGGACCACCGCCGGTCCCGTTCGGCATGCTTGCATCGGTGACGCACCGATGGGAGACCGCCATGAGCGCACTCACCGTGAGCCAGGACCCCGAGCAGAGCTGGGACGACCTCGTCCGGTTCTGGGAGGAGATGGACTGGCCCGAGGGCAGCAAGGTGGAGATCATCGAGGGGATCATCACCGTGTCACCCGCTCCCGCGTTTCGCCACAACGTGATCGCGGCTCGCATCCAGCGTCGCCTGTACTCGGTCATCCCCGAGGATGGGGAAATCCTCCAGACCCTTGCGATTGCCGTGCCTTCGCGTCTGGGCATGCTCATACCGGACCTGCTGGTGACTCCGGTACTGGAACACCCGGAGGCGGACTCCCATATTCCGGCCGCTCTTGCCGAACTCGTCGTCGAGGTGACCTCCAGGTCCAACGCTCGACACGACCGAGTCAGCAAGCCCGCTGCCTACGCCGCCGCGGGCATCCCGCTCTACCTCCTCGTCGACCGCTGGGCCCCCGACGGCCCCACCGTGACGCTCTACGGAGAGCCCAAGGGCGACGTCTACCGCCCGCTGAGCACAGCCAAGTTCGGCGAGGCAATCAAGATCCCCGCTCCCTTCGACCTCGTCATCGACACCAGCGAGTTCCCGGCCGAGTAGGACTCATCGCACCCCGATGAGTTAGCCCCGCCCGCCCGGTCTACAGCACGTGGACGCCAACACACCCACCGTGCTCGTGCTGCCCGGACCCGTCACCAAGGACGAGGTGAGCGGGCTCTGTGACGATGTGCGGGCGCTGTTGGAGGCGGCCGGAGGTGGGGTCGTCGTGTGTGACGTGGGTGGGCTCGGGCCGCCCGGGCTGGGGGTCGTCGATCTGCTCGCCCGGCTGGAGCTGGCCGCCCGGCGGGCCGGGGGCCGGATACGGCTGCGGGATCCCGACCCGGCGCTACCTGCCCTCCTCGATCTCGTCGGGCTTCGCTTCGAGATGGAGGGGGAGCCCGAACAGCGGGAACCACCGCTGCGTGTCGAGGAAGAAGTGGAACCCGGTCAGCCGGCCGTCTGAGATCTCCAGGACCTGCACGGACCAGGGGGTGTACCCGCCGGCCTCCGGATCCGGCTTGTACTGGGCGAAGCCCGGCAGGCCGTTGACCTGGACCGGCAGCAGACGGGAGCCGGCGCAGGCGGCGCCCAGGGTCGTCATGAAGCCCGTGATGTCGTCGTGGCCGGTCAGCCACAGGTCGAACGGCGGCATCGTCATGACGGCGTCCTCGTGCAGCAGCGCCGTCAGCGCCGTCATGTCGTACCCCTCGAAGGCCGCCACATAGCGGTCGAGCAGCTTCTGCTGCTCCTCGTCCAGTGGGTCGGAGACCGTCGCCCGAGCCCCCTTGTCCTCGCGCTCGGCCAGCGTCGCCCGCGCCCGCTGCAAGGCGCTGTTGACCGAGGCGACCGACGTGCCCAGCAGCTCGGCGACCTCGCTCGCCCTCCAGGCCAGCACCTCGCGCAGGATCAGCACCGCCCGCTGCTTGGGCGGCAGCTGCTGCAGGGCGGCCATGAAGGCGAGGCGGATCGACTCCTTGGCGACGGCCGCCTCCGCCGGGTCGTCGACCGTGGGCAGCACCCGGGCGTCCGGCACCGGCTCCAGCCAGGTGTTGTCCGGGCGGGGCGAGAGGGCGGCCTGGGCGAGCGGGGTCGAGTCCGACAGGTCCATCGGCCGGGCCCGCTTGTTGCCCGCGGTCAGCATGTCCAGGCAGACGTTCGTCGCGATCCGGTACAGCCAGGAGCGGAGGCTGGAGCGGCCCTCGAACTTGTCGTAGCTCCGCCAGGCCCGGACCAGGGTGTCCTGCACCGCGTCCTCGGCCTCGAAGGAGGAACCCAGCATGCGGTAGCAGTACCCGGTCAGCTCGGTCCGGTGCTTCTCCAGTGCGAGGTCCAGGTCCGTCGTCGCCGTGGTGTTGCCCATCGTCCACCCACCCCTGTGGCCGTTCCTGTGACGCGCCTTCGCGCTCCAGCACTTCGGAAGCTACCGCAGCCCACTGACAATGGCCCCCGGAGTCCACAAAGGGCCAGGTCGGCGTGGGTCTCAGACCAGTTGCTCCACGGACATGAGCAGATGCCGGTGAGCGGTGCCGGACCCCGCGTCCCCTCCGGACGCCTCTGCGACCGAGCTCAGCAGCGCCCGCTGCCCCGCCCCCAGCAGTTCCATCCGCAGCCCCGGCCCCTCGAACGAGTTCAGCGCGTCCAGCAGATACGCCGGATTGAACGCCACGGTCACCTCCTCGGCCCCCGTCAGCCCCGCCGGCAGCCGCTGCGCCGCCACGTCGTCCCCGTACCCGGCCCGCACCCGAACCGACCCGTCCCCGGCCGAGAAGTCCAGCCGTACCGGACTGTTCGCCTCGGCCACCACCGACACCCGGCGCACCGCCTCCGCCAGCGCCCCGCACTCCACCTCGGCGACCGCGGCCCCCGGCAACTCGAACAGCGAGCCGTAGCCCGGCAGCCGCCCGTCCAGCCGCCGTACGAGCGACCGCATCCGCCCGCCCTCGAAGCCGACCGGCCCGCCACCGGCCGCGGCCGACGGGTCCAGGCCGATCCGTACGCTCCCGCACCGGGCCAGCGACCGCGCCACGTCGAGCAGCCGTCGCGCGGGCAGCAACATCTCCACCGCCACCTCGCCCGCACCCGTGCTCTCGCCCGCCCCCGCTTCCGGCTTCCACGGCAGCCGGCGTACGGCATACCGGTAGCGGTCCGACGCCGATACCGTCATCTCCTCGCCCTCCAGGCGCAGTTGGACGCCCGTCAGCACCGGCAGCGTGTCGTCCCGGCCGGCGGCGACGGCGACCTGTCCGACGGCGGTGGCGAATCCGGCCGCGTCCACGGCGCCGTACGCGGCGGGCTCCGCCGGAAGCGCGGGGTACTCTCCCAGCGGCAGCGTCGACAGCCCGAACTCCGTCCCGCCCGCCTCCACCGTGAACCGGGTCCCCTCCAGAACGCAGCTCACCGGCCCCTCCGGCAGCACCCGGCAGATGTCCAGCAACCTGCGCCCGAGGACCAGCACCCGGCCGGGCGCGACCGTCTCCGCGTCCGCCTCGATGCGCGCCGCCGTCTCGAAGTCGAAACCGGACACCGTCAGCCGCCCCGCACCCGCCTGAAGCAGCAGCCCGCCCAGCACCGGCACCGGCGACTTCGACGGCAGCGCCCGCCCCGCCCACCCCACGGCCTCGGCGAACACCCCGCGTTCGATGCGGAACTCCATGTGAAAACCCCCTGCTCGGTCCGGTTGCCGCGCGGACGCTACCGGCGACCACTGACAGCGGACCCTGAGCAGGGGAAACGTAGAGGAGGGGCGAGGCGGCGAGGAAGGCTCAGTGCGCGGCGGCGAACTCCGCGCGTGCCGACGAACGGGCCGCTCGTGAGCCGAGGATCGTGATCGTGACGACGCCGAGGACCGCGAGGATGCCGATGCCGACCGTGCCGGTCCAGCCGCCCGTGTGGAAGGCCATCGCGCCGATCGTGCTGCCCGCGCTGGAGCCGATGTAGTACGCGGTCTGGTAGAGCGCGGAGGCCTGGGCGCGGCCGGTCGTCGCCGTCTTGCCGACCGCCGAGGAGGCCACCGCGTGGCCCGCGAAGAAGCCCGCCGTGATCAGGACCAGGCCCAGCAGGACCAGCGGGAGCGAGTCGGCCAGGGAGACCAGCAGACCGGCGGCGGTGGTGGTGCCGGCCAGGTACAGCGCGCCGCGCCGGCCCAGGCGGCCGACCAGCCGGCCCGCCGTCGACGCCGACACCGTTCCGACCAGGTACACCAGGAAGATCGAGCCGATGATGCCCTGCGGCAGCGAGAACGGCGCCTCCGTCAGGCGGTAGCCGATGACCGTGTACACACCGCCGAACACCGTCATGAACAGCGCGCCGATCGCGTACAGGCGGCACATCAGCGGGTTGGAGAGGTGGTCGCGGACCGTGTGGGCGAGGACCCGCGGGCGCAGCGAGCCCGCCGTGAAGTGCCGGGGCGCGGGCAGCAGCAGCCGGAACGCCACCGCGCACGCGACCGCCAGCGCGCCGACGACCCCGACGGCCGCCCGCCAGCCCCACTCCTGCGCGATCCAGCCGGTGACGATCCGGCCGCTCATCCCGCCCACGCTGTTGCCCGCCACGAACAGACCGATCGCCGTGACCAGCGCCCGGGGGCGCACCTCCTCGGCCAGATACGCGGTCGCCGACGCCGGCAGCCCGGCCAGTGCCGCGCCCTGGACCGCCCGCAGCACCACCAGCGTGCTCAGCGAGGGCGCGAAGGGGACCAGCATGCCGACCGACACCGCGACCGCCAGCGAGGCCGTCATCACCGTACGGCGGCCGAAGCGCTCCGACAGGGCGCTCATCGGCAGGACGAACAGCGCCAGGCCACCGGTCGCGGCCGACACCGTCCAGCTCGCCTCGCTCGCCGCCACCCCGAACTCGCCGGAGATCAGCGGCAGCAGGGCCTGAGTGGAGTACAGCAGCGCGAAGGTCGCGACACCGGCGAGGAAGAGCGCGAAGCTCATCCTGCGGTAACCGGGACCGCCGGGGGCCATACGGGAATCGGAGGCGGGGACGGTCGGGACGGCGCCCACGGCAGTGGGCGCCCCGGTACTGGCGGGAGTCATGCCTCGAACCTAAGGACGTCGCGCCTCATCCGTCCAATGCATGGACTTGCCATAATCGTTCCCGTGGTGCATCAGCAGAGGTCAGAGGGTCGCCTGTCACCGTCCAGTGACACAGCAGACATGGTGGAGCCGACGGCAGCGGCGGAGACGGCGGAGATGGCGAAGGTGCTCGCCCCTCGCCTCGCCTACTTCGCCGCCGTCGCCCGCACCGAGCACGTCACGCGCGCCGCCCAGGAAGCACGCGTCCCGCAGTCGACCCTGTCCCGGGCGATGGTCCGCCTGGAGCAGGACCTGGGCGTCGATCTGTTCGCCCGGCACGGCCGCACCGTCTCGCTGACCCCCGCCGGCCGCACCTTCCTGGCCTCCGTCGAGCGCGCCCTCGCCGAGATCGAGCGCGCGGCCGACGAGGTGCGCGCCGACGCCGACCCGGCCACCGGCAAGGTCGCCTTCGGCTTCCTGCACACCATGGGCGCCGAGACGGTCCCCGGCCTGCTGCACGACTTCCGCGCGGACCATCCGCGGATCCGCTTCAGCCTCGTCCAGAACTACGGCGAGGCGATGCTGGAGCGCCTGCGCGCGGGCGAACTCGACCTCTGCCTGACGTCTCCCGTCCCCGACGCCCCCGACCTGGTGGCCCGGCGTCTCGACGAACAGAAGCTCCGCCTGGTCGTCCCCGCCGACCACCGCCTGGCCGGCCGGCGTCGCATCCGCCTGGCCGAGGCCGCCGACGACACCTTCGTCACCCTCGAACCCGGCTACGGCCTGCGGCGGATCACGGACGACCTGTGCCGGCAGGCCGGCTTCCGCCCCAGGGTGGCCTTCGAGGGCGAGGAAGCCGAGACCCTGCGGGGTCTGGTGGCGGCGGGCCTCGGGGTCGCCCTCCTGCCACCGCCCACCGTGCCCAGGCCGGGCGTCGTGGAACTGACGGTCACGGCCCCGCGGGCGGCACGGGAGATCGGCGTCGCCTGGTTGGCCGACCGCCCGGACACCCCACCCGTGGCCGCCTTCAAGAAGTTCCTGCTGTCACGCAGGGGCAGCCTCCTGCCCGCCTGACGAAGGCCCGTGGACGACAGGCGGCCCTACCGTCTCAGCGACTTGCCGAACCCCGCCGCCAGCGGCATCCGCAGCCCGATCGGCGGCGGCGCCGCCAGCGCGTCCTCGACCGGCCGCGCCACCGGGTGCCCGAACAGCGCGCCCATCACGAAGTCCGAGGCGAGCGCGAGGACTTCGTCCCGGTACTGATGCAGCCCGTGCCCATCCGCGTGCACCTCGAACCGGCACACCTCCCGGTTCACCTTCTTCGCCCGGGCGGCGAACCGGAAGGACAGCTCCGGGTCCGTGCGTTCGTCGTTCGTCCCGTGCACGATCAGCACCCGCCGCCCCACGAGCTGTTTCACCGGCTCGGGGGAAGCGGCCATGTCCTCCTCCGGCAGCCAGGGGGCGATCGCCACCACGGAGTTGACGGCCTCGTGCCCGCCCGCCCGCAGTGCCGCCCGGCCGCCCATCCCGACCCCGACCAGGCAGACGGGGACGTCCCCGTATCGCCGTACGACCTCGTCGACCGCCCAGGACGCGTCCCCGGCCAGATGCGCCTCGCTGCCGTTCCAGCCGCGGTAGCGGTAGTGGACGGCGTGCGCGGCCAGCCCCTCGCCCCGGCCGGCGCGGGCGAGCACGCGTCCGAGGGCGCGGACGGAGGACGTCGCCCAGACGGACGACGGCCGTCGGGCGGACACCTCCTCGCCGCCGGGGAGCAGCAGCACCGCCCCGCTCACCGCGGTCGGCTCCTGGCCGACTGCCCTTCCCAGCCTGGCCGTTCGTTCCGGCGCCGATTGGTGTGCCATGACAGAACAGTGTCAGAAGCGCGGGTGTACGCCACCCTTCCGTGGGGTCACCGTTACGTATCGACGGATTCGTACACCCGGCGATCTACGCGCGTAGGGAGTACGGTGCGGAAATGACGAGCCAGACTGCACCGACCGGGACACTTCCGACGCCGGACCAGATCCGCCGGGCGCCCAAGGTACTGCTGCACGATCATCTCGACGGTGGCCTTCGTCCCGGGACCGTCGTCGACCTCGCCCGGGAAACGGGCTACTCCCAGCTCCCCGAGACCGATCCGGACAAGCTCGGCGTCTGGTTCCGGGAGGCCGCCGACTCCGGCTCGCTGGAGCGGTACCTGGAGACCTTCTCGCACACCGTCGGCGTGATGCAGACCCGCGAGGCGCTCGTCCGGGTCGCCCGCGAGTGCGCCGAGGACCTCGCCGAGGACGGGGTCGTCTACGCCGAGGTGCGCTACGCCCCCGAGCAGCACCTGGAGGCCGGCCTCACCCTGGAGCAGGTCGTCGAGGCCGTCAACGAGGGCTTCCGGCAGGGGGAGCAGCAGGCGCGGGCGAACGGCCACCGCATCCGGGTGGGCGCCCTGCTCACCGCGATGCGGCACGCGGCCCGCGCCCTGGAGATCGCCGAACTCGCCAACCGCTACCGCGACCTGGGCGGCGGTGGAGTTGTCGGGTTCGACATCGCGGGCGCCGAGGCCGGGTACCCGCCCACCCGGCACCTGGACGCGTTCGAGTACCTCAAGCGCGAGAACAACCACTTCACGATCCACGCCGGCGAGGCCTTCGGGCTGCCGTCGATCTGGCAGGCCCTCCAGTGGTGCGGCGCCGACCGGCTCGGGCACGGGGTGCGGATCATCGACGACATCCAGGTCCAGGAGGACGGCTCGGTGAAGCTCGGGCGGCTGGCCTCCTACGTCCGGGACAAGCGCATCCCGCTGGAGATGTGCCCCAGCTCCAACCTCCAGACCGGGGCCGCCTCCTCGTACGCCGAACACCCGATCGGGCTGCTGCGCCGGCTGCACTTCCGGACCACGGTGAACACGGACAACCGTCTGATGTCCCACACCAGCATGAGCCGGGAATTCGAGCATCTCGTCGAAGCATTCGGTTACACGCTCGACGACATGCAGTGGTTCTCCGTCAATGCGATGAAATCAGCGTTCATTCCTTTCGATGAACGACTGGCCATGATCAATGACGTCGTCAAGCCCGGATACGCGGAGCTCAAATCCGAATGGCTGTTCCGGCAGACCGCTTCCACCAGCGGATCTGTCGACTCGGAGGGCTGACCGGGAGGGGTACGGGTGCACGGAATGCGGACGGGCTTTCACCATCCGTCCGCATTTCGATGTTTGCGGCGTCCGGCCCGGCGTGTTTACGGTCGGGGACCGCTCAGAACTTTTGTTGATCCCCGTCATCGCATTCAAGGACGCATTCACCATGAAGCAGTCTGCTGCCAAGACCCTCGGTGTCGCCGCCCTCGGTGCCGCCTTCGCCGCCGTCGGTGCCGGTGCGGCCAACGCGGCCCCGGCCGCCCCCGACGCTCCCCAGGCCGCGCAGGCCCTGGACACCGTCACCTCGACGCTGCCGACCGGGAACGTGAGCAAGGCGCTGCCCGGGGCCGGTGAGGCCCTCACCCACGGTCAGGCCGCGGTCGGTACGGGCCTTGCCGCCGCGCAGCCGGTCGCCGAGAAGGTCCTCGCCGAGGGTCCGACCGGCCCGGCCAAGGGCCTGCTCGGCGGACTGCCGCTGCAGGGCCTGCCCACGCACGGCCTGCCGGTGAACGGCATCCCGCTGGGCTGAACAAGCCCCCCCACACGCCGTTGGGGCGCCCCGGAAGCACCGGGTGCGCCCCAACGGCGTTCGTGCGTGCGGGACGTGCGGGACCTCACCAGGCCGCCGTGCCGGCCTTGTCCTGAGCGGGAAGCAGGATCCACAGGGCTATGTAGAGCAGGAACTGCGGGCCCGGCAGCAGGCAGGACAGCAGGAAGATCACCCGCATCGTGGTCGCGGAGGTGCCGAAGCGCCGTGCCAGCGCAGCGCACACTCCGCCGATCATGCGGCCATGGGTGGGGCGGGCAAGGGCGGTCATGGTCGGCTCCTTCGCGAGCGTCGGTCCGAGGCCTCCCGACTGGCTGCCTCATCTGACATCCACGCTACGCAGACGAAGGGGACGAAGCGTCGCTCTACGGTGCGATGCCGACCCTGGGAATCGTCGGGGTCCGACCCTGAGCGGTCTCGCCCTGGGGGGCCGCGGCCGCGTCCCCGCGGCCCACGCGCCCGCCCCGGCGGCGCAGCCAGGCGCGGCCGGCCGGGACGACGGCGAGGTGCGCCAGGACCACGCCCACCGTGTTGAGGAGCAGCGAGTCGACGTCCACCACCCGGCCCGGCACCCCGGTCTGCAGCAGGGCTATGCCCAGGGAGATCAGGGCGCCCGTGGCCGCCGTACGGGCCAGGGAGGCGAACGGGGAGGCGGTGAGCCTGCCGTGGGCCATCGGCAGCAGCACGCCCAGCGGGGCGAGCAGGGCGAGGCCCTCCCCGATCCGGTGGGCGGCCTCGGCCCAGCCCAGCGCCAGGTCGGCCCGGATGCCGGCGAGCGGGCGCAGATTGGCGGGCATCACCCAGGGGACGTCCAGTGGCCGCAGCATGAGCCAGGCGACGAACGCGAGATGCGCGACGAGGAGGACGCCCCCTGTCACACGGATGCGGATCGCGGCGCTGCCGCCGATGGAGCCTTCACGCTGCACGCCCCCCAAGACGCGCCCCCGTGCACGATCGGTTCCGGATCGGACACGCACGCGTGCATGAGGCGTCGCACACACCCGCGGTCCGGTGGCCCGGCCCGCCCTCAGCCCGCTGTCACTTCGCTCGACGGCGGCTCGGCGGTGCCCGGCCGGGCCCGGACGTCGTCGGTGCACTCGTAGCGCCGCAGCGGTTCCCTCCCCGGTCCGCCCAGGATGACCGAGCCGTCGCCCTCGGCCGCCGCCGAGTCGGACAAGGTGCACACGATCTGGGCGAGGGCGTACGCGGTCAGGCGGTCCGGCGTGGTGCTCAGGCGCAGCGTGTCCTCGGGGTCCCCGGGCCGCGGCCCGCCCACGCTCATCCCGCCGTGCACGTACGTCGTGTAGCCCGCGTCCTTCTCGCTGGGCGACGGCGACTGGGCGAGCTGGTCCAGCAGCCCCTGCGCCACGATCACCCGCCGCTTGGCGTCCGCCGTGCCGTCCGGGACGCGCACCGCGCGGTCCACGGTCACCAGCGACGAACCGCACAGCAGGAACACCTGCACCGGCACGCCCCGCGAGGTCTGTGCCGACAGATCGGGTTCGGACAGCGAACACGGCACCCGCGAGGGCGCCGCGCCGAAGTCCGTCGGCACCTCGGTGGCCCGGATGCCGCAGCCGGTGAGCACCGCGGCGAGCAGCGGGAGCGCCAGCAGACGCCGGGCGCCCCGCCCACGGATCCGGCGGGCCTTCGTCGGTCGCGCGGTCATCACGCGCCCCCCTTCTCGCCGTCGCCGCCCTTCTCGGGCTCCTCCGTCAGTGCCGAGGCGTCCCTGGGCAGCCGCAGCGTGAACACCGCGCCGCCCTCGGGCGAGTTGGCGGCGGTGATCTCGCCGCCGTGGATGTGGGCGTTCTCCATGGCGATGGACAGGCCGAGGCCGCTGCCCTCGGAACGCGGTCGGGAGGCGCTCGCCTTGTAGAAGCGGTCGAAGACGTGCGGCAGCACGTCCTCGGGGATCCCGGGGCCGTGGTCGCGCACCTGGACGACGAGCTGGTCGTCGACGATGCGCACCGACACCCGCACCGGCGACCCGCCGTGCTTGAGCGCGTTGCCGATCAGGTTGGCGAGGATGACGTCCAGGCGGCGCGGGTCGAGGCGGGCGTGGACGCCGCGTTCGACGTCCAGCTCCACAGCGTCCAGCCAGGCGCGGGCGTCGATGCAGGCGGTGATCTGGTCGGCGATGTCGACGTCGTCCAGGACCAGCCGGGCGGTGCCCGCGTCGAAGCGGGTGACCTCCATCAGGTTCTCGACCAGGTCGTTCAGCCGCCGGGTCTCGCTCACCACCAGTCGTACGGCCGGTTCGACCATCGGGTCGATGCCGCCGGCCTCCGACTCCAGCTCCTCCTCCAGCACGTCCGTGACGGCGGTGATGGCGGTGAGCGGCGTACGGAGCTCGTGACTCATGTCGGCGACGAAGCGCCGGGACGCCTCGTCCCGCGCGGCCATGTCGTCGACCCGCTTCTCCAGCGCCTCGGCGGCGTTGTTGAACGTCCGTGACAGATCCGCGAGTTCGTCGGTGCCCGACACCCTGAGCCGGGTGTCCAGCTTGCCCTCGCCGAGTCGGCGGGCGGCGACCCCGAGCCGGTGCACCGGCTTGAGCACGGTCGTCGCCGCGGCCTGCGCGAGCAGCGCCGAGCCGATCAGCGCCAGCCCGGTGGCGATCCCGAGCGACCAGGCCAGGGAGTTGAGGTCCTTGGCCTCCGGTTCGAGGGACTTGAGCATGTAGCCGGTGGGGCCGCCGCCGATCACCTTCGTCCCGCCGACCAGGTACGGCGTGCCGTGGTCGACGACCCGCTGCCAGTACACGTGGTACGGCGACTCGTTGCCGTCGGCCACCTTCTGCTGCTTGTTCACCGCGGCGCGCAGCGACGTGGGCACGTCCTCCAGCGCGAACCCGTTCAGGCCGCCGGAATTGCCGTACACCGTCTGGCCGTTCGGGTCCTGGGCGACCAGCAGCACGCTGAAGCGCTGGCTGCTGTTCGCCATCTGGCCCGCGGCGCGCTGCAGTTCGTCCTGGGTGGGGTGCACGGGCAGCGCGCCGGCCCGGTTCTGCATCTCCTGCTCGAAGTCGCGCAGCACCGCGTCCTGGGCGCGGGTGAGCACGGCCTCCCGGTTCAGCCAGTAGGCGATGCCCGAGGCCGACACGGCGGCCGTGAGCGCCACCAGCCCGAAGACCACGACCAGACGCAGCCGAAGACTGGTGAAACGCAGCCGCGACACGGTTCCCTTGCGACCCGCGGCCCAGCCGCGGATACCCCCTCGCGTCTGGGTCACTGAGGCGTGTCCAGGCGGTAGCCGACACCACGCACGGTACGGATCAGCGTCGGGGACGACGGGACGTCCTCGACCTTGGCGCGCAGCCGCTGCACGCAGGCGTCCACCAGTCGGGAGTCGCCCAGGTAGTCGTGCTCCCACACGAGCCTGAGCAACTGCTGCCGGGACAGGGCCTGGCCGGGCCGGCGGCTCAGTTCCAGCAGCAGGCGCAGCTCGGTCGGCGTGAGCTGGAGGTCCTCGCCGTTCTTGGTCACGGTCATCGCCGAGCGGTCGATGACGACGTTGCCGAACGTCGCCGAGTCGCTGGACTCGCGCTCGCCGCGGCGCAGCACGGCCCGGATCCGGGCGTCGAGCACCCGGCCCTGGACCGGCTTGACCACGTAGTCGTCGGCGCCGGACTCCAGCCCGACCACCACGTCGATGTCGTCGTTGCGCGCGGTCAGCAGAATGATCGGCAACTGGTCCGTGCGCCGGATGCGCCGGCACACCTCGAACCCGTCGATACCGGGCAGCATCACATCCAGCACGATCAGATCCGGTCGCTGCTCGCGCAGCAGCTTCAGACCGTCCTCACCGGTGGCAGCGGTGGCCACGCGGTGTCCCTGGCGCGTCAGTGAGAGCTCCAGGGCCGTACGGATGGCGTCGTCGTCCTCGATCAGCAACAGGGAAGGCACGGGGCTCATTCTGGCCCATGGAGGGGCTCTCGTACGACCTGTGGGGCCCTCAGGCGCTCGAATCCCCGGTACCGCCACCACCCGTGCACACTCGGTGATTCCCCGGTGGCCGACCCCTGTGACAGGTCTGTGACAGTCGGCGGACACGGCGATGAAGGTCGCTCGGCAAGCTTTTCGGCACAGGCAAGGAAGCGGATCGAACACCGGAAGTCCACGACGGGGAGCGCGAGATGAACACGCTGCACAGCATGAGCACCAGCGCAGTGGTCACGCGTCTGCACGACGTGAACCGGGGTTCCGAGAAGTCCGGTGCCGTGAGCGGGCGGGGGTGCGCTCGCGGCACCGGGCGTCAGCACACCACGTACATGTCGGTGGTTGACGCGCACACGGGGGGAAGCACGACGGGGGTCACGGGGGCCCACGGGGGAAGCGCGTACGGGGAGGACTCGGGGGAGCGTCGCTCGCTGACGGAGGCGGAGTTCACCGCCTACGTCCAGGAGCGCCGCGCCTCCCTGTACGCCACCGCCTACCACCTGACCGGCGACCGCTTCGAGGCCGAGGACCTGCTGCAGAGCGCGCTGTTCTCGACGTACCGGGCGTGGGACCGGATCAGCGACAAGGCGGCGGTCGGCGGATACCTCCGCCGCACCATGACGAACCTGCACATCAGCGCCTGGCGGCGCCGCAAGCTCAACGAGTACCCGACCGAGGAACTGCCGGAGACGCCCGGCGACACGGACGCGATGCGCGGCACCGAGCTGCGCGCGGTCCTGTGGCAGGCGCTGGCCCGGCTGCCCGAGCTCCAGCGCACCATGCTGGTCCTGCGCTACTACGAGGGCCGCACGGACCCGGAGATCGCGGAGATCCTCGACATCAGTGTCGGCACGGTGAAGTCCAGCATCTGGCGGTCGCTCCGCCGGCTGCGCGAGGACGAGGTCCTCAGCTTCGGCCGTGACGAGGAGAACGCCTTCGGCGAGCTCGTCGCCTGAAGGCAGGGTCCCGCGGCCGCAGGCCGCGACGGGCCCGACGGGGGAAACGGGGGTCCGGGGGGACCCACGGGGGAAGCACGGGGGAGCTCCACCACGGGGGACGCGGGGGAGCGCAGGAAGGCGGGACTGGAGGGCCGGGGGGTCCATCCAGTCCCGTTTCCGTGTCTACGGCCGGTTCCGTGTGTCCGACAGCCCTGTACGGCCGCCGTGGGCCGCCGTGCCCGGCTAGGCCGGCGTCTGCGCCCGGGCCTGCCGTCCCACCGCCGCGGAGGCGAGCCTGCCGAGCGCCTCGTCCAGATCGCAGGGGTGGGCGCCCAGCGACACCTGGCGGGTGACGATCGACCGCTCCGCGCGCATCAGCCGCCAGCCGCGGCGCAGCAGGAACGGCACCGACTTGCGGCCCTCCTTCAGGTCCCGCAGGAAGCGCCGCCGGAAGGTGGTGACCGGCCCGCGGCTCAGACACAGCGCGTCCGCCAGCACTCCGAGTTCACGGCAGCGCTCGACGATCTCGGCGGCGAAGATGCCCTCCGCGATGAACACCGGGGTGCGGTCGATGCACAGCGTCTCCTCGCCGGTGCGCGCGCTTCGCGAGATGTCGTACACCGGCACGGTCGTCGACCCCGTGGCGCACAGCCTGGTGATGGCCTCGACGGCGACGTCCGCGTCCCAGGACAGCGGATGGTCCCAGTCGATGTCCGAACTCCCCTCCACCAGTGGCAGCGTCGGGTCCTCGCCCTCCTTGTAGAAGTCGTCGAGGCGCAGGACGGGCAGCCCGGAGCGGGCGGCGACGAGGGACTTGCCCGAGCCCGAGGGGCCGCACAGCAGCACGACACGGGCGGGTGACGGGGGATGAAGGCTCACGGAACACCAGTTTGACGTATGGGGCGCCCGCTGCCGACCCCGCGGGTCGGCTTTGGTGCGTGCGTCACACCTCAACTACCCTTTGTGTCGACCTCATTACCCTGTGCACCAGAAGGTGGCATCAGCAATGGCACGACACGCGACCCGCCAGCACCCCACCGCGCAGCGCGCCCTGATCGCCCTCGCGACCGCCGGAGCGGCCCTGGGCGCGGGCGCGGCGACGGCCTCCGCGGACTCCACCCTGCCGGTGGACGTGCCCTGGCGGCCGACCTCGCTCGGCAGGATCGACCCGCAGGCGGGGGCGCAGGCGCTGACCGGCACGCTGGGCTATGTCACGGGCCCGGTCACCGGCCTCAAGCCCAACCCCCTCGCCGGCACCGGCGTCGACCCGCTCGACAACGGCGTCGGCACCCAGGTCGCCGACTTCCAGCCGCTTTCCTCGCAGGCGCTGACCGGTCCGGTGGCCGAGTCGCGGTCGCTCGGGTCGGTGCCGGTGCTGGGGCAGGTGACCGGGGTACTGGGCGGCGGCCGGGGCTGACGGCACCCGTCGCCCGTACGCGAAGTACGCGAAGTACGCGAAGTACGCGAAGTACGCGAAGTACGCGAAGTACGCGAAGCGCACGAAGAGAGCCGCGCCGCCCCCGGACGGAGGGGTGGCGCGGCTCTCGGCCTGTGTGCCGGCCCGGTACTGGGCCCGGGCGCCGGCTCAGTACGACGAGCCGGACGCGCCCAGCGAGCCCGTCGGGTGCCAGACCGTCTTCGTCTCCAGGAACGCCGTCATGCGCTCGGTGCCCGGAGTCGCCGACCAGTTGTCCACAGCCTGTGGACGAAGGACGCGCTTGAGGTTGTCCGCCGCCGCGATCTCCAGCTCCTTCGCCAGCGCATCGTCGGCGCCCGCGAGGTCGATCGCGTTGACGTCCTGGTGCGCGGCCAGCGGCGCCGCGATCTCCGCCGTACGGCCGGACAGGACGTTGACGACACCGCCGGGCAGGTCGGAGGTGGCCAGCACCTCGCCCAGGGACAGCGCCGGGAGCGGGGACTTCTCGCTCGCGATCACGACGGCCGTGTTGCCGGTCGCGATGACCGGGGCGATCACCGAGACCAGGCCGAGGAAGGACGACTCCTGCGGCGCCAGCACGGTGACCACGCCGGTCGGCTCGGGGGAGGACAGGTTGAAGAACGGGCCCGCGACCGGGTTCCCGCCGCCCACGACCTGGGCGATCTTGTCCGTCCAGCCCGCGTACCAGACCCAGCGGTCGATCGCCGCGTCCACCTGGGCGGCGGCCTTCGACTTGGCCAGGCCCTCCGCCTCGGCCACCTCGCGCACGAACTGGTCGCGGCGCCCCTGAAGCATCTCGGCGATGCGGTAGAGGATCTGGCCCCGGTTGTAGGCGGTCGCGCCGGACCAGCCGCCGAACGCCTTGCGCGCGGCCACGACCGCGTCACGGGCGTCCTTGCGGGACGACAGCGGCGCGTTCGCCAGCCACTTGCCCTTCGAGTCCGTCACCTCGTACACCCGGCCGCTCTCGGAACGCGGGAACTTGCCGCCCACGTACAGCTTGTAGGTCTTGAAGACGGAAAGCCGCTCGATCGTTTCGGACTTATCAGACATCGAGGTATGCCTCCAGACCGTGGCGACCGCCCTCGCGGCCGAAGCCCGACTCCTTGTAGCCGCCGAAGGGCGAGGTCGGGTCGAACTTGTTGAACGTGTTGGACCAGACGACACCGGCGCGCAGCTTGTTCGCGACGGCCAGGATCCGGGAGCCCTTCTCCGTCCAGATGCCCGCCGACAGTCCGTACTGCGTGTTGTTGGCCTTGGCGACGGCCTCGTCGGGCGTACGGAACGTGAGGACCGACAGCACCGGGCCGAAGATCTCGTCGCGGGCGACGGTGTGCGCCTGCGTGACGTTCGTGAACAGCGTCGGGGCGAACCAGTAGCCGCTCTCGGGTAGTTCGCAGGCCGGGGACCAGCGCTCGGCGCCCTCCGCCTCGCCCTGCTCGGCGAGCGCGGTGATCCGGGCCAGCTGCTCCGCGGAGTTGATCGCGCCGATGTCCGTGTTCTTGTCGAGCGGGTCGCCCAGGCGCAGCGTGGAGAGCCTGCGCTTGAGGGAGTCGAGGAGCTCGTCCTGGATCGACTCCTGGACCAGCAGCCGGGAGCCCGCGCAGCAGACCTGGCCCTGGTTGAAGAAGATGCCGCCCACGATGCCCTCGACGGCCTGGTCGATCGGGGCGTCGTCGAAGACGATGTTGGCGCCCTTGCCGCCCAGTTCGAGGGTGAGCTTCTTGCGGGTGCCGGCGACCGTGCGCGCGATCTCCTTGCCGACGGCCGTGGAGCCGGTGAAGGCGACCTTGTTCACGTCCGGGTGCGCGACCAGGGCGGCGCCCGCGTCGCCGTATCCCGGAAGGATGTTGACGACGCCCTTGGGCAGGCCCGCCTGGCGGCAGATGTCCGCGAAGAAGAGGGCCGACAGCGGCGTGGTCTCGGCCGGCTTCAGGACGACCGTGTTGCCGGTCGCGAGCGCCGGGGCGATCTTCCAGGCCAGCATGAGGAGCGGGAAGTTCCAGGGGATGACCTGGCCGGCGACGCCGAGCGGCCTCGGGGCCGTGCCGAACCCGGCGTGCTCCAGCTTGTCCGCCCAGCCCGCGTAGTAGAAGAAGTGCGCGGCGACCAGCGGGAGGTCCGTGTCGCGGGTCTCCTTGATCGGCTTGCCGTTGTCCAGGGTCTCCAGGACCGCCAGTTCACGGCTGCGCTCCTGGATGATCCGGGCGATGCGGAAGAGGTACTTGGCGCGCTCGGAGCCGGGCAGCGCCGACCACTTCTCGAAGGCCTTGCGGGCGGCCTTGACCGCGCGGTCGACGTCCGCCTCGCCCGCCTGGGCGATCTCGGAGAGGACCTCCTCGGTGGACGGCGAGACGGTCTTGAAGACCTTGCCGTCGGCGGCCTCGGTGAACTCGCCGTCGATGAACAGACCGTAGGACGGCGCGATGTCGACGACCGAGCGGGACTCGGGGGCGGGTGCGTACTCGAATGCGGATGCCATGGGGATCAGTCCACCGTCACGTAGTCGGGGCCGGAGTAACGGCCGGTGGCCAGCTTCTGACGCTGCATCAGCAGGTCGTTCAGGAGCGAGGAGGCGCCGAAGCGGAACCAGTGGTTGTCCAGCCAGTCCTCGCCGGCGGTCTCGTTGACCAGGACCAGGAACTTGATGGCGTCCTTGGTGGTGCGGATGCCGCCGGCCGGCTTCACGCCGACCTGTACCCCGGTCTGGGCGCGGAAGTCGCGCACGGCCTCCAGCATGAGGAGGGTGTTCGCCGGGGTCGCGTTGACGGCGACCTTGCCGGTCGAGGTCTTGATGAAGTCGGCCCCGGCCAGCATGCCGAGCCAGCTGGCCCGACGGATGTTGTCGTACGTGGACAGCTCGCCGGTCTCGAAGATGACCTTGAGCCGGGCGGACGCCCCGCAGGCCTCCTTCACGGCGACGATCTCGTCGTACACCTTCAGGTACTTGCCCGCGAGGAACGCCCCGCGGTCGATGACCATGTCGATCTCGTCGGCGCCCGCGGCCACGGCGTCACGGACGTCGGCCAGCTTCACGTCGAGGGCGGCACGGCCGGCCGGGAAGGCGGTGGCGACGGAGGCGACCTTGACGTCCGGAGCCTTGCCGGCGGCAATGATCGCCTCCTTGGCGACGGCCACCATGTCGGGATAGACACAGACGGCCGCGGTCGTGGGGGTCGTCCGGTCCGTCGGGTCCGGGTGGGCCGCCTTGGCGCCGAGCGCCCGGACCTTGCCCGGGGTGTCCGCGCCTTCCAGCGTCGTCAGGTCGACCATCGAGATGGCGAGGTCGATGGCGTACGCCTTCGCGGTGGTCTTGATGGATCGGGTGCCGAGAGAGGCGGCGCGCGCCTCCAGGCCGACCGCGTCGACGCCGGGCAACCCGTGCAGGAAGCGGCGCAGCGTGCTGTCGGACGCGGTGACGTCAGCGATGGGGGTACCGCCCACGCGTTTAGCAGTGGGGGAGGGAGCAGAAGTGGGCATGGTCACCACGCCACCATATCTACGCGCGTAGCGGCTGTACAGCCCCCGGGCGCTCATCACATCGTCGGCGACCGCATATGAGCAGTCCGGGGTCGTCGGGCAGAATCGGGAGCATGACGACCCCGGACCACCAGTCACCCGCGCCACAGCCCTCGGCGCCCGCCGCCAAGGACCGGATCTACCGCTCACCCCTGGGGCTGATGGGTGGTGTGCTGCTGCTCGCCCTCGTCGGGTGGCTCGGCATCGACGCGCTGTTCCGTGGCAGCGGCCACACGCCGTGGCTGGCGCTCGCCGGGCTGATCCTGCTCGTGCCGTTGGTGATCGCCTTCACCCTGCGCCCGGCCGTCTTCGCGAACGACGACCGGCTGCGCGTGCGCAACCCCTTCCGGGTGGTCACCGTGCCGTGGGGCGAGATCGTCTCCCTGCGCTCCGGCTACTCCAACGAGGTCGTCGTCAAGTCCGGCGACAAGTACCAGCTGTGGGCCATCCCGGTCTCGCTGCGGGCCCGCAAGAAGGCGACGCGCCGCCAGGCGCGCGCCGAGGCGGAGGCCCGCGGGGGCGGCAGATCCGGGATGTTCGGTGGCGGCGCCTTCGGCGGCGGTGGCCTCGGCGGCGGCCCGCGCGGCTCCGCCGCCACGGACGGACCGCACCGCGCGGAGACCGACAAGATCATGGACGACCTGCGCGCCACGCTGGAACGCCAGGAGCACGCCGAGTCGGCACAGGGCGAGGTCACGGTCCGCTGGGCGTACGAGATCGCGGCACCGGCGGTGGCCGGCGCGATCCTGCTGGCGATCCTGCTGGCGGTGGGTTGAGTCGGCTGGGCGGGGCGGCCGGGCGGGCGGGCCGACGCGCGGATGCCCCGACCGGCTTGCCGGTCGCGGCAAGCGGCGCGCGCGGAGGGGCCTAGCCGACCGGGCGAGCGGCCGCATGGGCCGATGCGCGGATGTCCCGACGGCCTCCTGAGAGGGGGCCGGAGGGCCGTGCGGAGGGGGAGCTGCCGGCTGGAGGTCCTTCCGGTCCTGGCCGGGCGGGCCGATCCCGCGGATGCTGCGACGGTTTCCCGTAGGGGTCGGAGTGGCGCGCGCGGAGGGGGAGCTGTCGGCCGGGGGTCCTTCCGGTCCTGGCCGGGCGGGCCGATGCTGCGACGGTTTCCCGTAGGGGTCGGAGTGGCGCGCGCGGAGGGGGAGCTGTCGGCTGAGGGTGCTTCCGGTCCTGGCTGTGCGGGGCGTTGCGCTCGCGGGGGCTGGAGTGGTGCTGGTGGCGGTGGGCTGAGTCGGCTGCCGCGTGGGCCGACGCACGGCTTCCCCGGCGGTTTCCCGGAAGAGGTTGGAGGCGCGCACAGAGGGCAGCCGCCGACCAAGGGGTCTCCGGTCCCGGCTGTGCCGGGCGCGGCGCCCACGGTGGCTGCAGCGGTGCTGCCGGCGGTGGGCTGAGCTGACTGCCGCTCGGGCCGGAAGGGGCCAGAGCGGCGCGCCAGGAGGGGGAATCACGGACCAAGGCCTCCGGTCCCCCGATGCCGGCCCCTTGGTGGCCACGGAAACGCCGAAGGGGTGCCCCCACCTGCCATGGTGAAGGCACCCCATCGAGAGCGAGGGTTGGGGCTCAGATGCCCGCGGCCGTCGCGAGGTCGTGCTTGATGGCGGCGAGCAGGTCGGTCGCACGGGCGCGGGCGGCCGGGAGGGCGGCGTGGGTGCCGACCGGTACGACGACCTCCAGGTAGCACTTCAGCTTGGGCTCCGTGCCGCTGGGCCGGACGATGACGCGGGCGCCGTCGAGGGTATAGCGCAGCCCGTCGGTGGGCGGCAGCTTCTCCGTGCCCCGGGTGAGGTCCTCGGCCCGGGTGATGGCCAGACCCGCGAGCTCGGTCGGCGGCCGCTCGCGCAGGCGCCGCATCGCGTCGGCGATGACCGACAGGTCCTGCACCCGCACCGAGAGCTGGTCGGTCGCGTGCAGCCCGTGCTCGACGGCCAGGTCGTCGAGCAGGTCGAGCAGCGTGCGCCCCCGCGCCTTCAGACCGGAGGCGAGCTCGGTGATCAGGAGGGCGGCGGTGATGCCGTCCTTGTCGCGCACCCCGGCCGGGTCGACGCAGTAGCCGAGCGCCTCCTCGTAGCCGTAGCGCAGACCGTCCACCCGGGCGATCCACTTGAAGCCGGTGAGGGTCTCCTCGTAGGGCAGCCCGGCCTTCTCGGCGATCCGGCCGAGCAGGGACGAGGACACGATCGACTCGGCGAAGGTGCCGGTCGCCCCGCGCGCGACCAGGTGCGCGGCGAGCAGGGCACCGACCTCGTCGCCGCGCAGCATGCGCCAGTCGCCCCCGTCCCCGACCGCCACGGCACAGCGGTCGGCGTCCGGGTCGTTGGCGATGACCAGGTCGGGACCGGTCGCGCGGGCCGCGGCGAAGGCCAGGTCCATGGCGCCGGGCTCTTCCGGGTTCGGGAAGGCGACGGTCGGGAAGTCGGGGTCGGGCTCGGCCTGCTCGGCGACCAGCACCGGCTCCGGGAAGCCGGCCCGGGCGAACGCGGCCAGCAGGACGTCCTTGCCGACGCCGTGCATCGCCGTGTAGACGGTCCGGGCGCCCCGCGGCGAGCCCTCGGCCAGGACGGCGTCGGTACGGGCGAGATAGGCGTCCAGGACGGCGTCGTCGAGGGTCTCCCAGCCGGAGTCGGGCCGGGGCACGTCGTGCAGGCTGCGGATCGCGTCGATCTCGGCCGCGATCCCCGCGTCCGCGGGCGGCACGATCTGCGAGCCGTCGCCGAGGTAGACCTTGTAGCCGTTGTCCCGGGGCGGGTTGTGGCTGGCGGTGACCTCCACGCCCGCGACCGCGCCGAGGTGCCGGATCGCGAACGCCAGGACAGGGGTGGGCAGCGGCCGCGGCAGGACCGCGGCGCGGAGCCCCGCCCCGACCATCACGGCGGCGGTGTCCCGGGCGAAGTCGGCGGACTTGTGCCGGGCGTCGTACCCGATGACGACGAGCCCCTCGGCCTGCCCCTCCTTCTTGAGGTAGGCGGCCAGACCGGCGGCTGCCCGGATGACGACCGAGCGGTTCATCCGCATCGGACCGGCCCCGAGTTCACCGCGCAGGCCCGCGGTGCCGAACTGCAGGGTGCCGGCGAAGCGCGCGGCGAGCTCCGTGACATCCCCGGAGTCGATCAGCTTGGCGAGTTCCTCGCGCGTGTCCGCGTCGGGGTCCTCGGCCAGCCACGCCTGGGCCCGGGCGATGAGATCGTCGTGCACGTCGGGTCAACCTCTCGTTCGAAGTGCGGGTGCGTGGTGCGTTGCCGTGCGCTCAGGAGCGGCGGGCGGCGGTCACAGCCGGCCGAGCACCTGGGTCAGCAGCGAACCCATCCGGGCGGCCGAGTCACGGCCCGCCTGCAGAACCTCCTCGTGGTTCAGCGGCTCCCCGGTCATGCCGGCGGCGAGGTTCGTCACCAGCGAGATCCCCAGCACCTCGGCACCGGCCTCGCGCGCGGCGATGGCCTCCAGCACCGTCGACATGCCCACCAGGTCCGCGCCGATCACCCGGGCCATGCGGATCTCGGCCGGGGTCTCGTAGTGCGGGCCGGGGAACTGGGCGTACACGCCCTCCTCCAGCGTCGCGTCGACCTCCTTGCACAGGGCGCGCAGGCGCGGCGAGTACAGGTCGGTGAGGTCGACGAAGTTCGCGCCCACGATCGGCGAGGTCGCGGTGAGGTTGATGTGGTCGCTGATCAGCACCGGCTGGCCGGGGCGCATGCCCTCGCGCAGGCCGCCGCAGCCGTTGGTCAGCACGACGGTCTTGCAGCCGGCGGCCACCGCGGTGCGCACGCCGTGCGCCACGGCGGCGACGCCCCGGCCCTCGTAGTAGTGCGTGCGGCCCAGGAAGACCAGCGCGCGCTTGTCACCGATGCTGTACGAGCGGACCTTGCCTCCGTGCCCCTGCACCGCCGGCGGCGGGAAGCCGGGCAGCTCGGTGACCTGGAACTCGGCGTCGGCAGCGCCAAGGGCGTCGACGGCCGGAGCCCAGCCGGAGCCCATCACGAGGGCGACGTCGTGGGTCTCGGCGCCCGTGAGCTCGCGCAGGCGCGCGGCGGCCGCGTCGGCGGCGGCATAGGGGTCGCCCTGGATGTCGTCCGGAAGAAGAGATGCGTTCACGCGGATGAGGGTAGCCGGTTCGGGCCTACGCGCGTAGATGACAGAGCTCACGGGATGGCGATCGTTGTCTTGTCGTTTCCAACAAAGGTTGGGACAAAAGTGGCCCAAGGGGCGCCGGTGCCCTAGCAGGGCCGCTTGCGCAGCTCCATCACATAGTCGTGCGGGGCGCCGGCCGACTCCGCCGCGTCGGCGAGCTCACCCAGGTACCGGGCCGACGGCAGACCGCCCTCGTACCCGTTGAGCGCGTACACCCACGCCGGCTCCTCGCCGTCCAGTGTGTGCACCCGGACCCGGGCGCGCCGGTAGATGCCGAGACCCACGCCCACCCAGCGGTCCAGGGACTCCTCGTCCATGGGGGCGATGTCGTACAGCCCGACGAAGACCTGGGACCCCGGCTCCTCGACGATCGTCGCGAGCGCGCCCTCCCAGCCCAGCTGCTCCCCGCCGAAGGTCAGCCGCCAGCCGTTCAGCCAGCCGGTGGCGCGCAGCGGCGAGTGCGGGGCGCGGCGGGACATCAGCCGCGCGTCGAGATTGCCGGCGTACGCGGCATAGAGCGCCATGGGTCGAGAGTACGGCAGCGAAAACACGTGCCTCGGCCGCCCCGTGGGCAACGGCACGCTCACCCCGGGCAGAAGCACCTTGAAGCGTGCGGGACAATGGAGTACGTGACTCGGATCGTGATCATCGGTGGCGGACCCGGCGGATACGAAGCGGCGCTGGTGGCAGCGCAGCTCGGCGCGGAGGTGACCGTCGTCGACTGCGACGGTCTGGGCGGAGCGTCGGTACTGACCGACTGCGTGCCGTCGAAGACCCTTATCGCTACGGCCGAGGTGATGACCACCTTCGACTCGTCGTACGAGGAACTCGGCATCATCGTCGCCGACGACACCCCGCCGCTGGAGCAGGCCGCCCGGGTGGTCGGCGTCGACCTCGGCAAGGTCAACCGCCGTGTGAAGCGCCTCGCGCTCGCCCAGTCCCACGACATCACCGCCTCCGTCACCCGCGCCGGCGCCCGGGTCATGCGCGGCCGCGGCCGGCTGCAGGGCATGCAGGCACTCGACGGCTCCCGCAAGGTCGTCGTCGCCGCCGCCGACGGCACCGAGGAGACCCTCGTCGCGGACGCCGTGCTCATCGCCACCGGCGGTCACCCGCGCGAGCTGCCCGACGCCCAGCCCGACGGCGAGCGCATCCTGAACTGGACCCAGGTCTACGACCTCACCGAGCTCCCCGACGAGCTCATCGTGGTCGGCTCCGGTGTCACGGGCGCCGAGTTCGCCGGTGCCTACCAGGCCCTCGGCTCCAAGGTCACCCTCGTCTCCTCGCGCGACCGCGTGCTGCCCGGCGAGGACCCGGACGCCGCCGCGGTCCTGGAGGACGTCTTCCGCCGCCGCGGCATGAACGTCATGGCCCGCTCCCGCGCCCAGTCCGCCAAGCGCGTCGGCGACAAGGTGGAGGTCACCCTCTCCGACGGCCGCGTGATCACCGGCTCGCACTGCCTCATGGCCGTCGGCGCCATCCCCAACAGCGCCGGACTCGGCCTGGAGGAGGCCGGCGTCAAGCTCCGCGAGTCCGGGCACATCTGGACCGACAAGGTCTCCCGCACGACCGCCCCGGGCGTGTACGCGGCCGGTGACGTGACGGGCGTCTTCGCCCTCGCCTCCGTCGCGGCCATGCAGGGACGTATCGCCATGTACCACTTCCTCGGCGACGCGGTGACCCCGCTCAACCTCAAGACCGTCTCCTCCAACGTCTTCACCGACCCGGAGATCGCCACCGTCGGCTACACCCAGGCCGACGTCGACGCGGGCAAGATCGAGGCCAGGGCGGTCAAGCTCCCGCTCCTGCGCAACCCGCGCGCCAAGATGCAGGGCATCCGCGACGGCTTCGTGAAGATCTTCTGCCGTCCGGGTACGGGGATCGTCGTCGGCGGTGTGGTCGTGGCGCCCCGCGCCTCGGAACTGATCCACCCCATCTCGATCGCCGTCGACAACAATCTGACGGTCGAACAGATCGCGAACGCCTTCACCGTGTACCCGTCCCTGTCGGGCTCGATCGCCGAGGTGGCCCGCCAGCTCCACACCCGCAAGGCGACCGGCGAGGCGTAGGCGGCACCACGGCGGCCGCGCGGCGCCCCCGTGGCGGCATCGCGACGTCCGAGCGCGTCCGAGGCCGCCCGAGGCCGTCCGATACCGACTCCCCGCTGGTCACGGGGAGTTGCCGTGGCATGCGCGCGGCATAGGCGGGATGGCTAGGCCGTATACCACTTCCTGTCCTGCTGTGCGAACAACTTCTGTTATTCGGCGCAAACTGCTGAAAGCAGACGGTCGCCCGCGTTACTGTCAGTTTCGTGTTCGCTGCAGAACGTCGTCAATTGATCCTCGAAATGGTGCGAGCGAACGGGGCCGTGTCGCTCCGTGAGCTCGCCCGCGTCGTCCAGACCTCCGAAGTGACCGTACGGCGGGACGTGCGCGCACTGGAGGCAGAAGGACTGCTCGACCGCCGACACGGCGGTGCGGTATTGCCGGGCGGGTTCACGCGAGAGTCCGGCTTTCCGCAGAAATCACATCTCGCGACCGCCGAGAAGACGGCCATCGCCGATCTCGCCGCGAACCTCGTCGAAGAGGGCGAGGCCATCGTGGTCGGGGCGGGTACCACCACACAGGAACTGGCGCGCCGGCTCGCCCGGGTGCCGGGCCTGACCGTCGTCACCAACTCCCTGCTGGTCGCCCAGGCGCTGGCGCACGCCAACCGTGTCGAGGTCGTGATGACCGGCGGCACCCTGCGCGGCTCCAACTACGCCCTGGTCGGCTCCGGCGCCGAGCAGTCCCTGCAGGGGCTCAGGGTGTCCAAGGCCTTCCTGTCCGGGAGCGGTCTGACCGCCGAGCGCGGGCTGTCCACGTCCAACATGCTCTCGGCGTCCGTCGACCGCGCGCTGGTCCAGGCGGCCGCGGAGGTCGTGGTCCTCGCCGACCACACCAAGCTGGGCACGGACACGATGTTCCAGACGGTGCCGACCGACCTCATCACCCGCCTGGTCACCGACGAGCCGCCGGGCCACGACGACCGTGCCGCCACCGAGCTGCAGGCCCTGGCCGACCAGGGGGTGCAGATCGCCGTGGCCGGGGCGTCCGGGAGCCCGGGGGGTGATCAGGTCCCGGCGCGCCAGCCGCGTCGGGACGTAGCCCTCCCGGGGCCGCGGCGGGGGCAGGTGCCGAGCGCCGCGCTGCGGTCGGCCACGGTGCTGGGGGAGCAGGCGGCCGGGGCCGAGCGTGCTCGTGTCGCGGATCTGCGGCGGCGTTGAGGGGCGCGGGCGGTCTATCCCTTCAGGCCGCGTAGCGTCAGTTTCAGCAAGCGGTCCGCCAGGTCAGAGTCTCCCGGTGACTCCTCCGCCGCCAGCGCAATGGCGTGGGTCAGTTGGAGGAGGTCGCCGATCGAGACGTCGGGGCGTACGGTGCCCGCCGCCTGAGCGCGGGCCAGCAGCGCGCCGCCCGCCTCGTGGATCGGGGTGCTGCAACGGGCCAGCGCGGAACCGGAGTCGGTGGACACCGACATCAGCGCCCGCGCCAGGCCACGGTACTCACCGGCGTGCGTGACCATCTCGCGCAGCCAGGTCACCAGGGCCGCGCAGGGTTCGGGCGCGTCCAGCAGTTCGCGTGAGCGGGCGAGGAGTTCGCTCACCGCGTCCTCGAAGACCGCGCTCATCAAGGCGTGCCGGTTCGGGAAGTGCCGGTACAGCGTGCCGATACCGACGCCCGCCCGACGGGCCACGTCCTCCAGGGACGCGTCCGTGCCGTGCTCGGCGAAGGCGGCACGGGCCTCGGTGAGCAACCGCTCGTAGTTGCGGCGGGCATCGGCGCGCATGGCACGCGGGGCCACGGACGGCACCGCCGTGTCCCGGACCCCGGCGCCCTCCCCAGCGGACACGCCCACCATGCCTTCCACCTGCCCTCTCGCACGCCCCCGACTGCCTCCAGGATGCCACCGGACGAACCCGAGCAGGCTCCTACGAAGCCACCGGCGCCCAGGGCCGGGAACTTGAGGGAGCATCAGCGAGGCGGGCGCCCCCACGGCCGCCGACCGGGCGCCGTACGGCTCGCGTGCTCGGGCGTGTCGTTGCCGTGGGGGGCTTCTGCTGATTGCCGTGGGTTGCTGATGGGCGTGGGCTGCCGGTGGCCGGTGCCCGGTGGCCGCCAGTGGCTGTCGGCTGTTGATTGCCGTTGGCCGCTGATGACAGTCGGCTGCTGTGATGGCGGTGGGTTGCTGATGGGCGCGGGGTGCTCGTGACCGGTGGTCGCCAACCGTCCTCGGCTGCTGGTGGCCCTCGGCTGTTGATGGCCGTTGGCCGCTGATGGCGGTGGGTTGGTGATGGGCGTGGGCTGCTCGTGACCGGTGGCCGCCAACCGCCCTCGGCTGCTGATGGCCGTCGGCTGCTGATGGCCGTGCGCTGCTGGTGACCGTTGGCCCTTGGCGGCCGATGACCGTCGGCGTGGATGCCCCTCGGTCGCCGGTCGCCGGTGGCCGTCCGGCGTGGGAAACGAGGCGCCCCGCGGACCGGATCTCCGGTCGCGCGGGGGGCCGCGACACCACAAGTGTAGGTGTATTATA